>NZ_JBKFGH010000037.1:0-73743 GCF_051233475.1 Neobacillus terrisolis | reverse complement strand
AAATTAAGTTCCAGGTGAACTCGTTTTACAACTTCTTCTTCATTATCTAGTTTTGAGAGAATGAAAAATTTCTCTTGCAAAATGTAAAAAAGTCATTATAATAAATAATGTCTTATAAAATAGTCTGGTGGCGATAGCGAGAAGGTCACACCCGTTCCCATACCGAACACGGAAGTTAAGCTTCTCAGCGCCGATGGTAGTTGGGGGCTCTCCCCCTGTGAGAGTAGGACGCTGCCGGGCAGTTACAAAATTTTATTATTCCGCAGTAGCTCAGTGGTAGAGCAATCGGCTGTTAACCGATCGGTCGTAGGTTCGAGTCCTACCTGCGGAGCCAAACTTTATTTCAACATAAAGTCTTTGGGCTTGGTATTATGCTTCCATAGCTCAGCAGGTAGAGCACTTCCATGGTAAGGAAGAGGTCACCGGTTCGAGCCCGGTTGGAAGCTCTCTGTAAAACTTAAAAAAATGGCCCCTTGGTCAAGCGGTTAAGACACCGCCCTTTCACGGCGGTAACACGGGTTCGAATCCCGTAGGGGTCACCATTTGTGGAGGATTAGCTCAGCTGGGAGAGCATCTGCCTTACAAGCAGAGGGTCGGCGGTTCGAGCCCGTCATCCTCCACCATCTTGCCGGTTTAGCTCAATTGGTAGAGCAACTGACTTGTAATCAGTAGGTTGGGGGTTCAAGTCCTCTAGCCGGCACCATTTTTTTTGGAGGGGTAGCGAAGTGGCTAAACGCGGCGGACTGTAAATCCGCTCCCTCAGGGTTCGGCGGTTCGAATCCGTCCCCCTCCACCATTCTAATATTACTTTCATCAAAATGGACAAGATACCTAGTGTCCTTTTTATTTTGAATATTAGTTACATTGTCAAATCATTGGGCTATAGCCAAGCGGTAAGGCAACGGACTTTGACTCCGTCATTCGTAGGTTCGAATCCTGCTAGCCCAGCCATATGATGAGCCATTAGCTCAGTCGGTAGAGCATCTGACTTTTAATCAGAGGGTCGAAGGTTCGAGTCCTTCATGGCTCATAATAACTTGATACTATATCAGGTTTTTTTTATTTATCCAATTGGCATTTTTGGAATGAACATAATAAACTATTTTTATGCGGAAGTAGTTCAGTGGTAGAACACCACCTTGCCAAGGTGGGGGTCGCGGGTTCGAATCCCGTCTTCCGCTTAAATAATGGGGCCTTAGCTCAGCTGGGAGAGCGCCTGCCTTGCACGCAGGAGGTCAGCGGTTCGATCCCGCTAGGCTCCACCATACACTACATAGAAATCTTACGCCTTAACCGAATCGGGTTAAGGTTTTTTTATGCATTTTTTTGCATTTTCTGCAGGTAAGCTTTTGTCATATTTTATTTTTAAAGTTACGAAGTATAGTTTTGATAAAAAGTAAATTCGCATATATATACACAATTTTGTTGAGTTGAGTCATTTAAAAGAAAGGGGGTAAAATGAAAAGGTACACTAAATTCTGAACAGTTAAAATATAAAGAATGCTGGGGGGAAGAGTGATGAGGAAGATTTCGATAATCGGGATGCCTATGGACTTAGGTCAATTGCGTCGAGGAGTCGATATGGGTCCAAGTGCAATGAGATATGCTGGAATGATTGAAAGGCTGAAAAGCTTACAATATATAGTTGATGATCTTGGTGATATTCCAATTGGAAGACCGGAAGTAGTTATTCGGAAGGATACAAATTTAAGGAATTTAGAACTAGTTGCCGAAAAAAGCTGCATGCTTGCTGAAAAAGTAAATGAAGTTGTAGCCTCTGGAGCTTTTCCGCTTATACTGGGTGGGGACCATAGTATTGCGATCGGGACGCTTACAGGAGTAGCAAAACACTATCAAAATTTAGGCGTCATTTGGTATGATGCCCACGGTGATTTAAATACTGCAGAAACCTCGCCTTCTGGAAATATTCATGGAATGCCTTTAGCCATAAGCTTAGGTATCGGTCATCCGTTGCTTACAGAGCTAGGGGGCTATTCTCCTAAAATTAAACCAGAAAATATTGTAATAGTTGGTGCTAGGGCATTAGATGAAGGAGAAAAAGAGTTAATTCGAGAAAAAGGAATTAAAGTCTACACCATGCATGAAGTAGATCGTTTAGGAATGACGAAGGTGATGGAGGAAACCATCTCCTATTTAAAAGATCGAACAGATGGAGTTCATTTGTCACTTGACTTAGATGGGTTAGATCCACATGATGCACCAGGAGTTGGGACGCCGGTAATTGGGGGAATCAGCTATCGTGAAAGTAATTTAGCCATGGAGATGCTGGCTGAAGCAGATTTTATTACGTCAGCCGAATTTGTTGAGGTAAATCCTATCCTGGATGAAAGAAATAAAACTGCTACTGTTGCAGTTTCGTTAATGGGTTCATTATTTGGCGAAAAACTTCTTTAAATACTGTATATAAAAATATTTGTTAGTACCTTTGAATACTTGATTAAAGCTGCCTAAAAAAACATGGCGGCTTTCTTTTGCTGGTTGAGAAGTGAAATTATTTTTATTTGGCTAATTACGCTAAACTTATTAGAGTGGATTTGCTAAGATAAAGGAAGTAAAAAAATGTAGAAAAAAAATGAAACCTTTTCCGCTATCGATTCGTATATCGTATAGCCGCATAGAGCGGAGGTAAATGAATGGAAGAAATCGTCAAGAAACGGATAAAACAAGTATTAAAGGGCGATCAAAACGCTTTTGAAGAAATTGTTGATATATATAAGGACAAGGTTTACCAGTTATGCTATCGAATGTTAGGAAATAAGCACGAGTCTGAAGATGTTGCCCAAGAAGCTTTTATCCGAGCCTATGTTAATCTTGCCAGCTTTAATATCAAACTTAAATTTTCCACATGGCTTTATCGAATTGCTACAAATCTTTGTATAGACCGGCTAAGGAAAAAGAAGCCAGATTATTATTTAGATGCCGAAATAGCTGGAACAGAAGGTTTAACCATGTATTCACAAATACCTGCAGAAACCGTTTTACCAGAAGATGAATTAGAAAGTATGGAAGTTCACTCGCAAATTCAACATGAAATATCAAAATTACCGGATAAATATCGGACGGTGATTATTTTAAAGTATATTGAAGAGCTTTCATTAAATGAGATTAGTGAAATTCTCGAAATGCCGCTAGGGACAGTGAAAACAAGAATTCATCGGGGGCGCGAAGCATTACGGAACCAATTACGCTATGTTTAATGGGAGGGTGATAACCGTGAAATGTACAGAAGAAGTAATCCAATTAATGCATGAGTATTTTGATGAAGAACTATCACCTGATAATGAAAAGAAATTAACTGAGCATTTAAATTCTTGCAGTGAATGTTTTGCCTATTTTCAGCAGCTTAAAAAAACTGTTACCTTCATCCAAGGTTCGTCCCAAATACAAGCACCCGATAATTTTACCGTCAATGTTATGGCTAAATTGCCTCCAGTAAGAAGAAAAGTAGGATTCCAAAGCTGGATGAAGCTTCACCCTTTAATGACAGCTGCATCCGTGTTTTTAGTGCTAATGACGGGAAGCTTAGTTTCTAGTTGGCAGAATGATCACAAATTTTCTGTTACAAACCAATCCAACCTAGTCGTTCAAAATCACAAGGTAATTGTACCGGAGGGAAAAGTTGTAAAGGGCGATGTGATTGTTAGAAATGGAGAATTAAGAATCGAAGGGGAAGTACAAGGAGACGTTACGGTGATAAATGGGGATCATTATCTTGCTTCAGCAGGTCATGTTACCGGCGAGATTGAAGAAGTCAATAAGGTATTTGATTGGCTATGGTATCAAATGAAACGAACGTATAACAAGGTGATTTCTGTTTTTAATACTAATGATCATTAGTAGCAGTCACTCTTTACGGGTGACTGTTTTTCATTCCTTACTATGAAAATGATTAAGAATTCATTATACTATGTTAAGCTATATCTCTTATCGGACTTAATATAGCAAAGAATCATAATAGCTTTACGAAATATGGTATAATAAAAAAGTTACATAGATCTAAACACTAAGAATACCATACCTTTGTTTATAAAAGATCCAAATTAAATCATTTCAATAGACATAGGAGACTGTGTAAAAAAATTTGATTTATGTAAAATGAAGGGGACTTTGCTTTCCACTAAACTGTTGGGGGAAATACCATGTCGATTGGAAATTTTAATATATTGGGCTCACTTGCCGATATTGTTGACATTCTCCTTGTTTGGTACGTCATATATAAATTAATTAATTTAATAAGAGGAACAAAAGCTGTTCAACTACTAAAAGGGATCTTTGTCATCCTGCTAGTGAAATTTATTAGTGATAACCTTGGATTCAATACGTTAAGTTGGATCATGGGAAATATCATCACATGGGGGTTCCTAGCAATCATCATTATCTTTCAGCCCGAGTTACGGCGAGCCCTTGAGCAATTGGGAAGGGGCAAGTTTTTCTCTAGAAGCGGTATTCAAGAGGAAGATGATCAAGATAAGTTAGTTGAGGCGATTGTTAAAGCAACGGATTATATGGCCAAACGGAGAATAGGAGCCCTAATCTCAATTGAAAGAGAGACGGGAATGAGTGACTATATTGAAACAGGGATTCCTTTAAATGCTAATATTTCATCGGAATTACTAATCAATATTTTTATTCCAAATACACCATTACATGATGGTGCAGTTATTATTCAAAAAAATATCGTTGCAGCAGCTGCATGTTATTTGCCTTTATCAGAGAGCCCATTTATTTCGAAGGAATTAGGTACACGTCATAGAGCAGCGCTGGGTATTAGTGAAGTAACAGACAGTGTGACCGTTATTGTTTCAGAAGAAACGGGTAATATATCATTAACAAAAAACGGTGAATTACATCGCGGTCTTCAGTTAGATGCATTTAAAAGTTTATTAGAAAATGAATTGGTAACAAGAAATAAAACAAAACCAACTTCTTCCGCTCGTTGGAATTGGAGGGGAAAAAGAAATGGATAAATTTATGGATAATCCATGGTTTATAAAAGGTGTTGCCTTAGTTCTTGCATTCCTGCTATTTTCTTCTGTTTCAGATGGGACAGGAGAGAAGGGAACAGAAGAGAATGTTCCCTCCAGCCAAAATGTTGAAACAATTGAAAACATGCCGGTGAAAAGTTATTTTGACACGGATAACTTTGTTGTATCCGGTGTTCCTGAAACTGTAGATGTTACGATTGAAGGCCCAAAAAGTATTGTCCAATCAACAAAAGCATTGAAAAATTTTGAAGTATTCGTTGATTTAACCGATGCGAAGATTGGGACCCAGAATGTGAAATTTAAAGTGAAAGAAATATCGGATAAACTAACGGTAACGATTAAACCAACATCTGCAAAAGTAACAGTACAGGAAAAAATAACAAAGGAATTCAAAGTACAAGCGGAGTTTAATCAAGATCTACTTGATGAAGGATATGTAGCTGAACAACCTGTTGTCAAACCAAATAAGGTTGAAATAACAGGTGCAAAAAGCGATATTCAGAAAATTAGCTATGTAAAGGCAACGGTTGATGTTAGTGGACCGGTTCAAGAAACGATTTCAAAAAATGCAAAAGTACTTGCGTTTGACCAGCAGTTAAACAAATTAAATGTCACGATTGAACCTGAAACAGTACAAGTGACCGTTCCTGTTAAAAACACGAATAAGACAGTACCTATTAATGTGATTCAAAAAGGAACAGCACAAAGTGGCATTGTTATTGATAGTATTATTTTAGATAGTAAAGAGGCCAAAATAAGCGGTATAGAAGACGTAGTAAAGGAAACGGAAAGTGTAAGGGTTGAGGTTGATATATCAGCCATAACGGAAGAAACAGTACTTACGCTGCCGGTTATCGTTCCTGAAGGGATTTCTAAAGTAACACCAGAAGTGGTGAAGGCAACGATTAAGGTTAGCAAATTAGAACAAAAAACACTTACAAATTTCTCAATTAAACCAGAGGGCCTGGGAGAAGCTTATGATATCCTTTTTAGGGACCCATTGAATGGGAAAATTTCTTTTTCAATATCAGGCTCAAGTGAAACGGTTAGGCGTTTAACGGCTGCAGATTTTGATGTTTCGGTAAATGTTACCAATTTAGGTGAAGGTGAACATGAGGTGCCAATTACCGCAAATGGTCCTAATAACGTCACGTTAAGATTAGAAAAGGATCTTGCGAAAATTACAATCGTTAAAAAAGATGGAGTATAAATCATAGGAAATGATGAAGGAGCGATAGTTATAATGGGAAAATATTTCGGTACCGATGGTGTTCGCGGAGTGGCAAACAGCGAATTGACACCGGAATTTGCGTTTAGATTAGGTCGATTCGGAGGTTACGTGCTAACAAAAGATAAAGATCGACCAAAGGTTTTAATTGGAAGAGATACGCGAATTTCAGGCCATATGCTTGAGGGAGCGCTAGTTGCCGGGTTGTTATCCATAGGTGCGGAAGTAATGAGGTTAGGTGTTATTTCAACTCCTGGTGTATCCTATTTAACAAAAGCACTTGGTGCCCAGGCGGGGGTTATGATTTCAGCCTCACATAATCCGGTAGCAGATAACGGAATTAAATTTTTCGGACCGGATGGCTTCAAGCTTTCTGACGAGCAGGAAGCTGAAATTGAGGAATTATTAGATTTGGAAGAGGACCAATTACCAAGACCTGTTGGAGCCAATCTTGGACAAGTTAATGATTATTTCGAAGGTGGTCAAAAATACCTTCAGTATTTAAAACAAACGGTAGATGAGGATTTTTCTGGTATCCATGTTGCACTAGACTGTGCACACGGAGCGACATCTTCATTAGCAACATACTTGTTTGCTGATTTAGATGCTAATATATCGACGATGGGTGCATCCCCAAATGGATTAAATATTAATGAAGGGGTAGGCTCTACTCACCCTGAGGCTTTGGCGAAATTTGTAAGAGAAAAAGGTGCAGATATTGGTCTAGCCTTTGATGGTGATGGCGACCGTTTGATCGCAATCGATGAAAATGGCACGATTGTTGATGGTGACCAAATCATGTATATATGCGGGAAATATTTAAAAGAGCAAGGCCGCCTAAAGCATGGAACGGTTGTTTCAACAGTGATGAGCAATCTTGGTTTTTATAAGGCTCTAGAGGCACATGATATCCAAAGCGCCCAGACAGCGGTTGGGGATCGTTATGTTGTCGAAGAAATGAAGAAAAAGGGCTATAATCTTGGTGGAGAGCAGTCAGGACATATCATTTTCCTTGATTACAACACCACTGGAGATGGATTATTAACAGGCTTGCAGCTTGTGAATATTATGAAGGTAACGGAAAAGCCACTTTCAGAGCTTGCTGCTGAAATGAAAAAGTTTCCTCAGGCTTTAGTCAATATCAAAGTTACCGATAAAAATCATGTAACAGATAATGAAAAGGTAAAACAAGTGATCAGTGCCGTGGAAGCTGAAATGAATGGTAACGGACGTGTACTGGTTCGTCCTTCAGGAACTGAACCATTAGTTCGGGTTATGGTTGAAGCACCAACTGAAGAAAGTTGTCAGGCATTTGTAAATAGCATTGCAGAAGTCGTCCGTCAGGAAATGGGCTTAAAAGAGGAATAAAGAACATATGCATAAGAGAACCTTTGGTCTCTCTTATGCATATTTTTTATTAGAGGATAAATGTAAACGGGAAGCGGTAACATTTTCCTCTTTTTTTAGAAGGCTGTGTTAAAGCTCAGTGTAGACTTTTTACGCAATGTTGATTGGAGCGGAAGGCGCTTGACTCCTGCGGGAGCAGCGGGACAGGTGAGACCCCACAGGAGCTTTAGCTCCGAGGAGGCTCACCGCCCGCCCCGCGGAAAGCAAGCGCCTGGAGCGGAAATCAACAGTCAAGTTTAACACACCTTTTAGAAAAACTTCCCGTAAGTTTTGATTTGTTCAACAATTGACTTATAGGGAAAACTGTTATATGATTATCCTTGATTTTTTGCATATAATTAACCAAAGGAGGGTAGTCAAGTTCATAACATGTTAAAGCGCCTGAACTAATCTGAGTCGATTAGTTGACGAGGAGGAGGTTTATCGAAACTTCGGCGGATGCCTCCCGGTTGTTGACGCACAACCGAAAATCCTTTTCTCCAAAACACCAGGGTAACCTAGTGGACAAAAAGAAAGGAATGCGCAAAGAACGATAGGGAAACACCCTTTCAAAAAATAAAATACAGAGATAAGGGGGCAAGTCTGCCCCCAAAGCAGCTTGCCCCCTTCTTAAACAAGGAGGAAACACATTTATGTGCGGTATTGTTGGATATATAGGGAACATAGATTCAAAGGAAATCCTGTTAAAGGGCTTAGAGAAGCTGGAGTATAGAGGGTATGATTCTGCGGGTATTGCGGTTATGAATGAAAACGGCGTCCATGTTTTTAAAGAAAAAGGACGTATTGCCGATTTACGCGATGTTGTGGACACAACCGTTGCTGCCAATACAGGAATTGGTCATACTCGTTGGGCTACCCACGGTGCGCCAAGTAGAGTAAATGCTCACCCGCACCAAAGTACAACTGACCGCTTCACGCTTGTTCATAATGGGGTTATTGAAAACTATGATATCTTAAAGCGCGAGTATTTACAGAATGTTACTTTAAAAAGTGATACGGATACAGAAGTAATCGTACTGATGATTGAACTATTTGTTAGCGAAGGCTTAACAGTAGAAGAAGCGTTCCGCAAAACGCTCACACTTTTAAAGGGTTCTTACGCACTTGCTCTTTTAGACAACCAAAACACAGATACTATTTATGTAGCAAAAAATAAAAGTCCTCTGTTAGTCGGACTTGGTGAAGATTTCAATGTTGTAGCCAGCGATGCGATGGCAATGCTTCAAGTGACAAATCAGTATGTTGAATTAATGGATAAAGAAATGGTTATTGTAACGAAAGACGCAGTAACAATTCAAAATTTAGCCGGTGAAGTCATGAGCCGCGATCCATACACAGCTGAGCTTGATGCTAGTGACATTGAAAAGGGAACTTACCCACACTATATGTTAAAAGAAATCGACGAACAGCCTGCAGTAATGCGTAAAATTATCCAAATGTATCAAAATGACCAAGGTCAATTAACAGTTGATCAGGAGATCGTTGATGCAGTTTCTGCTGCAGATAGAATTTATATTATTGCGGCGGGTACTTCCTACCATGCTGGGTTGGTTGGGAAACAGTTAATTGAAAAAATGGCAAAGATTCCGGTTGAGGTTCATATTGCGAGTGAATTCGGCTACAATATTCCACTCCTTTCAGAAAAGCCGTTATTCATTTTTATTTCCCAAAGTGGTGAAACAGCGGACAGCCGTGCTGTACTAGTTCAAGTTAAGGAATTAGGACATAAGGCGTTAACCGTTACGAACGTTCCTGGATCTACTCTTTCCCGGGAAGCGGACTTCACACTCTTACTACATGCTGGTCCTGAAATTGCGGTTGCGTCTACGAAAGCTTACACAGCTCAAATTGCTGTATTAGCCATTCTCTCCGAAGTGGTTGGTAGCAACCGTGGTTATGAGCTAGACTTTAACTTAGTGAAAGAACTAGGTATCATTGCAAACGCAATGGAAGGCTTAGTGGACTCTAAGGAAGAGTTTGAAGCGATGGCATGGGAATACATGACGACAACTCGCAACGCTTTCTTCATTGGTCGTGGAGTGGATTACTATGTGTGCTTAGAAGGCGCACTAAAGCTGAAAGAAATTTCTTATATTCAAGCTGAAGGTTTTGCTGGTGGAGAGCTGAAGCACGGAACCATTGCCTTAATTGAAGATGGCACACCAGTTGTAGCTCTTGTTACGCAAGACTTAGTTAGCTTAAATATCCGCGGTAACGTCAAAGAGGTCGCTGCCCGTGGAGCTAGTGCATGTATTATTTCGATGAAGGGACTTGAAACGGAAGAAGACCGTTTCGTACTTCCAGAAGTAAACGAATTATTAACACCTCTTATCTCTGTTGTACCATTGCAATTGATTGCTTATTATGCGGCTTTACACCGTGACTGTGACGTTGATAAGCCAAGAAACTTGGCGAAGAGCGTAACAGTTGAATAATAGATAAAAGTAAAACCTTGATACTGTAGATTTGAAATAAAGTTACGATGTTTGTAAAAAAGATGCGATGTTTAAAATAAAGTCGCGATGAAACACCCCTTTAGATTATAGTTGTCTAAAGGGGTGTTTTTTATGTCCAAACGAACAAGAACTTCTAAAATTGAAAAGTGGATTAAAGGAGGTCGTGGGTCTGGTATAGGTGTCGATTATAAACCTTGGTTAAACATTCAAGATGTTTCCTCATTAGGAAGGTCCACACGTTTAAGAGGCATTAAAACCAATAGGCAACACGAGTTTTTATCAGATTTAGAACGAAACCACTTTTATATAACTGAATATTCTGAGTTTATTGTAGATATTCGAGAGCTATTTCCTTTATTACCTTTAGAAGAAACAATTGTCATTGCAGATGAACTAGGTATTAAGCATCCTACCGATGCTAAAACAAATGAGCCAGTTGTTATGACAACGGATTTTTTATTAACCGTAGATAAAGGTGACGGATTAGTTGAGCTTGCTAGAACTATCAAAATGAAAGACGAGCTGTTAAAAGAGCGTGTCATTGAGAAATTTGAAATTGAACGTGTGTATTGGGAAAGAAGACAAATTGATTGGGGTATTGTAACGGAGCTAGAAATCCCGAAAGAAATGGCTAGAAACATTAGCTGTATTCATGATTATTACAGCTTGGAGCATTACGATGCTTTTCAAAATTTAATTTCTCAGCACATAGAAGATTTAGCTATGGGCCTATTACAACGCTTTTTAACTAACAATGAAAGCATAAGAGCGATTACAAATGAATTTGATAAGGACACGCATATGCCGTTAGGCAGTGGTATGACACTATTTTATCATTTACTCGCTACTAAAACGCTTCGTATTGATATGTTAGAGCCATTAAACGTAGAGCAACCGCTTGTCATTCAGTTAATTGATGATAGTAAGCTGAAGAAGGTGAAGTACGGATGATTTATATTAACTAAGTATTGCAGTACACAGCTGACTCACAGCGCATTCGTGTTATTGAAATTGAAGAATCCTATGTATATGTCGTAAACATTGATACAACGAGTGCTATGCCAAAAAGAGAGTTATATAGCCATTTGGAATTAGAGCTTAATCAAGGACAGCTACTTGTTGTAGCGGATCCCTTCGCTAGAGCAATTCCAGATAGCGAATTAACACCTGTACAAAAAAATAAGCGTGACGAAGATTGGGAAACGGTAGAAAAGTATTTGCTTCCGAATATGAACGAGATTTTAAAGAAACAAGGACGCGAAGCAAAAATTGTAGAAATCACAGCACAGAGCGGTTTAGGTAAAACAAAGGTCAAAAAATTACTCAGTCGCTATTGGCAACGTGGCATGAATAAAAATGCGATGCTCCCCGACTATGCAAACTCCGGTGGTCGAGGTAAAACGAAAAAGCTAAACGATGAAAAAATAGGACGTCCACGTAGAGTGACGATTAACGGTGAATATCGAAGCGGTATTAACATTACCGATGAAATCAAAACACAATTTGAGCATGCGATAAACAAATACTACCGTAAAGCAAATAACTATTCTTTAAAAGACGTGTATGGGTTTATTTTGCGGGACTTTTATTCAGACCGCTATAAAGAAAATGGAGAAATTCACTATCGCATTTGGGAGTCGAATCGCATTCCGTCTTACCACCAGTTTTATTATTGGTTTAAGAAATTAGAAGATCCGAAGAAGGATATTGAATTTCGTAAAAGTGCAAAAGAGTATGAGCTGAAGCATCGTCCGTTATTAAGTAATTCTAAAGTGGAAACGAATGGACCGGGCACACGCTTTCAAGTTGATGCAACGATAGCAGACATATATTTGGTGAGTTCTTTTGATGTAAATCGAATTATTGGTAGACCTGTGATTTATGCCATTGTTGATGTTTACTCACGCATCATTACAGGTATCTACGTAGGCTTAGAAGGACCTTCATGGCTGGGAGCTATGATGGCTTTAGATGATATGGTCGCTGATAAAGTAGAATTTTGTAAGCAGTATGGCATCGATATTGCAGAAGAACAATGGCCGACTTATCACCTACCTGAAATTATCATTGCAGACCGAGGTGAGTTTGAAGGGTATTCAGTAGAAGGACTTCTTAAATTTAAATATCAAAATTGAAAACACTACAGCGTACCGAGGCGATTTGAAAGGTATTGTAGAGCATAAATTCTGTACGATTAACGGCAAAGTAAAGCAAAAAGCACCTGGCGCTATTCAAAAGGAATACCGAGAACGTGGAGACCAAGATTATCGTTTAGATGCTACGTTAAATTTAAAAGAGTTTACAGCGTTAATCATTACGTTAGTTTTGCAGTACAACCATAAAATTATTGATAAATACCCAATAGAAAAAGAAATGATTACTGACGGGGTTGTACCGACGCCAATTAATTTATGGAACTGGGGCATTCAAAATCGTAAAGGACGCCTTCGAACAGTGGACCGAGATATTTTACGGTTAAATGTATTACCCTGTAAATCTCTTTATACTAGCTCAGGAACGAGCGCTATTTGATGAAAATAATGAAGACGAAGTTATCACATCAAAAGTGCTGAAGCAGACAGCGAAGAAGGATATGAAAATTATCCAGCCAATGCTAAATGCCATTCGCAACAATGACTTTGCAGCTATGTATAAGTACGAGGATATTATGATTAATTTGGATGAGTTGATGATGAATCATAAGAGGAACACGCAGTATGAAGGTAAGATTAAGGCTGCGATGAAAGAGCGGCAGGATAGCCTAGAGTTTAAACGACAAGATATGTTTGAAAATTTGGTTGTGGAGGTTACAACATTAGGGATATTTGATGCAATTTCTGCAAAAGAAATATCTAAAGTGATTAATAAAATTGTTCAAACAAATACTATTGAATTAGAGTATAACGCTTTGAAACTTCAAGTGATTCAAATGTTGTTGGAATTAAATCAAAGGGAAAAAAATAAAGAAGTAGTTAAATTGAATAAAATACTACCTCTGCTAGATTTAAGAAATGGTGCATTGAAACAGAAAAAACATCCATATGAATCTTTATTGGACAAAGGATATATAAAGAATTATTCGGAAATTTTATAGATATAAGGGAGTTTGATTTATGAGGGAAATTATTTTTGAAGAAAAATTAAATTGGGATTTAAAAAAACATAATTATTTGGATGAGATACAGGATTTAACAATATTCGAATGTAAATATCCTCTAACTCTTGATATTAGCAAGCCCACAAGGCATTTGGTAACAGTAATAGATGCAAATATCCGGGAAAGTAATTACAAATTAAAATTAGAGTTATTTTTCGATGAAAATGAATTTTCAAAAATTCAATTAACACTTTTGGATGATGAAAAGCTTACTGAGTATGATTTGAAATATTTTTATCTAGAACATATAAAAGGAGCACTTTTTGATTTACGCGATAGGAATAAAAAAAAATTTACTATTAGGAATTATAGAGTTTGGCATGATACTTCAAGTTTAAGATCATCATGTAAAGTAAATGGTAAAAATAAATTTATATTTGGACCATTATATGAGAGTGATAGAGACGAGCCGTTAACAGAGCATATTTTGTATTTTGATATTGAAGTAGAAGCAAGAAATATAGATAAAGCAAGGACTATTGCATATAATAAGACTTCAGAACTAAGTGCATATCTAGCTGTTATTTTTGATGTAGGTATTGAAGACTTTCGTTCAGGATTCTATCATTTTATAGAGAAAAACCAGAAAGATTTAAGAACTAGAAGATTAAGAACGGGATTTATTGACCATGATTTAAAATTAGTAGTGAAGGATAATTTCTATGGTTTAGCTACCATAGAGGACGCTGTAAATAATAATATGAGTGGCTTTCTTAATTACTCTGATTTGACTAATCCTAACGAAGTTATTACTCAAAAAGTAGGTTCTTTTGAAAATTTAAATAGGATTTTTGAAAAACATCGACTTTATAAGGTGCAAATGAAAAGAGAGGATTTATCAGATGAGTATAATTTAAATGAAGTCAGATATCCAGGGGATAGTATACAAATTCCAAGCTATATAGGGCAGTTTTTCAAAAGTATAGATTCCCTCTTAGAGAAGGATAGAACAGCCTATATTTGTTTCAGAAACGCCTGTAGATTATATAATTTATCATTAACGATATATAGATTTTCCCCTACAGCACATTTAGCGTATTTAGTATCTGCTATAGAATCTTTATCTAAAGTGGAAAGAAAAAGCTTTTCTGAGTTTGTTAGATTCTATGGAATTAATGTTGAAAATGATTTTATAGATTTTTTATATGGTAATGTACGCTCTGGACATTTCCATTCTGGGGAGTTTCCTTTCTTTGAATACGATGTGGAAATAAACAATACTTTAGATGCTAGATTCTTTGAAGGTAAAAACGATTTTATGAAGGCAAAGGCCCTTTTAAGAAATGTATTTGCAAACTGGATAAAAACTTTTTTACTTTTAGAATGATTTGAGATGATATTTTTGTATCGATATTAATATCCTCTCTTAAAAAGATTTAGATTAGATGTTTATATTGCATGATTTACCCTGAATTTAGTAGATGAGAACAGTGTGTTTTTTGACTTACTTAAGGGGGGATTTAAATGCTACCTTTCTTCACAAACCCATATCCAAATGAATTGTTGTATTCAGCCATTGCGCGTTACCACTTTTATAGTGGGAATCTTGATTGTAAAGATACGTTGGAAGAGTTGTTTGGCAGTCGTTGTGTGATACCGAGTGTGGAGATTGGTAGCTATTTTTCTGTTTTAGCAGAAAAACTAGGACCACATTACTCGGTGGAATCGCTTTTAGGCAACCATACGATTTATCTGTATTATGCTTCGTTTTTATCCAAAAATCGGCAGCAGGAAATTTTGCAGGATGTATTACAAGATGGACAGGCATTATATACAAGGCTTGGCATTATAGCGGGAAGTGTTTGTAAAAAGGATGGTTTATATTATTGTGCTGAATGTGCAAAGGCAGACAATGCACAATACGGAGAACCGTACGTTCATAGAGAGCATCAGCTTCAAGGAATTAATTATTGCCCTCATCATGAAGTGCCATTGCGTAAATATCCAGTTACAACAGATAGTCGGATACAATATGTCAGATTTGAGTTAAAGCATATGAATTTAACGGCTATTTATGAAACGGATCCATATAAGGATATAGCTGTAACAATAGCAAAGCAGGCATATCAACTGTTCCAATTACCTTTACATGAACTTTCAAGAGAAATCATAAGCTCCAAGTATCGATCGTTATTAAGAGAGCGCAATTTAATAACGGCTTCAAATGGTGTACGACAAAAGGAGTTATATCAAGCGGTTAAGTCACATTTTCCAAAGGGCTTTTTGCAACTGTATGAAAGTGAATTAAATGAGACATATGAATACAATTGGCTGAAGGTGTTACTGCGTAATTCCAAACGTCATGTACATCCGCTACGTCATTTATTTCTACTGCATTTTTTACAACTGGATGTAGAGCATTTGCCAATTATTTCGACAGATCGAGGTGCGTTTGGTAATGGTCCATTTCCTTGTTTAAATAAGGCTTCATCTCATTATAAGCAGTTCATCATTCAAGATGTAGACGTAACAAGGGATTCTAAAACGAAAAATTTGATTGACACATTTACATGCTTATTTATGCAAGAAAACAATCGACAGACATATTCAAGATTGGGCGAGTAAAAGAATTTGGTCATGTATGGTATCAAAAATTAATCGAACTTTCACGTGAAAAATATAAGTATCCGAGCAATTGCAAGAGAGTTAGGTGTAGATTCCAAAACGGTAAAAAAATATTTAGAACAGCCATCGTTCAAACAGGACCAGCAAAAGGTTCCAATGACAGTATCAAAACTAGATTTATATAAAGTGAATTTATTACGATTGTGCAAAAGCATCCGCAATCAAGTAGAACGCAATTACGTAAAACTTACCAAAACAAATGCAATTAAAACGCTATATGAGCAATTGTGGACGTCTGAAAAGCCTATTCGAATTACGATATCTCTTCTAGGGAAACGTTTAGGTATATTAGCCATTCTTGAAAGACATTTAGAAAAGCTGCCTATTACAAAGCGTTTATTAGAGCAAATTACGGAAAGTGTACAACAATTTCAAATTCGCCGGTGCTGTAAAATCATTGATAATCTGAAGTGCGAATTGAGCGATGTAAAATTATGGCGTGTTCAAAGGTTAGCAGGAATAAAGCCAAAGGATTTTAAAACAATTCGACCAATACTAGAGGTATATTTACAGGAAGGTGGAATCGATGAACAGCAAAGATATAAAGCTTATATCTTGGCCGTTTGATAAAGGGGCACGCGTGAAATTAGATTGGATCGGTCGCCTTTTAGATACGAAAAAAAAGTCGTGCTGCCAGTTTATTTTAGTGGAAAAGTTAATGGGTATTATACAACTGAAAAGTTAATATTTGATTGGACCGTATTAACTCCTTTAATAATCCAGCATTATTACGTTGATGGAGTTATTACGAAACCTATCGCACCTAATCAAACTGAAGAAATTATAATTACAATAGATCCAAATTACGTTGGATATTTTGAACAAAACTATTCAATACGTGGAACAAACTATACGGAAACATCGCAAACTTTCGTTATCAAATACAATGGAGAGCGTTTCTACCTACCGTTAATTGAAGTACTTAGAGGAATAATTGCACCTAATGCATTTCTATTGAATTGCTTATTTGAAATGAACTCTTTGCCACTATATTTCACAGAGCAATATGAGCTTAGATTTATTACGATTACACTTCACATCTTCTTATAATGCAAAGTATTTAAAGAATGAGTATTTGCATCATTTAGTTTGGCTGTTAATGAACAATATCGTTCGCAAAGTATATGAGAATATGTCTAGTAACTTTCATTTTAATAACTCTATAAAGTTTGAATGGCCATTTCAAACATCAATTAAACTTAGGCTACGTGTAAAAAAATGGCAACAGGATATACAGTTCTAAATATCAAAGCGATGCTAGAAAAAGAACTACAGATTTCTAATTTAGAGATTAGTCACCCTAGCCTTGTTCGTCAGGAAAAATCGAATGAGCCAAGAAAACGTATAATTCTCCCCCTTTCAAATTCAGGTGATTATGAAGCTGATGCAACAGTTGATGGACGTACAAATGAATTTGATGAGGTAGTAACTGACACTTTAACTCATTAGTACATAGATCCTCTATTAATCACTAGACAAAGAACGGTCTCAACTAAACAACGTGACGGAATTGATGATAATACAAAAAAGACAGTTAAAGCAGATGCTAATAGCAGTTCAATGGGTGATATTGGCGGAACAAATATATTAAAAGGTTTGGAAGTTAAGTCATTACAAAATACATATGTTAATGGTGAATTAGCGGATTTTATAGAAGTATTAAATGAATTATCAATGACTTATTTTGTAGAAAGTGTGGATGCATATGTTGGAGAATTAACGGACATAGGAGAGCGTTCATTTGCGTTATTAGATGATGGCGTTACCCCTAGGAAGTATATAGTGGTATATGTAAAACTAAGGAACGGAAAAGAAGTTGCATTATTAGAAGTTGAAAGAGCTGGGCGTAGTGTATCTACTTTAATTATTACATCCTTGAATGGGTCAAATATTAAATTATATATTGAGCCTTTATTAAAATATATTATATTCAGTTCAGGTAGTTGGTTAAAAGAAGGTTTAGTGAAATGGGAAAAGAGACTAGCAATTTATAAAGTAAAGCACACAAGTAACTTTAAAAAGACGGTAATCAATAAAATTTCGGATATTTAATAGATAATCCTTTTAATACATTTAAACTTTAATTATAATTAAAGAAAATCATTTTTTATTGTGATTTTATCGACAAAATGCAAAGGGGATTGGTTTGTTGATGAAAAAGTTTTGTTTGTCAGAAGAGCTAAATGAAAGCATTGTTGATGGAATTATCGAAGGGTACAAGGATTATTTACGTGTTAGAAAAGAAGCAGCACGTAATTTAAAAGTTCATGGTGCTTACGCATGGGTAAAAGGAAATCATATTGATCACCACGTGGCAGTTCAATGTGAAAAATTAGGGGTGGAAAGTAAGCTTTCGAAAGCTGGAGTTACGTGGCAATATTTACAATTTAGTGTTGAAGATATCAAAACACTATTTTTGATAAAAAATGCACGTTATTTTGATCCAGAAGCTGTTGATAGAGGTAAGGATACTTATGGACGTTCTAAAAGTAAGAAATCAGCTTATATGGAGGAATTTATAAGTATTAATGAGGATGTAGAGTTTCCTAGTAAGACTAATAAAACTCTAGGTGGTCAATCACGCCAATTAGTATTGTTTGACGAGACACCCTTCGATTCTTTAACGAATGAAGAAGTGTCAGAAATAGCTAAACAATATGACAGGTTTTATATTGTTACTTATGAAATTGATGAAGAATTTTTAATTAGTGCTATTAAGCTATGGATGCCTAATCCCGTAAATAATAAAGCTTACTTAGTTGAAGATTTAACGGATCTTATCAATACTAAAACATCTCATATAATTGAAATGGAAGATCAAACTAAGGCAATCTTACAAAATTCAACTGAAATGCCTGATGCTAGTTTATATGATATTGAAATTGTCGAAGATGATAGCGATGAAGCAACTGGAGAGAGTTAATATCAAATTAAGAAAGGAGCTACTAATTTGTTTATTGGTAAAAGCTTAACTAATATCCGGATTTTAAATGAGCTAAGTCGTTCACAGCTAGCTGAAGAACTGGGTATTACAGAACAAGCTGTTTGGCAATATGAAAATGGTTATGTGTCTCCTAAATTAGAAGTAGTAAATAAGATGAAAACTTTATTTAAAGTTAAATCAGCTTATTTTTTTCGCGAAGATTTACTAGAGAACAGTCAACCAGAGAATATCCGCATAGAAAGAATAGCCTATCGCTCAGAGTCAATAAATTCAGCAATGAAGACTCAGAGCGAACTAGTGCATGTGAAATTTTTAGATGCATTTATAAAGAAAATAGGCAAAAAAATAAAATATCCTAAAAATGAAATATTATCATTACGCCAACAGGTATTAGAGTATTTGAATTCTAATCAAGATATTGAACGTGAATTGCAAATTCGCTATATAGCACAATTGGCTAGAAAGCATATTAATTTATCGGATGATAATAATAAAAACTTCTTATTTCATTTGGAAAAATCAGGTGTATTTATTTTTGAAAAATCAATTGGCGAAACAATTGATGCATATAGTTTATGGTCAGAAGATGATATTCCATATATTGTATTAGGTAATATGAAAAAATCAGCAGCACGACGGAATTTTGATTTAGCCCATGAATTAGGACATTTATTGTTACATTACAAAACAGAGTTTAATATGCTTGATAATTCATCTTATAAAATAAAAGAAGATGAGGCTCACTTATTCGCTTCAGAGTTTCTTATGCCTATGAAAGCATTTACTGAAGATGTTTCAAAAATCAATAAGGTATCTAATCCTAATGCTTATAGAGAATTAAAAGAAAAGTGGTTAGTCTCGTTACAAGCTATGGCTATGAGAGCTAGAAACTTGGAATTAATTACGCATCAACAATTTCGTTATTTTTTTATGTCCATAAATAAAAATGGATATAGAAAAGAAGAACCGTTAGATGCTGTTCTTCCTATTGAGAAGCCAATGAAAGTAAGAAGTATACTTCAGCTAATCTTGGAGAAGAAGATAATTGATTTACAACAATTAACAGAAGAATTAAAAGTAGATATAATATTTCTAGCAAGTATTACTGGGATTGAAGAGGAGTTTTTTGCAAAGTACCTTGATAATAACCAGCGAAGCTTTTCGATTAATGATTTAAAAATCATTAATTAATGTAGAATTTAGAAGACTGTTCTTCAGAATTGAATGAAGTCTTCTTTTTATTTTCTATTATTTGGTTAAAATTTCCAATGAATTATTGGATTTAGGAGAGATTGATTGGTCTGCTAGTGGAGAATTGAAATTTATTAAGGGTGTGGCAGGATTGAAATTATTAGCTACTGATATAAAAAGTTGTTTAAGCTAATATTTAGATAATAAGGGGGTGTTATTTAACATTCCTTTTTTTGTTTGATTTCATGTTATAATATGGTAATTTTAAAAATTACGTCGTACAAAATTTATTAAATTACAAATACCGCATGGAGATATACATCAATGATCGAAATATTTACCCTATATTTATGTAGATGAATAGTAACAATTTGAAATGGGAACCTCTACATATACCATTAATTATCAGAAAATAAGTAAATGATTATCCTTAGTTAATCTAAAATATATTAGTGCAGGTGATATTATGAACAGTACTGAATTGTCGACATCGGTGCAGCAGATTTTTAATGATAATACATGTTATCAAAATCCAATACAAGCAGTGAACCAAGCTGATTCTATAACTGCTTTATCAGTAGATCTTTACACAGACTCTGATAGATTTATATATGAGCTTCTACAAAATGCTGATGATTCAATTTGCAGAGCTGATGGAGTAAAAGTTTGGATAAAAGTCTTTAATGATGAGTTAGTAGTGGCGCACTCAGGTAAAGTATTTGATAAAAAAGATATTATTGGTATCTGTAATATTAACAATGGAACCAAAAAAAACGATTTAAAAAAGACTGGATATAAAGGAATTGGATTTAAATCAGTATTTGGTCAGTCAAATAAAGTTGTAATATATACTGATGGCGAATTTTTTAGATTTGATAGTTCGTACAATTTTGGGTGGAAATGGGAAGATATATCGCAAAAAGACTGGGAAAATGAAAATAATAGAATATTTCAATATCCGTGGCAGATAATACCTATATATACCGAAAGTAATGAAATTAGAGAAGAAGTCAGTAAATTCATTTCAGATATAGATGCAAATGTTGCAACAATACTTGAAATAAATCATATTGAAGAAACGATAGACGCAATCTGTAAATTATCAGAGAATATTAATATGTTTTTGTTTTTAAAGAATATAACAGAAATTAATTTTGAAGATAAAGTTATTACAATTGATCGATCTAACATCGATAGAATAATACTAAATAAAGGTAAGGAATCTCAAAAAGAATGGCTATTAAAAAATATTAATTTAAATGTTTCAGAGGATTTAAAAAAAACCCTTTTAGAAGAACGGCATATTCCCCCGAAATTATTAGATGCCGATTTTATTGAAATGATTTTTGCGGCACAAATTGTTAACAACAGCATTGTTCCTTTAGAAAAAAAAGATAGAATTTTATATTCATATTTACCTACAGGGGAAACAAAGTACGAGTTTCCTGTATTGGTAAACACGAATTTTATTATGTCGGCTAATAGGGAAAGTATTCATAAAGATTCAAAATGGAATCAATGGTTGTTTGAATCCATTTCGTATGAAGTTTTTAAATGGGTTTCAGAGTTGGTTATCACTGAAATTTCTTTTGAATCATATAAATTAATACCTGAACCAATATCATATAGTGACGATTTAGCAAATTCATATAATATAGGTGTGAAGAAGGCAAAAGAAAAAATAGCTTTTCTTTTATCTCGTGAAAATAAATTAATAAAAGTAAGAGAAGCGTTAATAGACTTTACTTATTCATCTGAAAAGAACTTTATAAATGAAGAAGCTATCAAGAATTTCATTATAAAATATGATTCTACGGTCACATCTAAGTTTTTTGTTAAACAATGTTCATTTTTGAGCAAATTAAAAAATCTTGGGGTTAGAAGTTTTGAATGGAAAGACTTCAAATTATTTTTAAAGTCAGTATTTTTCAAAGAAACACATGCGATTCAAAAAAACATGGAGTTAATTAAATATTTAAAGTGGTGTTGTGATTCAGAAAAGGTTAAAGATGTTACCGAAGAATACCTATACAACCTTCCTTTTATTTGGGATCATAAAAATCAAATTAATTATCCTAAACAAGTTTGTTTTCCAGCAGTTGGTGATGATAACTGGGATAATATAGAGAATGAATTATCTTTTGTCCATAAAGATATACTAGTCTGGTTGTTACATGAATTAGAAATAAAAATCTGGTTGGAAAATCTTGGAGTAGAAGAAAAGACTGATATAACTTACATAAAACAAAATATCCTACCATATGCAAGTACCTATATTGATGGAAATAATGCAATATCTGAAATTCAAAAATTATTTTCATTATATAAAAAAGGCGATCTCAAAGAAAATCTTATAATGCAATTATCAGAGATTAAACTAATGACTAGTAAAAACACATTATTGCGAGCATCTGAGTGTTACCTGTCTGATTTCTATAATCCGAGATTGAAAATTGAAAAGATACTTAATGAAGACATATTCATTAGTGAAGAATATTGCTATAACATTCAAGAGAAAAAGGATTGGAGAAGATTTTTTGAACTTCTGGGGGTTAAGGATGGAATTAACCCTATTCTCTTTAATGAAAAAGAGTCTAAATCTATGTTGTTAACCTATGGTGTTAAAGCGGATTTTTTTAATACAGAAGATATGAGTCATACTCCATATATTACAACATTTTATGCTGATGAATTTTCTAACATTGTTAGTTTAAATTTAATAAATAATATCGAAAATAATTATA
This sequence comes from Neobacillus terrisolis, assembly GCF_051233475.1. Classification (NCBI taxonomy): domain Bacteria; kingdom Bacillati; phylum Bacillota; class Bacilli; order Caryophanales; family Bacillaceae; genus Neobacillus; species Neobacillus terrisolis. The sequence goes on along the minus strand of NZ_JBKFGH010000037.1, from coordinate 50,985 downwards.
AGGTAAGTTTTCTTTTTTGGGAAGATTGTATAGAAAATAATACTTTATCAGAACTTAATAAAAGTGCAATAGCATATTGGGGGAATTATGGTAAGGCTGGTCGCATAATTGGGGATCCCATAGCTAATTATTTACCATGGTTTATTAAAAATATAAAATGTATTCCCACGCTTCAAGGTAAAACATATGTATCTTCAGAAGTTTTTTTAAATGAAAAAGGAATAAAAGATATTGCTGGAAAATATTTGCCGGTATTTAAAGGTCCGGACCTATCGCAGGACTGGAAAGCTTTTTTTAAATTTAAAACGATGATAGATTTAAATGATTATCTAAATATACTTCTACAAATTTCTTTAGATGTTCAAGAAGATGGTATGTTGAAAAATGAAAATAACGAAAGATTACAAGCAATTTATACAATTTTGCTTGATGAGTGTATTAATTGGAGTGAAAGTGATATTGAAAAAGTTGGTATTTGGTCTAAAAATAATAGATTGTTGAATAGTAAAAATACTTTTACAGAGTGTAACAATTTATATTATTTTATAGATGGTAATGAGACTATTTTTCAAGAACAATATGCTTTTATAAAATTGAATGCTAAAAATAAAAATCATCCAAATCTTAAAATATTATTGACGTGTTTTCAAGTGAAGTTATTGACCCAAAATCATTTCAAATTAGTATGTGCTAATGAAGAAAAGTGCGATAGTCTAAAAATTAAGCTAAATATTATTGTTCCTTATTTTAAATCATGGATACAACATGAAGAAATCGATGACAATACTAAACAAAATATATTAAAGTTACAAAATAATATTGATGATTTGGAAATTTATGAAGCAGAAGATTTAAAAATAACATATGAAGAAATGAACTTTATGAAATATGTGAACTTGCATGTTGATAAAAATAAGATTTATGTAACAAAACCGTGGAATTCAAATAGTGTACTATTAAAATTGGCAGAAAACCTATGCACTTATTTTGGATTAGAGGGATATAGCAGTAAGCTTGATTTTTTATTAAGAGCTGAAAGTGATGAAATAAGTAAATACTTTTTTCAAGAAGGCATTGAAGTACCATTAAAAAATATGAGAGATATAACTAGTTTGGCAATATCAGAGGGCGACAATGATACCTATAAAAAAGATATATCAGAAGACTTTTTTGAAGATTCATTGCAGCATCTTAGTAGAAAGACATATATAAAATCACTTATTCCAAGAGCCGTAGATAATGTACTTAAACATCTTAGTACATTACCAGAATATGATTGTACCGCTGCTGATGTAATTTCAGAAAGTGTTATTGGAGGTATAATTAAAAATGGTAACGATATAAAAGTAGTGGCTAGACCATCAGATAATGATAAAATTAGACTCTATTATGATTCTGAATTTGATGTTCTTGAATATGTAGATGCAGAGATTTGGTATGAGGATGGCATTACACCTCCTAAACAATTTACACTTGGACAACTCTTGAAAATGACAAAAATTAATAAAATACCGATCAAAAAAATCAATATTAAAGATGCTGAATTTGATAATCCTAAATCTGAAATATTAGAATTTGATGCGGTGCCTTTTTCACCTGAAAAAACAGCTAAAGTAATTGCCTCGTTTGCTAATACTAATGGTGGTACTATAGTATTTGGTATAAAAGAGCTATCACCTATAAAAAATGAAATTGTTGGACTTAGTACGGACTTTAATGTTATTGATATAACAAATAAGGCAATTGCAATGCTTAATCCAACGCCTAATGTAAGTTTTGATTGGATAAAAAAAGGTGAAGAATTAGTATTTGTTATTGAAACAGAAAAAGCTGATGAGGATATACGTTTGAATAATCAAAAGTATATCCGAAAAGTATCTTCTACTGTGGTACTAGACGATAAAACAGGGAAAACTGATTTGATGGTAAATAATCCAAAGTTTAAAAGAACAGTAGCTATTATTATTTCAATAGAGAATTATTTTCCAAAGCAAATAAATCCAATATCGCCAGTAAAATATGCTAACAATGACGCTGAAAAATTTAAAGAAATACTAGTAAATAAATTTAAGATAGATGAAAGTGATATCATATTTTTAAAAAATGAACAAACTATAAAAAATGAGATAGAAGATGTTGTTAAATACCAAATGTTCTCTATGACTGAAGAAGATAGACTTATATTTTATTATGTGGGACATGGGTTTCATAATGGTACCACTAACTATATCTCAACATACGATATGAGTAAAACAGATATATCGAACACTGCAATTTCATTACGAAAGTTATTACTTGATCCATTAAAACACTCTAAATGCAATAATGCACTCATTTTTATTGATGCATGTGCTCAAAGTTTTATAGATCAATACTCTAGAAGTACTATATCTAATATCAATACCGAAGAATTGATGATTTTCTCAAATGAGTTTCCTCACTATGCATTATTTTTGTCATGTCAAGATGGGGAAAGTTCTTATTCTTGTGATAAATTAAAAAATGGTATATGGACTCATTATTTAACTAAAGCAATAAATGAGTCGGTGGATGAGGTAACTCTTAACTATAAATACATTACAGATAGAAAATTGGGAGATTATTTATCTTTAAATGTATCTCAATACGCAAAATCTCAATATGGTTGGATTCAAAATCCTAAGACAATTCTCGATTCAAGTTATGAAAATGTAATAAATGAAGTTAGAGGATAATGTGTTCGAATGGGCTGGAAAGATAATATCTTATTGTAAGTAGAAAATTATTAAAAGTGTTAAAGAGTGCTTCGCTTTAATAATAGTATAAGGCAATTAGGCATCCTAATTAATTATTCTGGTTCACAAATTATCAATCTTTTTTATAAAAGTTAGATTCAATCAAAAACCAAACCCACAAATTTTGATCAATCTTTATTCAAAATTTGTGGGTTTCCTCTATTATAAAATCAACGTTTGTACCCCGCTTTTAATCAATCTTTATTTCAAACCAACAGATACAGTGAATGTATCAAGGTTTTGTTTTTGTGAAATAGCTTTTTTTATTTATTTAAATATCTCCATAACGTTGTTCGACTGATACCAAGCTGCTCAGCTGCTAAAGTTTGGTTGCCATTATGTTGATCAAGTACTAGCTTAATCATATCCAAATTAAATTCATGTAATGTTTTACTACTGTTAAATGAAATATTCATTCCATCTTCTGAATACGAAATATTTCCATCCAATTTTTGTTTGCCCAAAATACTATTGACATTATTACTAGTTATATATAGCGATTTAGATAAATATACTAATTCGGTTAGAATTTGTTTTAACTGTTTGAAATTACCTGGCCAATTATATTGTGAAAGAGTAGCGAGAGCATTGGGCTCGTACCCGATAATATCAGTATTGTTTTCAATATTTACCTTATTTAAAAACATCGTTAATATAGCTGATATTTCATTTTTTCTTTCTCTTAATGTTGGTAGAAGAAAACTAATACAATTCATTCGATTCATTAATTCTTTATAGAATTCTGATGTAATACCTTCAGATGTTTTTTCACAAATAAAGATCAGTCGATTATTTACGTGTAAGTTAGTGGATTCAATAATAGTAATTAACTTTTCGAAGTTTTCATTTGAAATTTTATCAAAGTAATTAAACTGGATTGTATTACCAGCTTCAAGGAAAGGGCCGTTACTTGTGTTTAAAAGGTGTTTCCACATCGTATCATTTAGTAAGTTACAATTAATCGCCACCATTGTATTATTGTTATGATTTTGACTGGTGAATACACTTTGAGAGACGATATCTTTTCCTGTACCTCTTTCTCCTAGTAATATAATTGGCGAATTATTTGAATTGATTTGTTTAATTTTATCGTTAATATCATCTGTGATAATAGGATTTTTATATAAGTGATTATTTAATTTTTTTTCCACTTCTGCCTTATCTTCATATGTAACACCGAATTTAGAATTCATGATAGGTGTTACAGACTTTTGAACAGTTACAATATAAAAAATATCATTTTTCTTATTTGAAATATTTATTTTTAAGTTATATAAAGTGTTGTTTACTGAATGATAAAAAGTATGTGATTCATTAAATAGAACTGTATCTTTTTTATTAAGCAAATAATTATAGATTGAGAAATTAATTTCTGTATCTAAACTTGAATAAATCAATTCAAACTGACTGGATAAAATTAAGCAGTCAGTTTTAAAATTTCCAATAGCTTCTTTAAGTAAGTTATTTTGTATTTTTAATCTTTGAAGATGCATACTTAACTCGATTGCTTGTTCGAATGTCCGTTTAATACTTTCACTTCCTGATGTAATTAGGATAGTATTTAAAGAAATTTCTAGTGCTAGTTTATTTGTTATTGCATCACAAAGAACTAATTCAATCCCTTTTTCCCCCAGTGATTTTAGTAGGCCTAAAGTATCACTTGAATCATCTATAGTATATATTTCCACAGAATAGTCTAATATGTCACAAATTAAATGGGCAGTTTCAGTAATACTTGAATAACCCACAATAGCAAATTTGGAAGTGTAGTTATTTGCTAGTTTGATCGCTCCTAAAATGTCATATACAGATATTGAAACATCTATAACTGGTATAGATACATTCTTCCTAATTAAGTCAGCTGTACCTCCTCTTGATATGACAACATCGTAATCGTTATGAATTACCTCCAGGACTAAATTTTTCCCTTCTTGTAAATCGCCCGTATACGTATTTAGCAAAATGTTTGCGAAAGTAGATCCTACATTTTCCATTGAGTATCTTAACTCTTCGTAAGGTGCTATACCAAGGATTTTTGTTATCTTTTGCATATGCATTCCCCTTATGTGTTTCATATATAAACAGTTTAACGCTAATCCTTGAATTATGGTAGCGTTTTCTATAAAAAAGTTTCAAAATGTAACAATAATTATCGTTATCATATTTTTTTAGGTCGAGTATAAGCCTATAATTTCATTATAAAGTACTAAGGTGGTGAATAAATGATCAGGGTACTTATAATGGCTGACGATTTTACGGGAGCGCTTGATACCGGAGTCCAGTTCTCAAATTACGGTGTTAATACTGTAGTGACCTCTGATTTAGAGTTTGAATTTGGTGAAACTACACGTCAAATAGAAGTACTTGTCTTCAATACTGAAACAAGATATTTGAATAAACGTGATGCATATGAAGTGATCAAGAAGATCGCCTTAAAAGCTAAAGAAGAAAATATTCCATATATATTTAAAAAAGTGGATTCAGCGTTAAGAGGAAATGTTGCTTCTGAGTTAAGAGCTTTGAGTGATGTTTTCGAAGATGTATCCATTCCGTTTATTCCGGCGTATCCTGAACAAAATCGCTTTAGTTGCGATGGAATATTACTTATAGATTCAATACCAGTAAGTGAAAGTGTTTTTGGACAAGATCCGTACGAACCAGTAACGGAAAGCCATATTCCAACTCTTCTACTTAAAGAAGCAGAGTTAACAACTTATATTACAAAAACATATAAAATTCCTCCAAAACAAGAAAGAATTTTGTTAATAGAAAGTCACTCTGATGAGGAGATGCTATCTCAAGGGTATGAACTATTAATGAATGGTGCATTAAATATAACGGTGGGGTGTGCCGGGTTTGCTAAAGCATTAGCAAATATAATCTATGAAAAAAGGGATACAACGCAAAACGATATTAAACTTCCATTATTAATTGTAAGTGGAAGTGTTAATCCAGTAACAAAAAAACAAATTGTATTTGCGGAAGTGAATGGATTTAAACGAATATCTTTAACGTTGGAGCAACTTTGGGATAAACAATATTGGGATACAGTAAAAGGGCGAGAAGATATAAATCAATATTTAAAAATGGAACAACCTTTAATGTTTGAAACATTTGGGAATGTGTCGACAGATAAAGTAAATCAATTATCTGATCAAAGAAATGAACTAAGATTTAGGATAGGACAGTCACTCGGATACTTAGTAAAGAATCTCATCTCAAATGGTATTAAAAGAACAATATTATTTACCGGTGGAGATACATTATATCAATCGATGAGAGTATTTGGGATTACTGAAATTAAACCTTTGAAAGAATTATTCCCCGGAATTGTTCTAGGAAGTATTGATTTTAAAGATGAAGAACATTATGTCATTACGAAATCTGGCGGATTGGGTAATGAAGATCTGTTTATTAAATTAAATGCATTAATTAGTGAAAAAGGAGATGCATACTATGTTAAATCAATATAATTTAAAAATGCCAAAAAATGTGTTTGCAGGTTCTGATGCCATGCAAAACCTAAATACCATTATCAAAGACGGTGTGAAAAAAATCACGATATTTACAGATAAAGGCATACTTAAAGTTGGTTTGCTAGACGAAGTCATCAGTATTATCGAAAAGAATCATATCGAGTACGAAATCTTATCTGATATCCCAACAGAGCCATCTTACACAGAAGCTCAAGCGGTTGTTGATCATTTTAAAGCATTGAACTCTGATTTTATCATTGGAGTTGGTGGTGGAAGTGTTATGGATATCGCTAAATTAGCATCCGTGTTATCTACTGATGATTATACGGTGAAAGATTTACTAGAGGATCCGTTATTAGCTAAAAAACAAGTGACATCATTAATGATTCCTACCACAGCTGGCACAGGATCTGAAGCAACTCCCAATAGCATTGTAGGTGTACCTGAAAAAAATCTAAAAGTTGGTATTGTAAATGGTGAATTAATTGCTGACCATGTGATTTTAGATAGCAACATGATAAAAAATTTACCTAAACCTATTGCTGCAGCAACAGGTGTTGATGCTCTAGCACATGCGATAGAATGTTTTACTTCAAAAAAAGCTAACCCAATCAGTGATACATTTGCACTAGAGGCATTAGATTTAATTATGAATAACATTATTGAAGCTTGCACAAATCCAGATGCACTTGAAGCTAAAAGTAATATGTTATTAGGTTCTTTCTATGCTGGGGTAGCGATTACATCTTCAGGGACAACCGCTGTACATGCATTGTCTTATCCTTTAGGTGGAAAATATCACATTGCTCATGGTGTTTCTAATGCAATTCTACTAACACCAGTTATGAAGTTTAATGAGCCAGTTATTAAAGACCTCTTAGCTAAAGCATATGATCGAGTTGTAAAAGAAAAAAATGAAGAATTAACTGTAAATGAAAAATCAAAATATATCATCGATTTAATAGAAAACATTGTGAAAACACTTGAAATTCCGACTAGCTTAAAAACCTTCAATGTACCTCAGGAAGATCTAGACGAATTAGTCGAGGCTGGAATGGATGTTCAAAGATTACTTGTGAATAATATGAGAGAAGTAACTCCAGAAGATGCTCGTAAAATTTATCTAGAAATTATGTAGGAGTGATGAGTATGCATAACAAATTACAAGGAATTATTTCACCAATTGTCACACCTATGTATGACAATGAAGAAGTTAACTATGAAGAACTCGTAAATCAGGTGAATAGAGTCATTGAGAATGGTGTCCATGGTATTTTTACGTTTGGTACTAATGGAGAAGGCTATATTTTAAGTGAAGCAGAAAAAGTGCGTGTCATGGAAACAGTAGTTGATACGGTAGCGGGCAGGGTTCCAGTATATGCATCAACAGGATTAGTTGGGACACAAGATACAATTCGCTTGTCTTTAGAAGCAAAGCGAGTGGGTGTTGACTACCTATCAATCATTACGCCATATTTTGCATCAGCAACTCAAGAAGAGATTTATACTCATTTTAAAACAATTGCTGAAGCGGTTGATATGCCAATTGTTTTATACAATATTCCAGCTAGAACCGGCAATACTATTCAACCTGCGACTGTTGAAAGACTAAGTCACATTGAAAATATTGTTGGTGTCAAAGATAGTAGTGGAAACTTTGATAATATTCTTCAATATATTGAAAGAACAAGAAATAGAGAAGATTTCTCTGTGCTATCAGGTAATGATTCATTAATATTATGGACGTTACTTGCTGGGGGAACAGGCGGTATTGCAGGATGTTCTAATGTTTATCCGTTTACTATGGCGCAAATATACGAACAATTTGTAAACGATAATATTGAAGAAGCTCGTAAATATCAAGATTCTATCAGAAGTTTTAGAGATTGTTTTAAATATGCGAATCCAAATACCGTGGTAAAAACTGCAGTTGAACTACTAGGCTATCCAGTTGGCAAGTGCCGTGCACCATTTAATCAAGTGTCTGATGAAGGAATTACTGCATTAAAATCAGTGTTGAATGTAAATAGTGAAGCAGGGATGAAGTAGTTAGGAGGACATTATGAAAAAAATTATTGGAATAACAATGGGTGATCCTGCAGGTATCGGACCTGAGATTTCAATTAAAGCTTTTCAAAAGAAAAGCTTATACGAAAAATGTAAACCCCTACTTATTGGAGATAAAAGTATTGTAGAGAGCTATTTAGAGAAATTCCCGGAATTTAACATAAAAGTTAATGCCATTACTACACCGGAAGATGGATTGTATGAATGGGGAACAATGGATGTAATGGACTTAGCATCTGTAGATGCAAATGAATTACGGATTGGTGAAGTGTCTAAAGAAGCCGGAAATGCTGCATATCGCTATGTTGAAAAAGTCATTGAGTTAGCACTTGAAGGGAAAGTAGATGCAACCGTTACGAATCCATTAAATAAAGAAGCGTTAAACTTAGCAGGACATCACTTTGCTGGTCATACTGAAATTTATGGACAGCTTACCAATACTAATAAATTTTCGATGATGTTAGCTGATGGTGATTTAAGAGTGGTTCACGTTTCAACGCATGTTTCTTTAAGACAAGCCTGCGATTTAGCTAAAAAAGAGAGAGTATTAGATGTCATAAAAATTGCGCATCAAGCTTGTGTAAACTTAGGATTCGAAAATCCAAGGATTGCTGTGGCGGGATTAAATCCACATTGTGGAGAAAATGGATTATTTGGTACTGAAGAAATTGATGAGATCATCCCTGCTATTGAAACAGCTAAAGGTGAAGGGCTAAATGTATTCGGGCCTATCCCTCCAGATACAGTTTTCTCAAAAGCTCGTGGTGGTATGTATGATATCGTTGTGGCAATGTACCATGACCAAGGACATATCCCATTAAAATTATTAGGGTTTGTATTTGATAAAGAACAAAATAAGTGGAAAGAGGTTTCTGGAGTTAATATTACATTGGGATTACCAATTATTCGAACCTCAGTGGATCATGGAACCGCATTTGATCAAGCAGGTAATATGACTGCGAGTGAACTTAGTCTTGAAAATGCAATTGATTACGCGGTACAGCTAGCAAATAATGCTAAATAAGAAACGAAGTGAATAGAGTGATATTTGATTTAATAGAAAATTTAGATGAATATATATCGCTTAATCCAAAAATCGCCAACGGTTTAGAGAAATTAAACGAAGTCGAAGTAGATTATAATAGACGATTTGATTTTGATGGTGGTTATTTGTTCTTTCAGGAAGGAACTACGAATCATATAGATGAGGGGACATTTGAAGCACATAAAAAATATATTGACGTTCAAATTGTTTTAGATGGATCTGAATATGTAGCTTGGGCACCAATTAATCAATTAGTAGTTGATGTTGAATATAATCCTGGAAAGGATGTGGTTCGATTAAACGGTAGTCCGAAAGCAATCATCGAAATCAGTAAGGGCATGGCCTATATTTGTCTGCCTCACGATGGACACAAAGCGTTAAAACATATTAATAAAGCGACGAAATACATTAAAGCGGTAATCAAGATAGAAATTTAAATAGAAAGATAAGGTGATCAGTATGAGTAATAATAAGATCGTAATTAACGAGTCAATTCCAAACGGTAAATTATATCATGATGCTTATACAAATATTGATTTTTCTTTAATTCCATCTGGTCCTTTTTCAACCGCACATGCACCAACTATCATTGAGGTAGACAATGGAGATTTATTATGTGCATGGTTTGCAGGTTCATTTGAAGGCAGTCCTGATATTTCAATTGTATTATCAAAATTTAATCATGAATCTGGGGAGTGGAATGAACCGAAAATTGTCTCGCAGGATGATACGCGTAGTGAGCAAAACCCATCATTTTTCCTAGCACCTGATAAATCAGTATGGTTAATCTATACTTCTCAGGAAGGTCGACAACCAGGGAAAGATAATATGCAGTTTACGTCAATTATTAAATATCAGAAAACCTACGATAATGGTGAAAGTTGGACTGAACCAGAAGTATTATTTAGCCAGCCTGGTACATTTGTTCGACAAACTATTCAAGTATTAAGTAATGGTAGATGGATATTTGGCACATGGGTATGTGAAGATTCAGAATTAGGTCTTACAAACGATCCTACAGTATTCCAAGTATCAGATGATGAAGGAATTACATGGAAAGCAGTCCGCATGCCTGAAAGTAACGGACGAGTACATGCCAATGTTATAGAATTGGAAGATGGTCATTTAGTGGCATTTATGAGAAGTAGATTTGCCGATTATATTTATAGAAGTGAGTCAAAGGATTATGGAGATTCTTGGACAGTGCCTGAGCCAACAATCTTACCAAATAATAATGCAAGTATAAGTGCAATCAAGCTGGATAACGGTGCAATTGCTCTTGCATATAATGCAAACGCTGCCAATAATCCTGAAAAAGGTAAAGTAGCATGGCCTGGATTAAGAAACCCGGTAGTGGTTTCAGTGTCTGAAGATGGCGGAAATACTTGGCCAATCGGACGAATTATTGAACACGCAGAAGGTTTCATTGGAGCAGAGAATAAAACGAATAATTCACAATTTGAATATCCTACTATTTATCAAGATTCAAAAGGACTTTTACATTTAGTATATGCATATAAAAATAGATTATGTGTAAAATATAACGGCTTTTCAGTGGAAGATTTATATGGTAAAAAACGTGAAAATGAAGGGGTTTACAATCCTACATCTGGAGAAATAAGTTAGATATTAAGTTATCACATAATTAACCCGAGTTAACAAAATATCCAATAAACTAGTTATGAAAAAGAGAGGAGAAACAAAAAATGACAATGTCAATGAGTCTTGCCCTTGGTATTTTGGTCATAATGATTGTCATGATCATGTCAGACAAATTCGCCTTCGGTGCACCACCAATCCTGGCATGCCTTCTGCTAGTAGTTACAGGTCTGTCCACTGTTCAGGAGGCTTTCGCAGGCTTCGTGAACCCAAGCGTTATCATGATCGCTGGCTTTATGGTTGTTATGGCGGGACTAATGAAGACTAGCTTGATTGGTAAGGTTCAGTCCTCTATGCTCGCTTTGGTAAAGAAGGGCGGTTATAAGAGCTATGCACTTTTGCTTGTGGTAGTTATGCTTGGTGCCAGTTTACCAGGTGCCGGTGCCACTGGTTACTATGTTCTGATTCTATCCTTAATATCTACTATCCCTTATAATAAAAAAATGCCTACGTCCAAGCTGATGATGCCTTTAGGGTTTGCTACTAACCACCCTTTAATTCCTTTCAATGTTGCACTTTTCTATGGTGTTACTGTTAGTGTACTGGAAACGGCAGGTTATACCGCCGGGCTTTCTATGTCGAAATTTGCTGTAGTGAATTTCATCCTGGCTCTTGGTTTCTTGGCATGGAGTTTGGTTGCTTATCGTCTTCTACCGGATCATCCAATTACGGAAGCTTCTGAATTTGATGAGGTGGCGGCTACGCTTGAGATTGGGGCTATGCCTGCATGGAAAGAATACTTCACTATCGCTGCATTTATCCTCAGTGTTGTTGGTATGATGCTTATGAACGTATTGGGCAATGCAGCTTATGTAATCCCTGGCCTTTTTGGAGCATTCTTATTAATAATCAACGTACTTGACTTCAAGGAAGTTCGAGATAATATGGGGGCACCTGTAATCCTTATGATGGCTGGTGTTATCGGTGTTGCTGACGCTCTGGCTAACTCTGGATTTACAGCTATGATCGGAGAAGTTGTGGCGGATTCATTAGGTACTAACATCAATCCATTCATTCTTATCTTCATCTTCGCAATTCTAACTAGTACTTGTGCTACTTTTACTGGTTCAAATATGGGTTCTGTATACATCTTTGCACCAATCGCTATTGCAACCAGCGTTAGTTTGGGACTTAATCCTGTTGCTGCCGCAACTGCAGTTGTAATATCTGGATGGAACGGCGGGTATATGCCAATCGATGGTATGCCAGCGATGATTTTAGGCATGGGTAAATATAAGCTTCCACAGTTCTGGTTGTTCTCAGTACCTATGTACCTGATCCGCATTATTGTGCTATGTATAGGTGCTATGCTTCTGTTCCCTGTAAGCTAATAAAGTGATAGAAGGAACAGGTAGATTTCACAGGTTATGACACTGGAGCTAGGTGATATTAAGGATTTATAAATTATATATTAACCTCGTAAAGGGGAGTAGCGTCAGGTATAACCTGAAACAAAGTCGTCAATACATGGATTACTCCATCGGCTTTGTTGGCATAATACTATGCTTAGCGAGACCTTTGCCTAATTACAGGCAAAGGTCTCTTTATTTTTACTTTTGATATAGGGAGGAATATAAATGGAATTTTTAACAGGGTTACTTACGATTATTGCCATTGATTTGGTACTAGCGGGCGATAATGCCATACTCATTGGGCTTGCGGCAAGGAATCTACCTGTGCATCAACAAAAGAAAGTAATTATGTGGGGTGCTGTAGGTGCCATTATAATTCGGACCATTGCAACTCTGGCAGTTGTATGGCTTTTGGAAATACCAGGATTACATTTAGTAGGGGGCCTTCTTCTAGTAATTATTGCATACAAGCTACTAGTTGATGATGAAAAACATGGTGATATTAAATCAGGGGAAAATTTTTGGGCGGCCATTCGAACCATCATTATAGCTGATGCATTAATGGGATTAGATAATGTATTAGCAGTAGCTGGAGCAGCACACGGTGATATTTTGCTTGTTATTCTTGGACTACTTGTCTCTGTGCCTGTTGTGATGTGGGGAAGTACATTAATCTTGAAATGGATTGAACGATTCCCTGTAATTATCACATTTGGATCAGGAATCTTAGCTTGGACAGCATCGAAAATGATCGTAGGTGAACCTTACTTAAATGAATTTTTCACAAACTCTTTCATTAAATATGGATTCGAAATAGTGGTCATTGCCGGGGTTATTATTGCTGGTAAACTAAAAGAGAATAAAGTGGTATTAAAGAAAAGTGTAAGTGATGCAAAAGGGGAAGTAGAACAGGTTGGTTGAATGAGTTGAAAAGTAAAAGGGCACCCTTGCTGACGGTTTGCCTTTTCCTGGAGGCAGGGGTTTTTTTTCAAGAATGAAATCTATTGCAAGAAGGTTGTAAATCTAAACTTATAGAATATAGGGAGAGAAATTGTATGGAACAACAACTACCTAAAGTAAAACCTTTATGTCCTCCGGGGCGCCCGCCGCGCTACGAAGATGTTCCTTTTGCGGAGGTAACCTTGGATAATGGGGAGCCATACACCCTGAAAATGGATATCTATCAAGATCTTAACCAGAAAACGCCAGGCCCCTGCATCATTTACTATTTCGGAGGGGGATGGATGTATGGAGAATACAAGCAGGTTACCCAAAAAGCAGTATATTGCCGGGAACTTATAAGATTGGTTGAGCAAGGATTTACTGTTGTATCTCCATCCTATCGCTTGGCTAGTCAGTCTGTTTTCCCAGCGTGTATTCATGACTGTAAGGGAGTCGTACGGTTTTTGAAAGCAAATTCAGAGAAATATCATATCGATCCCGAACGGATTGGCGTGTTGGGGAACTCTGCTGGTGGACATCTAGCCGCAATGGTCGCAATGAGCGCAAATTGCAGTGAAATGGAAGGCGATGTCGGCGGTAACCTAGAATATACGAGTGCAGTAAGGGCTGCAACAATTTTTTATGCTCCATCCGACTTGGTAGCACTCCTCAGGAACGATGCGAATCAAGCAAAAAAGAATCTGTCTGGAACAGAAGTCGATAATGCAAGCAAATCCATGGATGATGTGATAACCCAAATCCTTGGATATACTGAACCTGGAAAATCGTTATTAGATTTGAATCAATTGCTAGAAAGCGGCGATATTTGTGACCCAGATTGGAAGTATATAGAATTAGCCGAAAAATGTAGTCCTATTACATATGTAAGTGCCGATTGTCCACCGATGATGATTTTGCACGGTGGCAAGGACCCGCTCGTGCCTATTGATCAAAGCGAAAGTCTTTACAAAGCCCTAGTGTCTTCTAATGCGGATGCGATGTATTTATCGTCTTCCCAGGCTAATCATGGCCCAACGATGGGAAATGAAGCTGATCAAATGGCATATCAGTTCTTAAAAAACAGACTGTAAGAAAAAAATATATAATACTAATAATCGGAAAGGATAAAAATGGAGGAAAATTTTTGGGGAAATTTGAGATCTTTTTTTATATTTCAACATTAGCAAATTCATACACTCCTGCGAAGACAATTTACGTTTGTGTGCCTGATCGAGATGCTCAATCATATGAATCTGTGGAAAAATTTGCAATTAACTCCGGCTGGCTTGAATTAGCAGAACATGATGGTGCAGTTCTAGTTATGCCTATTGCAAAAAATGGTTGGCAAGCACAGAGTCCTACAATGATTGCGGAATTTTATAGTGAAACCAGGAAAAACTTTAAATCAAAAAATGGTGACAGTATACCTGGACGAGATGGATTCATTTGGTGCTGGGAAACCCTTGTCTATTTGGTGGGCTATGAGGAAGGCGCGGTGTTTGCCGGAAATGTTACTGTTACAAGTCCAAACCGTTTTGCCGGTGTTGCTCTTGTTAACGGTGTACCATGCGATTATTCAGCCCAGTCAAACCCTTCCGACCATTGGCTTGTTAGCAACGTAAGTCCTGGCTATAATAAGAAAAATCGTGATATCCCGGTTTGCCTCTGGATGTTTGGACAGAACGAAAATTTTGCAAAAGAGGCGCTTGCATATTTTTCTGTGAGTAACCAAATCACTAATCCCTCCGAATTAGCAGAATATGATGGCATCATCACAGAGCTTTATAAAAATAGAACTGAGGAAGCTGTTCAAATTAGAGTTTCTCTCGGGGAGTTCACGGCTACTCCAGTACTTGCCAAGACAATTATGAATCATTTATTCAACAAATTCATTCGCTGGAAGAATGCTCCGGACGGCACATTAAAACCATATCTTAGCAAGGCTGCCTTTTACGAATCCGATCGCTATTTTCGTGACTCGGTAACGTTGAATAATAATAAGTACGAATTTTTCACATATCTTCCTGAGGGAATGACTAATAAAGATGTTGCGGGACTTCCTGTTGTTTTCAGCGTTCATGGCAGAGGGGAGCCATCTTGGATTTTTTCTACCAAGAACGGTTGGAATAAACTTGCGGATGAAACCAAGGAATTTATCCTGGTTCTGCCCGATTCACCACAAAACATATGGTTGCTTGAGCGGGATGGTGAAGTATTCGGCAAAATTATCGATAAGCTTAATGAAGTTTATTCAATAGACAAAACAAGAGTATATCTTACTGGTTTCTCTAATGGGGGTATGATCACTCGTCAGGTAGGGAATCAACATCCGGAACTTTTTGCAGCAACTTCTCCATGGAGCGCACCGTTTGTCGACAGTTTTGAAGAATTATTATCAAGCGGCTATGAGCTCCCCTGTTTTATTTTTACAGGTGATAATGACGAAAAAGTCCTTTTATGGGATAATTTAGACAGTTTGCTAGAGGATATGCTTAAAGTAAACAATTGTAGTATAAAAGAAGCCGAACCCCGTATTCATATGAGATTTATCCCAGATGGGGTGTGCAATGGTGATAACTACTACACTCAAGAAAACAAATATACGGATGGTGACCGTTTCCAGACTTATTTTTTTAAAAACTTTGATGGTCAGGTAAGAGTTTGCTTTACACTCATGAAAGACATGCCACACGGTGCAATTTATGACCAAAGCCGTGCTGCATGGGCATTTTTGAAGCGTTTTAGCCGTCCGGAAGGTTCAAAAAAAGTCATTGATGCGGGGGCATAATCCTAAAGAATATATTTTCTAATTCATTATGTATAATTGGTTAAACTAATTGGTAAATGACACGAGTGAAAATTGGATGGGTACTCCAGTTTTCCTCGTGTTTTTTGGATTATAGATTATTTTCTAATTCACTTCTCAAAAAAATAATTTTTTCCTGTACGTTAAATTTTTCCTTTTTTAATTTGCGTACCTTAACTTGGCTAACTATGATATAGGATGTTGAAAGGAAGAAAAGGGAAATTTTAAAAATGTGAAAGCCATAAAATAAAGTTAGAAATAACATCAATGCGGAAAACAAATAACCAAAAAGTAAAAATAGCGTCCATTTGCCGATTGATTGATCAAGGTCATCTTGCTCACGGAAAAGATGAGCTCTTTCGATGATAAATTCCCGGGTTTCTAATCTTGGCATAACTCATTCTCCTTATTCAATGAACATCAAAAATATTATTTTTAAATAAAATCATTGGAAAAGTAACTGTCCTTTTGCTGCTCTCTTTTTTATTAAAAACGATTGAATTAATGAAGTAAATAAGAAATCCGCTAACATTGTGGATGATTTCTGATATTTTTTAATAAAGGAATTAGGGATTTGCGCTTTTGTCGTAATTCTAAAATCTTGGCAACAATCACTATGACAAAATGCAATTTTGAATAGATGGATTAGGCTTTGCAAACGCTTTAATATAAAAATAGAAAGACAAAACAAATTTATATTGAAGGGGGATTTACACAAAATGAACCAAACGGGTCAAAATACATCAGATGTAAAAGTGAAAATCCAAAAGTTTGGTAGCTTTTTAAGCGGTATGGTTATGCCAAACATTGGCGCAATTATCGCATGGGGACTTATAACAGCATTTTTTATTCCAACAGGCTGGTGGCCAAATGAAGATCTAGCTAAGCTAGTCGGCCCAATGATCACTTATCTATTGCCATTATTAATCGGTTATACTGGTGGTAAAATGGTTCATGACGTCCGCGGAGGAGTAGTCGGTGCTACGGCAACGATGGGGGTTATTGTCGGAACAGATATTCCAATGTTCTTGGGCGCTATGATTATGGGACCTCTTGGTGGTTACCTAATCAAGAAGTTTGACCAGGCGATTCACGGAAAAGTTAAATCAGGATTCGAAATGCTTGTAAATAACTTTTCAGCAGGTATTATCGGTGGGGCTTTAACGCTAGTTGCTTATAAAGCTATCGGTCCGGTTGTAGAAGGTTTAAGTAAAGTATTAGCTTCTGGAGTTGAAACAATCGTTGATGCGAATCTATTGCCACTTGCCAATATCATTATTGAACCGGCAAAGATTCTTTTCCTTAACAATGCAATTAACCATGGTATTTTAAGTCCATTAGGAATTGACCAAGCAGCAAGCGCAGGAAAGTCTATTATGTTCATGTTAGAAACAAATCCTGGACCAGGTCTAGGAATCCTGCTTGCATTTATGTTATTCGGTAAAGGAACAGCAAAACAAACAGCACCTGGTGCAGCAATCATTCATTTCTTAGGTGGTATTCACGAGATCTACTTCCCGTATATTTTAATGAAGCCAGTATTACTTCTTGCAGCGATTGCCGGTGGGGTAAGTGGAGTATTCACATTTAACCTATTTGATGCTGGTTTAGTTGCAGCTCCATCACCAGGTAGTATTTTCGCATTACTTGCGATGACTCCAAAGGGAGGCTATCTTGGGGTACTTGCTGGGGTGTTAGTAGCAACAGCAGTATCGTTTGTAGTAGCGGCATTGCTTTTAAAAACAAGCAAAGATACAGAAGAAGATTTAACTACAGCAACAGCTAAAATGGAAGAAATGAAAGGTAAGAAAAGCTCAGTTTCTTCAGTTTTAACAAGCGAAGTACAAGTTTCTGCTGACAAAGTAAACAAAGTTGTGTTTGCTTGTGATGCTGGTATGGGTTCAAGTGCAATGGGAGCTTCCATCCTTAGAAATAAAATGAAAAAAGCAGAGATCGATGTTACTGTTATCAACACGGCGATTAACAATTTACCGTCAGATGCGGATATTGTTATTACTCATAAGGATTTAACAGATCGTGCTAAAGCAAAACTTCCAAATGCAACACATATTTCTGTTGAAAACTTCTTAAATAGCCCAAAATATGATGAGTTAGTTGATCAATTAAAAAACTAATCAATTAGTAAAAAGAGCTTAGCATTTTACATCATGCTAAGCTCTTTTATTTTAAGGGCTGAGTTAAAGGACACTTGTTGCCAAATTTAAAAGGGTTATTTTAAATTTGGCAACAAGTGTCGTGACTAATTCCAATTTACCCTTTGTTGTATAAGGCTATTGTCAGGTTTAAAATGAAGATGTAAATATATAAATTAGATTTTGGCAACATTATAAACGATAGATATTAGTAAGGAAAACTCTTTCACGGAGTGAGGAAAATGTATATTTCCGCAAGAGAAAGACAAATTCTTGAAATCCTGCTTTTAGAAAACAATGAACTAACCGTTAAGGATCTTGCAGATCAAATTGGCGTAAGCGGAAGAACGATACATCGAGATTTGAAGAATGTTGAAGACATCCTTTCAGAATATGACCTCTCATTACAAAAGAAGTCTGGTGTAGGCGTTCAAATTATCGGGGATAAAGGAAAGATTCGGGAGCTTGAACTGTTCCTATTTAATCTCAACCATACAGAATATACTCCTGATGAGCGCCAAACGATGATTCTTTGTGCACTGCTTGAGTCACATGGTCCAGTGAAATTAGTTGGACTTGCGAATGATTTAAACGTGACGATTGCTACGGTAAGCAGTGACTTAACAAAATTAGAGGATCGGTTGAGCGTATCCGGCTTAACCTTGCTACGAAGAAGAGGCTATGGAGTCGAAATTGAAGGCCCTGAGGGAGCAAAACGCCGAGCGATGAGAAGCATCATTTCTGAGCACTTAGATGAATCAGAAATTCTATCCCTCGCCAGAGAAAATATCCAAAAACGGTCAACGCAGCAAATCAATACGATTTCCGAACGACTTTTAGGCTTAGTGGAAAAAAACAAACTGATGATTGTTGAAAAAGTATTCGAATCGGTCAGCCAGGAACTTCCGTTTTCGATGGCAGATAGTGCTTACATTGGCTTGGTGGTTCACTTGGCCTTAGCCGTAGAGCGAATCCAAAAAGGGGAAGGGATCTCCATTGATCCATCGTACCTGGAAAATCAGAAATCAACGAAAGAATTTCTTTTTGCTGAAAAGATCGTTCGTGAACTGGAGCAGGTATTTCAAATTAACATCCCTGAAGCAGAGATCGGCTATGTATCGATGCATTTAAGGGGAGCAAAAATGCGGCATGACAAAGAGTACTTAATTGAGGACTCGAGCTTAGAAGCGGCAATGAAAACGAAACAGCTTATTCAGAAAGTGGAGAATCGCTTAGGTCAACATCTGTCCGGTAATACTTCATTATTTGAAGGTTTGGTCATGCATTTAAAGCCTGCTTTATTTCGGCTAAAACAGAATATGGGAATCAGCAATCCGTTGCTAGATAGAGTAAAACGTGATTATGGCGAGCTTTTCTCGGTTGTGCAAGAAGCCGTTGAAGAAGTGTTTCATGAATTTAACGTACCGGAAGAAGAGACCGGATATCTTGTTATGCATTTTGGTGCAGCCGTTCTAGGAAATAAGGAAACGGTCAGCTTAAATACTCTTGTTATTTGCTCTAGCGGAATTGGGACGTCGAAAATGCTCGTGACAAGATTACAAAAGGAATTTCCGGAAATGAAAGAGATTCGAAGTGCCTCCGCACTTGAATTAAATAAGTTAATAGACTTAGATTATCAATTGATCATTTCAACCATTCCGTTGCCGGACTTTTCCGATGAGTATATACTAGTTAGCCCGATTTTAACGAAAGAAGAAATTATCAAGATTCGCACCTATATTAATCAACATTTCAAACTGCCTGGTTCTGAGCTGAAAGTTAAGCAGGTCTCAGCGATCAATCGGTCTGATAAGAAGAGTATGAAAACATTATTAAAAGAAATGTTGATGGTTCAAGAATATTCGAAAGCAATAACGTCCATTTTGAAGGGCTTTGAGCTAAGGGAAATGACCGAGAGTCTATCAACAGAGGAAATCTTAGTTCAAGCCTGCGAGGAATTAACCAATAAACAGATTGTTCAAGATAGCCAAAGGCTTGTTGAGGCTTTACTCGATCGAGAAAGACTCGGCGGCTTAGGAATTCCGGATACCGGGATTGCGCTTTACCATACAAGATCAGAGCAAATATTCATGCCTTCCTTTACGATTTACTGTTTGAGGCAGCCAAATCCAGTAAAAGGAATGGATGACAAATTGATGAATATGAAGTATCTCTTTCTTTTGTTATCACCAGAAGAGACTTCCGAATGGGCATTGGAGGTCATCAGCTATTTAAGCTCCCTATTAATTGAAAGCGAAGAAAGTACCGCTATATTTGAATCTAATGACCAGGGGAGAATTGAAGGCTTATTAGCAGCCCGATTCGATCAATTTTTTACTGAAAAAATACAGGAATTAAGGAGAGAATAATATGTCAAACTCAATTTTAACTAAAGAAAATATCATCTTAAATACAACTGTAGGGTCAAAAGACGAGGCGATTCGCTTAACTGGCAGTGTTCTCGTTAGCAGAGGTTATGTTGAAGCAGACTATATTGAAAAAATGCTTGAAAGAGAAGAATTAACTTCTACTTATATGGGGAATTTTGTTGCCATCCCTCATGGAACAGAAGATTCAAAGCAATATGTTAAAGAATCGGGAATCTCCTTTATCCAAGTTCCAGAAGGTGTAGACTTTGGTGCAGGGAATATTGTTAAACTATTAATCGGGATTGCTGGGAAAAACAATGAACATTTAGATATCCTTTCTAATATCGCGATTGTATGTTCAGAAGAAGAAAACATTGAAAAGCTTGTTAACGCGCAAACAGCAGAAGAGGTTTTAGCGATCTTTGAAGGAGTGAATTAATATGTTAGCCGTACACTTTGGAGCAGGAAATATTGGACGAGGTTTTATCGGAAATCTATTATACCATTCCGGATATGAAACTTGTTTTGTTGATGTAAATAGTGTAATTGTCGACCTATTAAATGAAAAGAAGGAGTATCGAGTTGTTTTAGCGGATCCTTCACAACAAGAAATTACCGTAAAAAATGTACGGGCCATAAATAGTGCGTCCAATCCGGAACTTGTCATTCAGGCGATTGCCGAGGCGGACTTGGTAACAACGGCAATTGGACCAAATATTCTTCCATTAATCTCTGGATTAATTGCAGATGGTTTGCGAAAGCGGCTTGAACGGACTGAAAAGCCACTTAATGTGATCGCTTGTGAAAATATGATTGGCGGAAGCTCGCTTTTAAAAGAAAAGGTGTATGAGAAACTAACTGATGAGGAGAGATCCTTATTTGATCAACGTTTTGGTTTTCCGGATTCTGCGGTGGATCGGATTGTTCCGAACCAAGTCAATGAAGATAAGTTAATGGTTAAGGTTGAACCATTTTATGAATGGGTCGTTGAAGAAACGAACATCATCGGTGAAAAGCCAGAGATTGATGGAATCACATATGTTCATGACTTAGTCCCATTCATTGAGAGAAAACTGTTTACTGTCAATACGGGTCATGCCCTTGCTGCCTATTTTGGTTATTATTTTGGAATCGAGACTATTAATGCTGCCATGGATAACAGTCAAATTCATGAAATGGTTGAAGGTGCGTTAAAGGAGAGCGGCGATTTTTTAATCAAGAAATATGGTTTTGAAGCCTCTGCCCATGAGAAATATATTAATAAAATCCTGCAGCGATTTGCTAATTCTTACATCGTTGATGAAGTAACTAGAGTAGGTCGTTCGCCGATTCGCAAGCTCGGGCCAAATGACCGTCTTGTAAGCCCAGCTCGCCAATATATTGATGAAGTGGGGAAAGAACCTGTATATCTGATGAAAGGTATTGCAGCGGCGCTTCTTTACAATTTCGAGGGCGATGATGAAGCGGTTAAAGTCCAAAACACGATTGTAGAAAAAGGACTTGCAGCGGCGATCGAAGAGTATACAAAGCTTGACCCTACTTTACCACTATTCAAGGGGATTGTTGAGCAATATAATATGTTGAAGGTAAAATAGGAATATTAAAATCCTCCTGAAAAATTTCAGGAGGATTTGCTATTTATAAAAAGACAAAGTAAATTACCGCTGCTAAAACAATACGGTAAATCGCAAATGGAATCAGCTTCACCTTATTGATCAGCTTTAAGAAAAAGCGGATGGAAAGGTAGGCAAACACAAATGCGCTAATAAAGCCTGCTATAAAGAAAGGAAGTGCATCAATGGTGAAGTACTCCAGGTTTTTTAACAAAGAAATAAGACTTGCACCCGCCATGATCGGCACAGCCATAATAAAGGTAAAGTCGGCAGCGGCACGGTGGCTAAGGCCTATCAGTACACCGCCGGAAATCGTTGCTCCTGAGCGGGAAAACCCTGGCCAGAGGGAAAAACATTGAATTAACCCAATCGTAAAAGCTTGCTTGTACGTAATTTGGTCCACCGTATTTACTGTAGGGCGTTTTCCGCCGAACAGATCCGCAATGATCATTAAAATAGCGCCTAAAACGAGGCCGATCAAGACTGTGTTGGTCGAAAATAAATTCTCGTCGATGTAATCCTCAAACAACACTCCTAACACCCCAGCAGGAATCAACCCAACAATGACTTGAGTAAGTTTAAGTCTGCTTTGGTTAGGCTGTTGCTGCTTGCTATCGTTTTTGTTCAACCAACGCCCTAAACCGAGCATATCGATAAAACGGTCTTTAAAGAAAATTACACTTGCCAAAATCGACCCAAGCTGAACTACTACCTTAAACGTATTCGCTACATATTTTGATTCTAAAAATTCAACGGACTTAAGCCACATATCATCGACAATAATCATATGGCCAGTTGAAGAGACAGGTGCAAATTCAGTCAGACCCTCAACTAATCCTAATATAATTGCTTTTAATATTGTTAGGAACTCCATTTTCGTAAAATTTCTCCTTTATTCTATATTTATCTGCTTTATTTTCTAACTTTTTAACAACTAGTTATGATTATACCTTAATTGTTGGGGGGAGAAGAAGACCTAGATTAGACAAAAAAAGAAAGGATGACCATTCTAGTCATCCTCATTTTAAATGGAACCTTCATTACTCTTCGTTTTTTAAACGACCTGCTTCTTTGATTGCTTTTTTTAAAAGTATTTCGATTTGGGCATTGACGCTGCGAAGCTCGTCACTTGCCCATTTTTCAAGGGCATCATATGTCTTTTGGTCAATCCGAAGTAGGAATTTCTTTTTTTCAGCCACAAAATCACTACCTTAATAAATGGTCCCTGTATTGACAACTGGTTGATTTCCTTTATCTGAAACAAGAGCAACCATTAGGTTATTCACCATTTGGGCTTTCTTTTCTTCGTCTAAATCGACTACACCTTCACTACTTAATTGCTCTATTGCCGATTTTACCATCGAAACGGCTCCATCGACAATGACCTTTCGGGCAGCAAGGACGGCTTTTGCTTGTTGTCTTTGCAGCATGGATGAGGCAATTTCGCTGGAATAAGCTAAATGCATGATGCGAGCTTCAATAATTTCAACACCGGCAACCTTTAACCGTTTTTGGAGATCCCTTGTTAACTCATCGCCGACTTCATCGGAATGTTGTCTTAACGAAATTTCATAATCATTATTAAAATTATCATACGGATACTGACTGGCAATATGACGCAATCCAGTTTCACTTTGTGTATGAACAAAGCCGCGATAGTCCTCGACATCAAACACTGCTTTCGCAGAGTCGACTACTTTATAAACGACAACCGCTGCAATTTCAATTGGATTTCCTTCAAGGTCATTAACCTTTAGTTTATCACTATTAAAGTTAAGCACGCGTAACGAAACATTTTTTCTTAATGTTAACGGAATCGAGATCCAAAAGCCTTCTTGCTTAATCACGCCAAGATAGGAACCAAATAAGGTAAACACTTTAGCCTGATTAGGTTGGTTTATCGTAAATCCAGTTGCCAGGACAGCAGTTATGAGAGCGACAATCACAAATGCAATTAAGCTGGCTGGATTTCCATCAAGAATAAACAGTCTAAACAAAGATACAGCCGCGATACCTAAAAGCAATACAATTCCGACTCCTACAAAGCCGTTCAACTTAAAGATTTCTTTCTCTTTCATAAGACCACTCCCCGTTTCAAATGAAATTACTTTGATACTAATATGATATCACATTGATATAAAAAAAGAAACCCTTTTGGATAAATCTGGTACAACATAGTTAAAGGAGGTGTTAATAAGTCGGAAAACCTTTCCATCCCATTTTTTTTGGTATAATGGAGATAATGAAGGTAGTAAAAGAAGTTTTTATTGCCATCGAGAATAAGCGAAATGGCCCCGGCATTTTCGTTTTAGGAGGTGAGTGTCTTACTTTTGCAGTAGGACTCTTCATTGGAACTTATGAACCTTTTACTCATAGGATTATTAATTGCGTTGACAGCATTTTTTGTAGCATCGGAATTTGCCATCGTCAAAGTCCGCTCAAGCAGAATTGATCAGCTTATAGCAGAAGGCAATCGAAAAGCTATTTCTGCCAAAAAGGTAACAACCCATTTAGATGAATACTTATCAGCCTGTCAATTAGGGATCACGATTACCGCACTGGGACTGGGCTGGCTTGGAGAGCCGACTTTCGAGGTGTTAATGAGCCCTGTTTTTGAACGGCTGCCCTTAAACGAATCGATTGAGCATGTTCTTTCGTTTGGCTTTGCCTTTGCGATCGTTACATTTTTACATGTTGTCGTCGGTGAGCTTTCGCCGAAAACCTTTGCGATTCAAAAAGCAGAGGCGATTGCATTAAATTTTTCACAGCCATTAATCTGGTTTTATAAAATTTTATTTCCGTTTATTTGGGCCCTTAATACATCGGCACGACTATTTACCGGCTTATTTGGATTGAAACCGGCATCTGAACATGAAATTGCGCACAGTGAAGAGGAACTTCGGATTATCTTATCGGAAAGCTATGAGCAAGGAGAAATAAACCAGTCGGAGTACAGTTATGTAAACAATATCTTTGAATTTGATAATCGGATTGCAAAAGAGATTATGGTTCCTCGTACAGAAATCGTTGCGTTAGATAAAAGCTCATCGCTAGAAGAAATGTTTGTGGTGATTAGCGAAGAAAAATTTACAAGGTACCCTGTGGTCGACGGGGACAAGGATAATATTATCGGAATGATTAATATTAAGGAGCTATTGACGGCTAGTTTAAACGTGAATTCAGAAGAATTTTCGATCGAGCAATATATAAATCCAGTTATACGAGTGATCGAAACGATTCCGATCCATGATTTGTTAGTTAAAATGCAAAAGGAACGGAATCATATGGCGATCTTGCTTGATGAATATGGTGGAACAGCCGGCTTAGTTACAGTAGAGGACATTTTAGAGGAAATTGTTGGGGAAATTCGTGATGAATTTGATACCGATGAAATTCCATTAGTTCGCAAGATAAACCAAAATCATTACATATTTGACGCAAAATTATTAATTGAAGATGTCAACGATTTATTAGCCACACATATCCCGGATGATGATGTAGATACTTTGGGAGGATG
The DNA here is from genome assembly GCF_051233475.1 of Neobacillus terrisolis. Lineage (NCBI taxonomy): Bacteria > Bacillati > Bacillota > Bacilli > Caryophanales > Bacillaceae > Neobacillus > Neobacillus terrisolis. The sequence goes on along the minus strand of NZ_JBKFGH010000037.1, from coordinate 25,212 downwards.
GATTTTAACTCAAAAATATGATGTTCAGCTAAATGATACAGTGGAAACTGAAGGATTCGAATTTAAAGTAAAAGAATTAGACGGCCATCATATCCTATATGTTGAAGTGCAAAAACAAAAAGCATCTATAGAACTAGTAAAAACCGGTGAGGAATAATCCTACCGGTTTTTTTTATAAAGAATTCACTTATGCGCTTAACGGGGACTTCAGCTGTTATCCTTGCAAATATCGCGATTCCGAAGAGAACATGTAGGTTTTATGATGGTAGCGAATCCCGTAGATAAGCCCCATCGCTAACATATTTCCCATCAGGGAACTGCCGCCGTAGCTTACGAACGGAAGCGGGATACCTGTAATGGGCAGCACTTGGATCGTCATCCCGATATTTTGGAAGACATGAAAGGTAATTAAACTGATGACGCCGGCACAAATATAGGTATTGAAATGTTCATTTGTTTCAAGCGCGGTTCTTGTTAAGTGATAAATTAAAATGAAATAAAGGATAATCAAAATACTGCCCCCAACAAAACCATACTCCTCTCCAATCACACTAAAGATAAAATCCGTATGGCTTTCAGGGATATACACCTTTCGTTCTGAAAAACCCTTTCCGGTTATCAGCCCTGAGCCAATCGCTTTAAGTGATTTATCAAGATGGTAGCCTGATGTGCTTTGGTGGTTGAACGGGTCCAGCCATGCGTAGATTCGCTCAAATTGATAGGCCTTAACCTTTAAATATTTTTCAAGTACATCTGGAGCTTTAATGACAAAGTAAAGTACAGTGCCAGCAAGTGTGGCCCCAGTTCCATAAATAAGCAGAATGATGCGCCAAGCAATTCCGGAAACGAGCAATAGCCCGGTAAAAATCGCAATGATGACAAGGCTTGTTCCTAAGTCGGGTTGAAGCATGATTAACGCAAGAGGGACAGCGGTAGCAAACCCCATTTTAAGCAATAGGTAAACATCGGTTTTAAAAGTTTTTTTAGGAAAATGCAGATGATGATCGGAAATGAGACGGCTTAAAGCCAGGATTAAAAAGGTTTTAACAAATTCCGATGGCTGAATGGAACCTAGCGCTGGGATGATAAACCAGCTCTTTGCACCATTTCTGACTGGTGCAATCGACTCTGGAGCGATTATGACAAGGATTAATAAGAAGAGCCCAAGTCCATATAAGTACCAGGAGAGTTTACGAAATTGTTCACTGTCAAACAGCATCACCACCATAATGATGGCAATCCCAACCCCGTACCAGAAAATTTGCCTTAATAAAAAGTTATCTTCGTATTGTCCTGTAGTTTGAGCACTATAGATTGCTACACAGCTGAATATAAACAAAAGAAGCAAAATAAGACTTAATGTCCAGTCGAATTTGTCCGGTGGTTTTTGTGAGGATTTGATCATATGAGCACCTGACCTTTATTGTATTGGGGATCGTAATGAGCAAAAGAGGCTGAGTCTTAGGAGTTAGTATGTTCTGGAAAAACCTTACATATTTATCGTATCAAAGAAAAAAACGATCAACAATAGCATCGTGTTAAATATTTGTTAAAAAAAAATAAACACGGAAAACCTCCGTGTTTATCCAAAAAAATTATCGTAAAATTACATCAAATGATTGATGAAAGTGGTTGCGATACCAAAATAAGTAATTAAGGAAAATATATCATTTAGTGTGGTAATAAGCGGCCCAGAGGCAACGGCCGGATCGATATTAAAGCGGTATAAAATAATCGGGATGATCGTTCCCGCTAATGTCCCGATAATTAAGGTAAGCAGGAGGGAACAGCCAACAACAACACCTAAAATCGCATTTCCTTGCCATACAAACGCAATGATTGAAATTAAAATTCCGCAAGTGACACCAATAATGATCCCGACCATTAATTCACGGATAATCAATTTTATTATTTCCTGTTTATCGATATCCTTCGAGACCAGTCCTCTTACCACTACCGCAAGTGATTGGGTTCCTGTGTTACCTGTCATCCCGGCAATCATCGGCATAAAGAACGCTAATGCCACAACCTTTTTTAATGTTTCCTCATACCCGCTGATGATACTTCCTGAGACAAGCCCAATAAACAATAGCAAAATGAGCCAAGGCAGTCGTCGGTACGCTGCCACAAAGGCCTTCGTATCAAAGTCGATCGATTTTCCTGAAGCTGATAATTTTTCAATATCTTCATTTGCTTCTTTTATGACAACGTCAATAATATCATCGACCGTAACAATCCCTAATAAAGTATTTTGTTCATCTACGACGGGAATCGCCATAAAATCATAGCGTTCAATCATCGTGGCGACTTCTTCCTGGTCCATCGTAACGGAAACGGAAATGACACGCTCAAACATAATGTTACGAATTAATTGATCAGGTTCAGCGATCAGCAGATCCCGAAATGAGACAACGCCTACAAGCTGACGCTTTTGGTCGATAACATATAAATAATTAATCGTTTCGGCAAAGTCTGCAAACGATTTTAACTTATCGACTGCTTCCCGCACCGTGAAATAGTCGCGAATCCAGACAAAGCGATTGGTCATTAATCGTCCTGCTGTTTCGGATGGGTAGTTCATAATATCCTGAACAATTTTTGACTCTTCCTTTTTCATCCCCGCCAACAGAGCGTCCATTTTTTCAGGGGATAAATCTTCAAGGAGGGAAGCGAGGTCATCATTGTCCATTTCATCAAGGACTTTCCCTTTTTTCTCCAGGCTAATTTTATTTAAAACTTCTATTTGCTTTTCTTTACTCAACTCTTGAATTAAATCGGCAAGAAGGTCGATATTTAAAAATAATAGAAAGCGTGTTTTATGTTCTTCAGGCAAGTTGTCATATATTTGGGCGATATCATAGGGCTGCAGCTCGTCAACAATTGCCTCAAATTGGGCTTTGTTGCTTTCTATTAATGTGCTGATGATTTGCAAGATGATTTGTTCTTCTGTCATGTTCATGATCATTTCTTCTTCACACTCCTTCCGCCGTTTAACTCGCCATGATTATTATAAAAAAATAATATAAAGAAAGAAATAATAATAGGATTTTTTTATTTTTCAATATAAGATATTTTTCACTGTTTTTGCTAAAATATATAAAGATAATATTATTCGAAATGACATCCATCCAGACCGTTTCGTTAGGGGCTGTCTTTTCTATTAAAAAAGTTGGACGAACTAGAAGGTTCGGGGGGATTCAGTTGAAAAAGCAAAATCAAGAAATTCGGGATCTGGTCTATGTCCATTTGAATGAAAACGGTCAATATGTCATCTCCTATGGAGTCGAGTTCGTAGAATTCGCCTTGTCTTTGCCACGCTCGTTAAATCATTTATTGCTGTTAAAGCACAAGTTTGATGACGGTGAGGTTAATCGCCATACTCAATTGGAATATGTAACAAAAGATATGATAAGAAAACTGGCCCAGGATAATATTTATGGTTACGGTGATTTTTGCTGGATTGATTTTGAAGAAAATGAAGGTCTAGATGAATTAACAGGGAATGAAATTGCGGAACTACTCTATTTAGGGCATTTAAAACAGCATTTAAAGATGCCTTTTTATAATAAATTGGGAAATCGTTATGTATATTTATCTCGTGATGACGGTTGGTTTAATAAAACCTATTATCGTCATATGAATGATTTCTACCGAATGCTAGGTCAAGTTATTTCAATTAAACTGGCCGATTTGAAATTAGAAAAAACATTAATCGGTTTACGAAAGAAAAGATCGTATCCGCCCGTCAATCTGGATATTATCCTATCTTTATCTAAATTCATGCGTGAAGGAACGGTGTTTTCATTGCGAAACGCTGTTCAAAATAGAAATCGGATCGAAATTCCTATTTGGGTAATTGGCGATTTTGACAATATGGATGATATGTTTGAGGAATATAATCAAATGAAAACTGAAAAATGTGATGCGAAGCTGGTGTTTGAAAAAAGAAATAGGGAATGGACACTAGTTGCCCCATAAAAGAAGGCGGCCCAATATTGTAAAGGGTTCCGTTACCTATCGTAAAACGTCAAATTGCACAGGAAAATGCAAACCTTTTTGCACTATAAAATGTTAGGCTAGAGAGATTAAAAAATAGAAATAGCAAGGGTTTATACCCTTGCTATTTTGCATAAAATTGCTAATTCTTCGGATTTTGCTTATTAAACCATTTCCGCCTTCTCCGTATCGATTTTTGTGTAGGTATGGGAATTCATAGGCGGAGAATTTCCGTCTAATGTATAAAGAGAAAGATAAAAAGGCAGATATAAGCGGAGAAATTCCGATTAACTGCTCTAAATAAGACAAAATCCACTGATTTTGATCATATAAGCGGAAAAACTTCCCTTATTTTTAAGGAAATATGGGTATTTCCCAATTTAACCGGAATTTCTCCGTTTATTTTTCATAAACAGTGAAATCAACATTCCGTTATTCCGACCTTAAATAAAAAAACAACAATATTTTTCTTCATATTAATTTGCAATTTTGCATTTATTAACAGTACTAGAAAGTTGGAATCTAATGGGTTTGAACCAAGCTATTTCGTTCATACAATAATAGTAATGGAAAAACAATGACCACCTTTTTTTAGAAAGTGGTAAAATAAAAAGGTGTGATTGATAAAATGGAGGTTTAATAATGAAAACGAAACTGGGATTATTATACGGTGGGAAATCTGCAGAGCATAAAGTATCGATGCGAACAGCGATGGCAGTTATTAAAGCGCTGGACTTAAGCAAATTTGATATTTTTCCTATATACATAACGGTAGAAGGTCAATGGATTAAAGGTCCTCAGCTATTAAAGCCGGTAGAGGATGTTAAAGAGTTAGATTTATCTTCGACAGGGGAAGTTTCTTCTGGAATTTTATCACCAAGTTTATTTCAAACTAACATAGATGGAGATTCAACACAGCTTGATGTTATTTTCCCATTGCTTCATGGTCCGAACGGGGAAGATGGTACGGTACAAGGTCTTTTGGAGCTGCTGAATTTGCCATACGTTGGTAATGGGGTGTTAGCCTCTGCGGCTGGGATGGATAAAGTCATCATGAAAAATATCTTTGCCCAAGCTGGTCTTTCACAAGTTGACTATGTTTGGTTTATCCGCAACGAATGGGAAAAAGCTGAAGAGGAAGCGTATCTTAAAGTTGAACAAGAGCTTGGCTATCCTTGCTTTGTTAAACCGGCTAATCTTGGTTCAAGTGTTGGAATCAGTAAATGTTCGAATCGCGCTGAGCTAGACAAGGCATTTAACGAGGCGTTCCAATTTGACCGCAAAATTATTGTTGAACAAGGTGTTGTAGCACGTGAAATTGAAATAGCTGTTCTTGGTAATGATTCCCCTGACTGCTCCGTTGCTGGTGAAATAGTACCGAAAGCTGCTTTTTACGATTATGAAGCAAAATATGAGGACGATAATACAGGTTTAATCATTCCGGCAGATATCACTGAGTCTCAATATGAAGAAATGAACAAGTTTGCGATTCAGGCTTTTAAAGCATTGGATTGCTCAGGACTAGTACGTGCAGACTTTTTCTTAACTCAGGATGGAAAGTGGTTAATCAATGAGGTTAATACGATGCCAGGCTTTACTCCGGTTAGCATGTTCCCGCTTCTTTGGAATGAAACAGGAATTGTTTACCCAGAGTTGATTGAAAGATTGGTTCGTTTAGCTCAGGAACGACATGCCGAAAAGCAAAAGATTAAATATACAATATAAACCTTATGATGGCACGGCTGTTAAGCCGTGTTCGTTATTTATTAGTAGGAGGTTTCGGTTCGTATGATTCAAAGAACGTTGGCTCAAATCGCCAAAATGATCTCGGTTGAAAATGACCTTACCGCTTTTGCAGACACTGTAATCAATGGAGTTTGTATTGATACCCGAAAAATAAGCCGTGGGAATTTATTTATTCCTTTTAAAGGGGAAAAGGTGGATGGTCACGTTTATGTTGAGGAAGCGATTAATCAAGGTGCAGCCGCAGCCTTTTGGCAAAAAGGCGTACCCAATCCTCCGCTCCATTTGCCTATTATTGTGGTCGAGGACCCACTAGTTGCTCTGCAAGAATTAGCACGGAGCTACCGAAATGAATTAAAGCTAAATGTAATCGGGATAACAGGAAGTAATGGGAAGACGACAACAAAAGATATGACGGCAAATTTATTGGCGCTCAAGTATAAAGTGCAAAAAACGGAAGGGAATTATAATAACCATATTGGCTTACCTTTAACCGTTCTTAATCTTGATGAAGACACTGATATCGCGATCCTCGAAATGGGGATGAGCGCTCGCGGGGAAATTCAATTTCTAACGGAATTGGCAAGACCCAATGCGGTCATCATTACAAATATTGGTGAATCACATCTATTAGACCTTGGCTCAAGAGAGGGAATTGCTGAAGCGAAGCTGGAAATTATCTCCGGACTGCAGGAGAATGGGCTCATTGTCTATCATGGAGATGAGCCGCTACTTAAAAATCGGTTAAAGAGCTTTTCAGGTAACGTCAAAACATTTGGGCGCAGTAATGAAAATGATTTATACCCGGTTGAGATTAAGCAAAGCGAAACAGGAAACGTGTTTACAATCAATGGATATGATGAGCCGTTTTCATTACCTGTTTTAGGGACGCATAATGTTTTAAATGCGCTTGCTGCGATGCTGGTTGCTCATTTCTTTGGCGTACCATTTAAAGAAATGAATGCCGGTTTTTCAAGTCTGAAATTAACCAATATGAGAATGGAGCTCGTTGAGGGTGGTAATGGAGAAAAAATCATTAACGATGCTTATAATGCTAGCCCAACTTCGATGAATGCTGCCATCGAGCTCGTTTCAAACCTAGAGGGTTTTGCGAAAAAAATTGTTGTACTTGGTGATATGCTTGAACTTGGACCACAAGAAGAAGAATTCCATTTCAAGATCGGTCAATCGATAGACCCGGAAAAAATCGACTTAGTGTTAACATATGGGCGTTTAGGGGAGAAAATCGCCGCGGGCGCAGCGACGGTCCTTACTCCGGAACGAGTGTTATCGTTTACTGATAAACACGAACTGATCGCTGAACTAAAAAACCATACAACCAACGGGACCCTAGTCCTTGTAAAAGCATCCCGCGGCATGAAACTAGAAGAAATCGTCACTGCACTACGCTAAAGCAGCGGGGGACAGTCCCACTGGCGTTGCATCAAAGCAATAATTTTGAATAAATGGGAAAAATTAACATCTGTGTAAACCCCAGAAAATAAAAAAGGTGAACAGGGTGCTAAAAAGACCTTGTTCCCAATTTTTTCCTTATGATGATTTTGTCCTATTTTTTTCGTTTTTCTTTACATATGGCGACTGTTCCAAAAACAATTGGCTTTTTCTCAAGCGGGATCGGTATTTTCTGCCGTCCTCTTGACGTTTTGGTCTTCTTTCGATTTAACGCTTTAATGAAACTATTCCATGTCTTATAAAGATAAATCTGTAGCATTTGAAAGAATTCCCATAGTGTTTTAGTCGATTTCGTTTGTAGCTTTACAATTAGGGAAAGTCCGTAGGCAATAAGCGAAAGGAACATTTGGTTCCAAATACCTTGCGGTTTTGTACTCCAAATTTTAGTCAGCTTTAAATGTTGTTTCACCCACTTAAAGAAAAGCTCAATCATCCACCTCTGCTTATAAATTTCCATGATCTCTTGATCTGTAAGATCCCATCTAGTTGTTAGAATTCTATAGATTCGCTGTTGTTCATCCACAAATTCAACATATCATACTGGTTCATGGGAAGTACCGAAATTTACTTTTTCATCTCTTAGAACTGATGGATGTGTTGGCTTATATTCTTCTAATGAATAGAGTCGAAGACTCTTAGTGATTCTAGCCACAAACAGAATTTTTGTTTCAAGCCAGTCCTCTAGATTTTTGGTTGTTGGGTACGCTCGATCGACTATATATGTAGCATCTTTGGCTTCAATAAGTGCACCAGCAGTCTCTGGATCACCAACTATCCCTGATGAAGGAATAATTTTATCAGGATAAATGGCGTCCTTCGAGGCAACAACCAATCGAGTATGCATTTTAACTGCATTGTACTCTTTTGAAATGTATGCCCAATCGCATAAATTTTTGGGCAATCTGATTTGAGTGAAATCAACGATGTTTAAGCGACCTATCTTTTTTGAAATTCCAGTATGTCCTTTGGTAAGCTCTTGAATTATCTGAATCACTCGAACAAAGAGTTTTTGAACCAACTCTGTTGGAAGATCATTGATTCGACGGCTTAGTTGGGAGCCACTAATTTCAGTTATTCCAAGTTCTTTTCGCATCTTTGGATAAGCTCTCAATTTTTCTTCAAATTGAGGATATGAACTCCATTTATCTAACTGTGCAGCTACAAATGTTTTTAGTAAAGCTTTAGTTGAAAGCTTATCGTATTGATAATCCAATAGCAGACAATTAAAATCATCCATTGGTAGTAACGATAAACATTGACAAATCAGTGTTTCACGACCTATACTTTTACTCATGCGTTGAGCTCCTTTTGTAGAAGATGAGGGAACAAGTATGGTCCATTTCTTCTACAATAGGAGCTTATTTGTTTTTCGGATATAATTTTAGTCACTTTTACATATTTTGTAAGTCGTGCAACGCTAGTGGGACAGTCCCCCGCTGCTTTAGTGTGGTGAAGGTTTTGTGGATCACCTCTGATCGAAGGAGGGGGTCCATTATTTTTGTTGTGAGTTATATTTCATCAAAAATCACCAAAATCAAACATTTTTCTACAATTAGGCATTTATGATTTTATTCATTTTTACATAAGTTAAAATAAGAGAAAAAAGAAGGCAGGTGACGGAGCGATGGATAAGAAGAAGGTCATCATAGTCGGTGGCGGGATTACAGGATTGTCTGCCGCTTATTACTTACAAAAAGAAGCTCAACAGAAATCGTTACCGATTGAGATCAAATTAATCGAGGCAGCTAATCGTCTTGGCGGCGTAATTGAAACCGTTAAGAAGGATGGGTTTGTCATTGAAAAAGGGCCAGATTCGATCATTGCCCGAAAGACAGCGGGCATAAATTTAATTGAAGAGCTTGGTCTTAAGGATAAAGTCATTTCAAATATAGCGGGTAAATCATATATTCTCGTTAATGGTAAATTACATACTATGCCAGAGGGCTCGTTTATGGGGATTCCGACTAAGGTTACTCCATTTGCTTTCTCAGGTTTATTTTCTCCGTTAGGGAAACTACGCGCAGCTGCTGATTTCGTCCTTCCAAAAGGGAAACCACAGGACGATCAATCCATTGGGGCGTTTTTCAGACGAAGACTAGGAAATGAAGTAGTTGAGAACTTGATTGAGCCTTTATTGGCAGGGATTTATGCTGGGGATATTGATAAGTTAAGCCTTATGTCTTTATTCCCGAATTTTTATCAAATCGAGCAAGAACATCGCAGTCTTGTCTTTGGTTTGAAAAAGACGATGCCTGAACCACCGAAGCCATCTGGGGCAGCGAAGAAACAACCAGCCCGAAAAGGAATGTTTATCTCCCTTTCAACCGGTCTCGAAGAGATTGTCGTTGAACTTGAAAAACGTTTAGCCGGTTCGGTGCTAAAAGGGACAGCCGTTAACAAAGTAACCCGAACAGAAAATGGCTATGATGTAACATTGTCCAACGGAACGGTTGAAAAAGCGGATAGTGTGATCATTACAACGGATCACTTCCATGCCCAGCAAATGCTTTCTGACTATTCCTTTATGGATTCGTTTAAGGAGATGCCATCCACTTCGGTTGCTAACGTGGCTATGGCTTTCCCGAAATCAGCGATTAAGCAGGATATTGACGGTTCTGGGTTCGTTGTATCACGAAACAGTGATTTCCGAATTACGGCTTGTACATGGACACATAAAAAATGGCCAGGCTCTACTCCTGAAGGGATGGCGCTGTTACGCTGCTATGTTGGAAAACCGAATGATCAAGAAGCGGTCAATTTATCTGATGATGAAATTATTAAAATCGTTCTGAACGATTTAAACAAAACAATGAATATTACCGATAAACCGTTGTTCCATGTTGTAACCAGATGGAAAAAATCGATGCCACAATATACAGTAGGGCATAAGGAGAGAATCGCACAGGTAAAAGCGGGACTTAGTTCTGAGTTACCAGGTGTCTATTTAGCTGGAGGGTCATTTGAAGGCTTGGGAATACCAGATTGTATTAGCCAAGGAATAGGCGCTATGAAAAAGGTGTTAGATTTCTTAGAAAAATAAAAGTAAGATGAAGCAGCTTTGCTATTTTGAAGCTGCTTTTTCTATTGGAGAAGAAAACCGGCTCTATAAAAAACACAAATTCGCCTTTAGTATGATAAAATGTAGGCAGGGAAAAATATTGACGATGCCTTCACAGTTGACTTCAAATTACTTGGCGGTGGTCCTAATGATTGGCTGCTTGTGTATTCATGGGTTTACAGGTGCTCCGTTTGAATTAGCACCTCTTGTTCAATTTTTAGAGGAACGAACAGAGTGGCGCTTTGCTGTGCCGACTTTGCCAGGTCATGGTGAAAGTTTGGATTTAAAGGGTGTTCGTTATAAGGATTGGATTGACCATGCTGAACACGCATTGAATCGTCTAATGAAAACATGTGATACGATTTACGTAATCGGATTTTCAATGGGTGGACTCATTGCAAGTTATTTGGCTACGCGATATCCGGTTCATAAACTGGTTTTATTAAGTGCGGCTGCTTATTATGTGAATCCGAAGCAGTTAGCCGTAGATATAAAGGAAATGGTGTTGGATTCATTTAAGGGGAATATAGGAAATAATGAGCTTTTTATTCGTTATAAAAGGAAAATGAAAGAAACGCCTATTAGTGCAACGTTGCAATTCCGGGGCTTAGTATCGAAGGTGAGACCGATATTAGGCGAGATCTCTATCCCTACTTTTATTGCCCAAGGAGAGTGTGATGGAATTGTCCCGCCGAAAAGTGCCCGTTTTTTATATAATCAAATTGGGGCGGAGCAAAAAAAGCTAATTTATTTCCAAAATTCAAAGCATTTAATTTGCCACTGTGAAGAGCGAGAACAGCTTTTTGCAGAAGTGCTTGATTTTTTACAGCAATGATTTTAGCTGCTGAGGGTTAACAATATAAGTGTGTTACTTGAGTTATTTGAAAAAAGAAATTGCAAGTTTATGTTTGATTTATCCATTTTCAGGCAAAAATCTTCTGCAATATCCTTAATAAAACCGTTAGGTTGCAAGTCCAATTAATTGCATTCAGGGCGTTAAAATGGTAAGATTAACATCAAAGTACAAGGGCAAACATTGCTAACAACTAGACATGCTCCTATCGGAGAATGTCTTTTTTTGAGAACAACATTTCACTACATTAATTATCACAATACATAATAATACATAGCTTAAAAATAATTCTTGGTTAATGTAATAAAAGGAGATTGAAAAAATTGACTATGTTTCAGGATTTGGGCCTTAGCCCGGCAATGATGAAATCGATAAAGAAAATGGGTTTTGAGGAAGCTACACCGATTCAAGCACAAACCATCCCGTTAAGTTTGGCAAACAAGGATTTAATTGGTCAAGCCCAAACTGGTACAGGAAAAACGGCTGCTTTCGGAATTCCGCTAATTGAAAAAATCGATAAGGAAGTTGATTTTATTCAAGGAATCGTTGTCGCTCCAACCCGTGAGCTTGCGATTCAAGTATCGGAAGAATTATATAAGATTGGCTACGGAAAAAGAATCCGCGTCCTTCCTATCTATGGTGGTCAAGATATTAACCGTCAAATCCGTTCTTTAAAGAAAAACCCGCATATTATTGTGGGAACACCTGGACGGCTTTTGGACCACATTAATCGAAAAACTCTTCGTTTGGACCATGTTCATACAGCTATTCTTGATGAAGCCGATGAAATGCTAAACATGGGCTTTATTGAAGATATTGAAGCGATTTTAGCGCAAATTCCGACTGAGCGACAAACGCTCTTATTCTCGGCAACCATGCCGGGTCCTATTCAAAAGATAGCCGAAACATTCATGAAAGATCCGCAAGTCGTTCGGGTCAAAGCAAAGGAAGTAACCGTTTCATCTGTTGAACAATTCTATGTGGAAGTTCAAGAGAGAAACAAGTTTGATGTACTTACGAGACTTCTGGATATTCAATCGCCTGAACTGGCTATTGTCTTCGGTAGAACAAAGCGCCGGGTTGATGAATTGTCCGAGGCCCTTAACTTGAGAGGGTATATGGCAGAGGGAATTCACGGTGATTTAAGTCAGGCAAAACGTCTTTCTGTTTTAAAGAAATTTAAAGAGGGCAACATTGATGTACTCGTTGCTACAGATGTGGCAGCCCGAGGCTTGGATATTTCAGGGGTTACTCATGTTTATAATTTTGATATCCCACAAGATCCTGAAAGTTATGTACACCGGATCGGTCGAACTGGACGTGCCGGAAAGACTGGCGTGGCAATGACCTTTGTTACACACCGCGAAAAATCATATTTAAGTGTGGTTGAAAGAACAACAAAGCGCCGCATGGAGAAAATGGTTCCGCCAACTTTAGACCAAGCGCTTGAAGGTCAACAAAAGGCTGTTGTTGAGAAGATTCTACAGACGATCGAAGCGAATAATTTGCAATATTATAAGCAGGCTGCGGACGAATTACTTGATCAGCAGGACGCAAGTACGGTTGTAGCTGCCGTATTAAAAATGTTAACCAAAGAGCCGGATACGACTCCTGTTCAACTGACTGAGGAATCACCACTTCCAGTTAAGCGCGATCGAAAACCGTTTGATCGGGACAATCGCCGCGGTGGTGAATATAACAGAAAAAAAGGTGCTACGAATCATCGTACCGGTGCAAAGCGGACTCATAATCGGGATTCAAAGCCATCAAAAACGTATCGTTAATCTAACCAATCCAGAGCTGTTGAGAAAAATCTCAACAGCCTTTTTCATTTTCCTAGCTTAGGGCATACTAGCCTAGTAGAAAGGGGGAAGTGGACGATGACGATCATCCGCCTTGGGTATGTTGCCATGAGTGTAGAATTACAAAATTGCTCACCCTCGCAAACGATGACCTTTAAGCAGTTTTCCGCTATTAAGGATCGTGAGGCCGCGATTCGCAAGCTCGAAAGAATCGCCATCTCTAATTTGGAAAATTGTTTGCGACTATTAAAGCATAATGTCGGAAATGATATTCATTTCTTTCGCTTCAGCTCCAAATTAATTCCGCTTGCCAATCATGAAGAATTATCGGATTGGAGCTATATGAAAGCGTTGAAAGAGCCATTAAAAGAATTAGCTGATTATATAAAGCTTCATCAACTCCGCGTTGATTTTCACCCCGACCACTTTGTGGTGTTGAACTCTCCAAAAGTTGAAATAGTAAATACCTCTATTCAAACATTGGCGATGCATGAAGCCTTGCTTAAAGGAATGGAGGTGGATCGGGAGCATCGCTGCGTTCTTCATATTGGTGGAGTCTACGATGATCGTGAGGCGGCGCTTGAACAGTTCATCCATAATTGGGGGTTCATCCCACAACGTTTGCAAAAAATGATCATGCTGGAAAATGATGATACATCGTTTATGCTACAAGACACTCTCTATCTTTGTGAGAAGCTTGGGATTCCCTTAGTGTTTGATTACCACCATCATTTGGCACATCATGAAAATCCGCAGTGGGAAATGGAATGGGAGCGAATTTTGGGGACATGGCATCATTCGAAGCTGCCAATTAAAATGCATATTTCTAGTCCAAGGTCGAAGAAGGATTTTAGGGCCCATGCTGATTATGTCGACCTCGACATGTTTGTAACCTTTTTACAATCCATTAAAGGGTCGACCCCGGAGCTTCACTGTATGATTGAAGCAAAACAAAAGGATGCAGCCTTGTTCCACTTGTCTAATCAGCTAAGTGAATTAGATTTTGTCGAGCAAATCGATCAATCAAGCTTTCGAATAAAATAATGCATATATGTATTATATTCCCTCCCTCCTGTATACTTAGAAAAGACAAGGATTCAGGAGGAATTTTTTTATGTTGATGGAACCGCAGTCAAGAATATCCTCAAAAGCCCTTAAGGCGTGGAGGATTCATGCAATTATAAATAGCCTCTTTTTTATTGTGGTTTGCGGAGTAGGAGTGACCATGTCGCTTATCTTCGAATGGGCTAACTGGATTAGGGTATTAATCGCCTTTGTTGCAATTGGATATACATATGTTTTTATCGTGGTGATGCCAAAGTTACGCTGGAGAACGTGGCGCTATGAAGTGCGTGATACGGAAATTGAGCTCCAGCATGGGGTTATTTTTACAAAAAGAACGCTCATACCGATGATTCGTGTTCAGCATGTTGATACAAAGCAAGGTCCTATTTATAAAAAATACAACTTAGCAACGGTTGAAATCTCCACAGCTGCAACGATTCATGAAATACCAGCTTTAGACCTCGTGGAAGCAGAGCGCCTCCGTTTATATATAGGAAAACTAACAAGGGTGGCTGATGAGGATGTCTGAGCCAAAACGACTTCATCCGATTGCGGTCATTTCAAACGCGTTAAAACTATTGAAGGAGATGATTTTCCCTATTCTTGCCGCTACTGTTTTTGGTGGGAGGGGAGCTGATTGGGGCAATCTTCTCTTCCCTATTGGGGCGGTTATTTTTGCGCTAATTAGCGGAATTTTATCCTGGCTTCGGTTTTCCTATCGATTGGAAGAAAATGAATTACGGATTGAGTCTGGTGTGTTTGTTCGAAAAAAACGGTACATTCCGTTTGAAAGAATCCAGAGCGTTAATCAATCAGAAGGAATTTTTCAGCGTCCCTTTGGTTTAGTTAAGTTAAAAATCGAAACGGCTGCCGGTGGTAAAGATGAGACAGAAGCAGATCTAACGGCAATAACGAAGGCGGAGGCCGATTTCATCCGGGCAATGGTTGCTGAAGGGAAGGGGAATCCGGCGACATTACCGGAATCGTGTACTCCTGAAAAACAGGTTATTTACAAAATATCCACCCAAGAGCTGTTTCTATTAGCATTAACCTCAGGTGGGGTGGGCGTCATTCTATCCGCAATTTTTGCCTTTTTTGCGCAGTTCGATGAGTTGCTTCCGTTTGAACGAATCTTCGATCAGTTTGAGAGTTTTATTTCAAGTGGCATTTTATTAGTTGGTTTGGCCTTGTTGACAGTTTTTGTTTTTGTCTGGTTGTTAGCCCTTGGAAGCATCATGTTAAAATATGCACGATTTACGGTTACAAAAACAAAAGATGATTTGGTGATTTCAAAAGGACTGATTGAAAAACGGCAAATAACCGTTCCTTTAAACCGAATTCAAGCGATTCGAATTTCACAAAATCTACTTAGGCAGCCGCTTGGCTATGCGACTGTTTTTTTAGAAAATGCCGGAGGAGCTGCAGAGGATGGCAACACGGGGAAAATTATCCTGCTCCCTTTAGTGAAAAAGAAGGATGTTGAAGGAATCCTTGGTAAGTGGGTGCCGGAATATCAACTTGCCCCAACATTACAAGCCATTCCTAACCATGCTTTAAGGAGATATTTCTTTAGAGGTTGGCTCGTGCTGATTCCTTTGATAGCTCTTTCCTTACTGTTTCTAAGACCATGGGGATGGTTAGCACTCATGTTGATTGGCCCGGTTTTATACTGGCAATATTTGTCCTTTAGAGATTCCGGGTGGAGCATTTTTGGAGACCAACTGACGTTGCAATATCGTGATATAAGTAAGCATATTGTTTTTATGAAAAAAAGGAAGATCCAAGCGGTCGGAACGAATGAAAGCTTTTTTCAAACAAAAAAACAGCTTTCAACTATTCAGGCATCGGTTAAATCCGGAGGTGGCGGAGCAGGTGGCCGAGTCGTCGATATCGGACGTAAGGATGCAGTGCAGATTTTACAGTGGTTTTCCTATGATAAAACAAACTGAAAAAACTATCCGTATGGATAGTTTTTTGTACAGGTTGTTCACTTAGGATAATAGGCAATAGCCCCAATTACAAGCCCGGAAATAAGCCCGAAAATATGGGCGGCAACATTTACATTTGGCTGCAGGAAGGTCATAATCAATCCAATAGCCGTAATCGTCAAGACGATTTGTGAATTTTGGCGAGACATCATGTGTTTTTTTAAGTAAATGATGGCAATATAAAAACCAAATAACGCGAAAATAGCACCACTCGAGCCTACATGAGTATAGGTTAATGGATTAACGAGATAGGTTCCAACATTGGCTAGGATGCCCCCTGTTAAATAAAGTAGAAAATACTTGGTTTTTCCTAACATTTTTTCTAATGGCGGTCCAAATAACACGAGTGAAAAGCTGTTAAATAACATATGGGCAAATCCACTATGCAAAAAGATCGGAGTAACGAAACGCCAAAGCTCTCCTTCGGCAATATATAAGTTTACTCCAGCCAACAATTCAAAAATCGATCGTGTCGGGAAAAATGGGAACAGTGTAACTAGATAAAGGAAAAGGTGCACAAATATAATAGCCGTGACGATTGGATAAAACCGGATAAATTGTTGAAAGCTTTCCGTTCTTGAAAACATAGGCTGCCCCCTGTTAGCATATATTGGGTTTCTTTTAATATATCATTTTTTACATATTTGATGATTTTCACACGCTCGTACCATATTGTATGATGAATAAATTTTATATAGAAGGAAGTGAAAAAATGATTCAAGGTATTGGGATTGATATCGTAGAACTAAAGCGGATGAAAGAGTTAATGGAGCGGCAGAAAAAAATCCTTGATCGAGTGTTAACTCCCTTTGAAAGAGACGCCTTTGAAACATTATCAGAAAAGAGAAAGGTTGAATTCCTTGCTGGACGGTTTGCTGCAAAAGAAGCATTTTCAAAAGCATTTGGTTCAGGGATAGGGAAGGATCTTTCTTTTCTTGATATTGAAATACATAAAAATGATAAGGGAAAGCCATTTATTTTGAAACCTTTATCTGAAGGCGTTCATTTGTCTATTTCCCATAGTGAACAATATGCTGTTGCTCAAGTTGTAATCGAAAAAACCGGGAAATAAGTTATGCTTGTCACCTCATTGGTATATTCCTTAAGGTTGTCTCATATATTCATAGTGCGATAGGGGAGACAAGGCTAGGCGGCGGGAACATTGACGTAAAAATAGTCACAATGATACGTCATTGTCTAATTCTTAGCTTGCTCTCTATTTCTACGAGAATGAGACTAAAAGGGGTTGAAGAAATGAGGAAAAGCTGGTTATTGCTTCTCGCCGGACTCATGATGGTTCTTGTATTGGCCGCCTGTGGTACGAAAACACAGGAAGATGTGGTGAAAGAATTAGATGGAAAACTAGGGAAATTAACCTCCTATAAAGCAGATGCGAAAATGACGCTGCAAATGGGAACGGAGCCACAAACCTATGATGTGCAAATTTGGCATAAGGATCCTTCCTTTTATCGAGTCAACTTAAAAAATGCCAAAAAGGATCAAAGCCAAATGATTCTTCGTAACGATGAAGGGGTTTTTGTCCTAACGCCGGCCCTTAACAAAAGCTTCCGATTCCAAAGTAATTGGCCGCAAAACAGCAGCCAAGCCTATTTATATGAATCGTTAATCAAGGATATTATTGAGGATAAGCAAGCCAAATTTAAAGCAACGAAAGAGCATTTTGTTTTTGAAACGAAAACACGTTATCAAAACAACAAAATGCTTCCGCTTCAAGAAATTACGATCAGCAAAAAAGATTTAGCGCCAGTAAGTGTGAAAGTGATGGATTCAGACCGAAATGCTTTAGTGACAGTTGAATTTACCTCAGTAAAATTCGATGCAAGCTTTGATAAAAAGGATTTTGATATGCAAAAGAACATGACTGGTGCCCAATTAGAGGTTCCGGTAATGGGCAATGTAAAGGAAAAATCTTTTTCGGTGAAATATCCACAAGAAGAGCTTCCTGGAGTGAGCCTGGTCAGTGAAAAGGAAATGAAAACTGATAACGGGAAACGGGTTGTGTTAACCTTTGACGGAGAAAAATCCTTTACACTTGTTCAGGAAAAAGCCGAAATCATGCCGGCCACCGCATCGTCCGCGGCGGTAATAGGTGAACCAGTTGATTTAGGATTTACAATCGGTGCTTTATCGGATAATCGAATTACCTGGACCTATCAAGGTGTTGACTTCTCGCTATCCTCTAAAGATCTTACTCGTGATGAAATGGCGATGGTGGCCCGCTCAGTTCAAGGGGACGCAGTGAAATAAAGGCAATCACAGAACAGGCTCGATACATCCGGGCCTGTTTTTTTCATCGAGAACATTAAATTCAATTGACAATAAAAGTATGGAGTTTGATAATCAACAATAGAACAATTTAATGCGCTGAAGCGCTGGGGGACTGTCCCCCGTCACTGTAAAGCGGTACATTGAAGGATTAGGAAGTGGATGTAGTGGAAGAGCAAGGATTCTTTTACCGGGATACTTGGGCTGAAATTGATTTAGACCGGGTTTCGGCCAATATAACAGGGTTAAAAGAGCTTTTACCTAATGATGTGGAAATTATTGCGGTTGTTAAAGCGAATGCTTATGGTCATGGAGATGTTCAAATTTCCAATACAGCTTTAATGGCTGGAGCAACCTATTTAGCGGTGGCCTTTTTAGACGAGGCCCTTTCATTAAGGAAAAAGGGAATTACTGCTCCAATCCTTGTTTTAGGAGCAAGCAGACCTCAAGATGTTAGTATCGCATCAAATCACGAAGTAACCTTAACGGTATATCGCACCGATTGGCTCACAGAAGCCTTAACCCATTTGGGAAAAGAACAAACGTTAAAGCTTCATGTGAAACTTGATACAGGTATGGGCCGGATTGGAATTCGTGATAAGCAGGAGCTTCAAACTTTAGAACAGCAAATTAACAAAGATGTAAGGGTAGAATTAGAAGGTGTATTTACTCATTTTGCGACTGCGGATGAATTGAATACAGATTATTATCAACAACAGTTTACCCGCTTTCAAGAAATGCTATCTTGGTTTAACAATCGTCCGAAACTCATCCATTCAAGCAATAGTGCTGCTTCATTAAGATTTAAGGAAGCAGGCTTTAATGCAGTGCGAATGGGGATTGTTATGTATGGATTGACTCCGTCTATCGAAATGGAACCAGAGCTTCCATTCCCATTACAAGAATCCTTTTCTTTACACTCCCGTTTAGTTCATGTAAAAAAGCTTCAAAAGGGAGAAAAAATTAGCTACGGCGCCACTTATGAAGCACAAGCTGAGGAGTGGATTGGAACCATTCCGATCGGTTATGCCGATGGATGGATACGTAAGCTGCAAGGACAAGAAGTGTTAGTGAATGGGATAAGAGTTCCGATTGTTGGTCGAATCTGTATGGACCAATGCATGATCAAATTACCTTGCGAATTGCCGCTTGGAACAAAGGTTACGCTAATTGGAGAACAAAACGGAGAAGTAATCTCGGTTAATGAAATTGCAGAACGCACGGATACGATAAACTATGAAATAACCTGTATTATCTCCAATCGCGTTCCGCGTATTTATAAACAGCATGGAAAAATCGTAGATGTTTATAATGCGATTGCAGATTAAAAAGAAATCATTTAGGTAATAACTAAAGGCATGCATAAGAAATAGTTTCCTTGGATGAATATCCATGAGAATACGAATTGCCTTTGCATTCTGAATAAATAATGGTAATATAGATAACGGATAGAGATAAAATGGTGTGTAGTGATGGTGGAGGTGTATGTTTGTGTCTGAATCCAGCGCAACAACTGAGATTTTGGTAAAATTACCGCAACATCTTTTAACCGAGTTGGATGGTTTTGTAAAACAGGAAAACGTTAATCGTAGTGAATTTATTTATCAAGCAACGAAAATGTATCTTCGCGAACGGAAAAAAAGGCAGATTCGTGAGTCGATGAGACGTGGCTATATGGAAATGGCCAAAATTAATCTAACAATTGCTTCGGAAGCGTTTCAAGCAGAATATGAGGCAGAGCACACAGTAGAACGCCTAGTAAGCGGAGGGTAATCTCTTGATTGTGAAACGTGGTGACGTTTATTTTGCAGACCTATCCCCAGTTGTTGGTTCAGAACAAGGCGGCGTTCGTCCGGTGCTTGTCATTCAAAACGACATCGGGAATCGGTTTAGTCCCACAGTCATTGTTGCAGCAATTACCGCTCAAATTCAAAAAGCAAAGCTGCCTACTCATGTTGAGATTGATGCGAAGCGTTACGGTTTCGAACGAGACTCGGTCATATTATTAGAACAAATTCGGACAATTGATAAACAACGCTTGACCGACAAAATCACTCATCTTGATGATGAAATGATGGATAAAGTGGATGATGCCTTGCAAGTAAGCTTAGGACTCATCGAATTTTAAGAAAACTTTTCACTGCATTAATAATTTTTTCTGTCATGTTTTAAAATTTTTAAGTAGGTTCATTAAGAAACGGCGAACGGACGTTTGTCGGTTTCTTTTACATATTTCAGATTACTTAGGCAAGCCTTATTAGGGGCTTGCCTTTTATGCTTCATAAATCAACTGATCACATCCTTTGGCGGCGGTCAGCGAAGCTGTTGTCTGCTCATCCATATGCAAATAATTGATGGGTAGACAACCTGTGCAATTACATATGTATATTTGTTACAATAATTTATAGGAAATTCGAGAGTTGGAGGGCAAACGATTGGAACAAACCATTGATAAACAAGAAAAATATTTAAAACAAATCTCCACCGAGCAGTCATTAAAAGTGACCCAAGTCCGCAGTGTCATCAATCTTTTTAATGAAGGTAATACTGTCCCGTTTATGGCTCGTTATCGAAAAGAAATGACAGGTGCATTAGATGAGGTACAAATTCGCGATATTATCGAACGCTGGCAATACATACAAAACTTAGAACAACGAAAAAGTGAAGTGATCCGCATCATTGATGAGCAAGGAAAACTCACTCCAGAACTGCAAGGCCAGATCGAACATGCCGTAAAACTCCAAGAGGTAGAAGATTTATACCGGCCTTATAAGCAAAAACGTCGCACAAAAGCAACGGTTGCCAAAGAAAAAGGATTAGAACCACTTGCTGAATGGCTCATGACTCTTCCGAAAACGGGTTCACCAGAGGAGAAGGCTAAAGAATTCCTTTCAGAAGAAAAAGAGGTTTTAACGATTGAAGATGCCTTGGCCGGTGCAAAAGATATAATTGCAGAGTGGGTATCCGATGATGCGGAAAGTCGAAAATGGATCCGCCATGATACATTTAAAAATGGAATGGTTGAAGCGTCAGTTAAAGACAAGGATAAAGACGAAAAAAATGTGTATGAAATGTACTATCAATACGAAGAACCTGTTAGTAAAATAGTTCCGCATCGCGTTCTTGCTTTAAACCGCGGTGAAAAAGAGGAAATTCTCCGTGTTGTAATTAAGCCTAACAGTGATTCAGCACTGAACTATTTAATCAAAAAGTGGATTAAGGAATCCGGCTCGGTTGCTGTACACCTTGTAAGAGAAGCAATCGAGGACGGCTATAAGCGGCTAATTCAACCATCGATTGAGCGCGAAATACGAAACGAGCTTACCGAAAAAGCGGAGGAGCAGGCGATTCATATTTTCTCAGAAAACCTTCGCAATCTCTTATTGCAACCGCCATTGAAGGGGAAAATAGTGCTAGGGGTGGATCCGGCATATCGAACGGGCTGTAAGCTCTCTGTCGTCGATGAAACGGGTAAAGTGTTAGCCATCGATGTCATTTATCCACATCCGCCGGTTTCAAAACAAAAGGAAGCCCGCGAAAAAATGAAGTCCATCCTAAAGACATATAAGGTGGAAATGGTGGCAATCGGAAATGGAACCGCATCTCGTGAAACGGAGCAATTTGTCGCGGACATTCTTAAAGAATTAGCTGATGAAATCTTCTATATAATTGTTAATGAAGCAGGGGCAAGTGTTTATTCAGCTTCCGATTTGGCCAGAGAGGAATTTCCTGATTTTAAGGTTGAGGAAAGAAGTGCTGTTTCAATCGCGCGCCGTCTGCAGGACCCATTAGCTGAATTAGTTAAAATAGATCCAAAATCCGTTGGGGTTGGACAGTATCAACACGACGTATCACAAAAGAGATTGTCTGAGTCGCTGACATTTGTGGTAGAAACTGCCGTTAACCAAGTAGGGGTAAATGTTAATACTGCATCTTCTTCCCTGCTCCAATATGTCGCGGGTCTTTCAAAATCAGTGGCTAATAATATCATTAAGAAGCGGGAAGAAGAAGGGAAGTTTTCCAATCGAAATCAATTAAAAAAGATTCCAAGGCTTGGGGCTAAAACATACGAGCAGGCAATTGGATTTTTGAGAGTTGTTGATGGAGAGGAACCACTTGACCGCACAGGGATTCACCCAGAAAGCTATAAGGAAGTTAAATTATTACTCTCTAATTTGGGCTTTCATTCAAAGGATTTAGGCAGCGATGAATTGAAATCGGCCTTATCGAATCTAGATATTAAAGCTACCGCTGAACAGCTTCAAATTGGTGAATTAACGCTTAAAGATATTGTCGATGCGTTAATGAGACCGGAGCGAGATCCTCGCGATGAGCTTCCAAAACCGCTTTTGAAAAAAGAAGTTCTCCAGTTGGAGGATCTGCAAAGTGGAATGGAGCTTCAAGGGACAGTCCGCAATGTGGTTGATTTTGGAGCATTTGTTGATATCGGCGTAAAGCAGGACGGATTGGTCCACATCTCCAAGCTTAGTAACCGTTTTGTTAAACATCCGTTAGATATCGTTTCTGTCGGTGATGTTGTCACCGTTTGGGTTGATGGAGTAGATGTAAAAAAAGGCAGAGTATCATTAACCATGCTGCCACCAACTCAATAGTTCAATATGAAAAGACACTGCTTCTAAGGGCAGTGTTTTTTTCTGTATAAAAACCAGCATTGGTTTAATAATTTAATTTGATAACGATTTTTTTCGTAAAAAGCCCTCTGCATTTGTTTTTGGAACCAGGTCGGCATAAACACACCCTCCCGAAATGTATTTCTTCAAAATAATATATGCTATAATAATTTGTCCCGTTCAGTAGAAGGAGGGTGGATTCCTTGGATAATAAGAAACTTCAAGAATTAGTTGAAGAAATATCAATTACATTCTTTCAAAGGCCATTCAGGCATCAAGCATACTTTAACCCTAGACTCCGCTCCACTGGTGGGCGATACCTTCTTTCCAATCATAATATTGAAATAAACAAGAGATACTTTGAACTATTCGGAGAAAAAGAACTGATTGGAATAATAAAACACGAATTATGCCACTACCATCTGCACCTAGAGGGAAAAGGATATCAACATCGAGATGCTGACTTTAAGTATTTGTTAAAGGAAGTAGGGGCGCCACGCTTTTGTACACCATTACCGGATTCAAAGAAACGTAAAGCTTCTAAAAGAATTTTGGTTTACATTTGTGGTGATTGTTCGCAAGTTTATAAACGGAAAAGAGCTATAAATACAGCAAAATACGTTTGTGGAAAATGCCGAGGAAAATTAATTAAAGTTAAAGAGTTGACAGAAGGTTAATCACGTGATAAATTTATATACCGTGACTGCTTAGTTTGCAGTTGAAAAGTCGTTAAAATTTAAGGTTGACAATTGAAAGAAGAGTTTTTATAATAAGAAAAGTCGATAAGATATTATGACTTTTCGGCAGTGAAAATTAGTTTCCTAATATTACTGTTCCGCAGTAGCTCAGTGGTAGAGCAATCGGCTGTTAACCGATCGGTCGTAGGTTCGAGTCCTACCTGCGGAGCCATTTGTTTGGGGAAGTACTCAAGAGGCTGAAGAGGCGCCCCTGCTAAGGGTGTAGGTCGGGTAACCGGCGCGAGGGTTCAAATCCCTCCTTCTCCGCCAGTTTATATATAGGCCCCTTGGTCAAGCGGTTAAGACACCGCCCTTTCACGGCGGTAACACGGGTTCGAATCCCGTAGGGGTCACTTTCAATTAAATGGTCCGGTAGTTCAGTTGGTTAGAATGCCTGCCTGTCACGCAGGAGGTCGCGGGTTCGAGTCCCGTCCGGACCGCCATTTTATTTTAATAATTATTGGGCTATAGCCAAGCGGTAAGGCAACGGACTTTGACTCCGTCATTCGTAGGTTCGATCCCTGCTAGCCCAGCCATTTTTTGAGCCATTAGCTCAGTCGGTAGAGCATCTGACTTTTAATCAGAGGGTCGAAGGTTCGAGTCCTTCATGGCTCACCATCTTTTAATAGAATATTGCGGGTGTGGCGGAATTGGCAGACGCACTAGACTTAGGATCTAGCGCCGCAAGGCGTGGGGGTTCGACTCCCTTCACCCGCACCATTCATTACCAGTTGTTTTACAACTGAAATGGTGGTAAGATAAATTTTGTCGCTGTTAAACGCGGTCGTGGCGGAATGGCAGACGCGCTAGGTTGAGGGCCTAGTGGGGGCAACCCCGTGGAGGTTCAAGTCCTCTCGGCCGCACCAAAAAAACTGTTGACACAGACAGTCAGGTTTGATATAATAATTAAGCTGTCAATTAAAAAATGCGCCCGTAGCTCAATTGGATAGAGCGTCTGACTACGGATCAGAAGGTTATGGGTTCGACTCCTTTCGGGCGCGCCATTATATCGGGAAGTAGCTCAGCTTGGTAGAGCACTTGGTTTGGGACCAAGGGGTCGCAGGTTCGAATCCTGTCTTCCCGACCATTACATTTATTATATATGCGGGTGTAGTTTAGTGGTAAAACCACAGCCTTCCAAGCTGTTGTTGTGGGTTCGATTCCCATCACCCGCTCCAATATTGCTCTTTGAAAACTAAACAAACAAACGTCAACAATAATATTTTATAGTGTGATTGACTTCGGTCGAGAAACACTAGCCAACGTAACTTTATGAGCTAAATCAACTTTCTTGGAGAGTTTGATCCTGGCTCAGGACGAACGCTGGCGGCGTGCCTAATACATGCAAGCCGAGCGGGTTGATGGGAGCTTGCTCCCTGATATCAGCGGCGGACGGGTGAGTAACACGTGGGCAACCTGCCTGTAAGACTGGGATAACTTCGGGAAACCGGAGCTAATACCGGATAATCCTTTCCCTCTCATGAGGGAAAGCTGAAAGACGGTTTCGGCTGTCACTTACAGATGGGCCCGCGGCGCATTAGCTAGTTGGTGAGGTAACGGCTCACCAAGGCGACGATGCG
>NZ_JBKFGH010000036.1:0-85602 GCF_051233475.1 Neobacillus terrisolis | reverse complement strand
TCTAATTTGGTTTTTTGTTTTTCAACAATAAACATTCTTACCAAATTAACCTACGATTTTACGAGTAAGGAGCTAGTTTCGTTCATGATAACTCGGCGCCATAGCGCCTGCGGGGTCTCCCGTGACACCTTCTCCCGCAGGAGTCTCGCACCTTCCGCTTCAATCAACAGAGTACTCAAAATCAACATTGTTCTTTAAAACAGCCTATTCATTAATAATCCACCAGACCTGCCTGACGCGCTTCTTTATTCATCTCAATAATCTGCTGCCGGGCTCTGACCATCGCCTCTGTTTTTCCAAAATGAAAAAAGGTAATATTCCCGCTTGGAAAGTCAGCACTTCTACCGACTCGACCGGCAATTTGCACGAGGGCACTTTCGGTGAAGATTCGATCTTCTGCACCTAAAACAGCCACATCGATATTCGGAAATGTAACACCTCTTTCAAGGATGGTTGTTGTTAATAAAATAGAGATTTCACGATTCCGCATCCGCAAAACCTTCTCCTTTCGGGCCGGATCTTCCGCATGGACACCTTCCATCTCTTTGTTCGGAAATTTAGTCTTTAAAAGCGGAAGTATTTCTGAGATTAGTTCTATTTTTGGAAGAAATAACAGCGCTTGCTTCTCTTCTTTCAATCGTTTTTCCAACCACTTCAATACATTTACAGGGAAAGTTTTCTTTGTTCTTAACTGCTTGTTCCAATTCCCACACCAGGCGAACTCGGGTACTGGAAGTGGATGGCGGTGATAGCGGGCTGGAATTGTGACAAAGGGCAGACTTCCTTGGCGACATTGTTTTTGCCATTTTTTATTTGGGGTTGCGGTAAGGTAAATCAGTGTGGAGGCGGGCTTTCTCGCCTGGTTTACGGCATGCTGAAGGGTTTCGTCTGCAGAATAGGGAAATGCATCCACTTCATCGACAATGATCGTATCAAAGGCTTGATAGAAACGGAGGAGCTGATGTGTGGTGGAGATGGTTAACGGTGCAAACAGATGGCGTTCCGGGCTGCCGCCGTATAGTGAAGCAATTGGGATGGTTGGAAAGGCCGCTTTCAGACGCGGCGTGAGTTCGAGGACGACATCGGTTCTTGGGGTAGCAATGCAAACTCGTTGGCCTTGTAGCAGGGCCTGTTCGATTCCTGTAAATAGCACCTCGGTCTTGCCTGCGCCGCACACGGCCCAAACCAGCAGCTCAGCCTTCTGCTTCATAGCAACCGTCTCCACGACTTGGTTAGAAGCCTTTATTTGACCTTTCGAGAGTTTTCCCGTCCAGGCTAATAAAGTTGCTTTCGTAGACCTTGAATCTTGTCCTGGCTTCTCTAAAAATGTTAACTCATTCCTCATCTCCGGTTCCGGTCCACACCAACTTATTAATGACGTACATGAGCTGATCCGTCCCATCATGATGCATTTGCGACAGTATGAACAATTCTTTCCGCATCTCGCACACGGAAATTGCCCAAACCAAGATGGATCATCATTGCCACAACGAATACAACAAGGCGATCTGCCATTGTCTTCAAGACCGCGGCGATAAGCAATATACCCGTTTTGATAATGACTGTGAATTTCTGCTATCGAGAAAGGCAGGTCTTCAAAAAGCAGTTGTTTTCCAGAGGTCATTTTTTGAAGGTTGATGTTGAAGGGAAATTCGGGGTTTAAGGGATGTTGGGTTTGACTCTGTGAGGATGGAAAAGTGTATTCAGGAAAAGGCTCCTCTTTAAAAGAATTTGCTTGATTTGGATACAAAACGGATCACCTCTTTTTTATATTTAAGCTGTGTTAAAGAACAATGTTGATTTTGAGCACACTGTTGATTGGAGAGGAAGGTGCGAGACTCCTGCGGGAGAAGGTGTCACGGGAGACCCCACAGGCGCTATAGCGCCGAGGAGGCTCCCGGACTCCCCCGCGGAAAGCGAGCACCTGGAACGGAAATCAACAGCCAACTATAACCGATCCTAAATTTAAAAGGCAGCCAAAAATTTTTTGACAAAATAAACACCGGCTGCCCTTGCGTAAACTAGCATTCAAAAGTAAAGTGTTTCCCAAATTCATTGTCCAAAATAGACATTTCTTCTATATCAGATTTTTCTTGTTCGAGGAATTTTTGAACCTCTAAAAATTGATGATCATCAACAAAATGAGGTTGCCAGAACGTTTTTAAATTGTTGGCGAAAAACGGAAATAGTTTTACAGAAATTCCAGCCTTTCGATTCACGATTAATTGTGTCAAAAATCCATATGGGGGTGCATTATACTTTGCATACTCTCCATTGCTATTGAACACACCATTTCCGACACTAAAAATGATCCATTTTCCTTTATATTTACGAATTTCTTGCAGGGTGTGAGGGCCGTGTCCTACTATCAGGTCACAACCGGCATCGATTAATTGTTCGGCATATTTTCGCTGCAACGGATTGGTTTTTAAAAAATCCACACCCCAATGAGGCTGAACCACAATAAAACTGTTTGGCTCTTTCTGCTTGATTGCTTTAATTCGGTCAAGAATGTCCCCACTCAAACTAGCTACACCAGATTTATCTCCACAAGCATAACTCTCAAACGAACGATAGGCAGTTTTTCTAAACCAATACGCATTAAAAATATAAACTGATGAATCGTGAATGCTAACTTTTAACGGTTGACCAGCCTCATCTGCGTTTCTCCCCGCCCCAAAGGTTGTCACATTTTCTTTCAGAAAGGCTGCTAATGTTGTCAATAGACCCGCTTCCTCATAATCCATTGCATGATTGTTTCCTAACGAGACTGCATGGACATTAACTGCTTTTAAAGCTTTAATCGAGGGCTCCCCTTCTGCCCATAACAAGTAAGGCTTGATTCCTTCATAGGGCGAACGAGTTCCTGATTCGATACAAACAGCTTCAAAATTGACGATATTAACATCACCGTTTAAAAAAAGTGGCGCAAGCTTTTGAAAGGAGTAATCATAACCAAACTTGGTCAATGCATCCTCTTTGCCTTGCTTAGTTCTTTTTCGGGTGTAATCTTCACCAAAATAGGTATCTCCAAGAAGGTTTATAGTAACCTCTTCTTTTTGCGATTGGATAATTTCCTTTGCAGCGGTCAAATCCGTTTGACCTTTTTCTTTGTTTTGGATTCGATCGATCAGATTTGTTAACACAAAATCGCGATGAAATTCATCTCGCGCCCCTGTGATCGCGAGCATGACCGGCTTTTGATTGATAAAGGTTAATACTAAACCTTCACTGTGATTTTCCCCAAACATGTAGGCAGCATAAGCCTTGCCGTTTGAAAGTAAAACGCTCTTGTGGTCGATCACTCGATCACGAAATTCAAAAAATGGGCTAGATAGATACTTTAACTCTTCAAATGAAAGGCTAAACAAATCTTGTCCCACTTTGATGAGATCATTCAAATCATAAGCTTGGGGCTTTTTCTTTAATACTCTGCCGGTGACGTTAATCGCCACCTCTTTCTTTAAATCTAGTTGTTGGACCTTCTGGCGAATCGCCCGTAATGCTTCAACTCTTTCAGAATCCAGAAAATCTGCTAGAGCTAAGATTGCTGAAGGTGAATTTTTAAAAATAAACCCGTGAAGAAGCTTCAAAACGGATACAGTTTCTCCTCCTTTAAGGTGAAATTCCTGATCCCCTTTTGATTCTGCTGCGGTTTTATTACTAATCGTCACTTTATCCGTTAAAACAAGCTTTTTCAGACTTATTTTACGGAGCAAGGAAGTTAAAAAGAGAACATGGCCTAAACCGAAATGTTGCTTAACAGATGACGAACCAGCTTCAAAAAGCAGCTCACCATTCGTTAAATTGATAGCTTTCGCATGAAAGGAAAGTGGATCTATTTTTTCAAAAGAATGAGTTTGGAGCTTATCGAGAGTTTGTCCAAAATCGGACCCTCTTTGCGAACCTTTAAACAAAAGAAAATCATCCTTCTGTATGTAATTCCTTAAAGCTTCAGCGCATGATTTTGCATCTAAATATACGCCGCCAATTTGTTCTGCTGAAATATTCTCCATGAAGTATTTCATATCATGACCATGAGCAAAGACTTTATCAAAATCTTGTGAAGCAAACCATTCTCCCAGCTCACGGTGAACCCATTCACTATTTTCTTTTAAGTTTACGATTGCCCCGAGCAGAGCAATTTTCCTTCCGGAGTATGAGGGAGCGAGCTGCTGGTATACTTCAACAGCAGACTTCACAGAGGAAACTTCCGCATTGTAGCTATCATCTAACACATGGATCGGAATCTTTCCGACCGTTAATGTTTTTAAGTCTAATACTTTCGGCTTCTTGGGAAAAGTAAGTAGCGCATGAGAGGTCGTTTCTATAGTTAAGCCAAGGAGGTCCGCCACTGTTAAGGCAGCCAGTGAATTTTGAGCCATGCCTCTTCCTAAGAGAGGCAGATAATAGTGAACGATTTCCCCATTTATTTTAGCAGTAATTCTGGATCCTTCACTCGTGTATGTATGGTCAATGATTTGATTGTCGGCGTCTTTGTGAAATCCATAGCTGACAACGGTAGCACCGTATTTCTCAACCTCATTTTTTACAAGTTCATATTCGTTCATATCGCGGTTGATAACCGCTATGCCATTGACTTCAATTCCTTGAGCTATTTTGGCTTTCATGATAGCTGTATCTTTAGCTGTTTTTACATCGTTATTTGTCTGACCTAACGATACCTCTGTGATGACAACAATGTGGGGCCTTGATAACAAAGAGATGCTCCCGCTTTTCATCCAAAGAGCAGACAACGCCGTTTCAATTACAATAAAATCCGGATCTGTGATACTTCTTGCAAGAGTTAGCGCAACACCTGTTCTTGAGTTGTGATTACCTAGGGTTTTTTCAACTTGATGGTTAGTCTCGAGGATATGGCCAATCATATTAGTGGTAGAGGTTTTACCGACAACTCCAGTAACAGCAATTACTTTGGCGCGGGTTTTCTGTCTCGCTTTGAGCGCTAATTGTTTTATCACGGAGTATGAGTTTTTTACTAAAAACTGAGGAATATGAGGAGGCAAGTTTTCAATCGGGCGCTGACAGATTACTCCACAAATATTGGTGGTAAACTGGTGGATTAATTCATGGGTATCTTCCCAAACTGCATAATGACCTTTATTTCCTGTTCCAGCTAACCAGGTTTCCTTATCAATCGCTATAAACAACGTTCTCTCTCTTTGGCAATGATTTTGTACGACCCCTACATTGGTTGCATACCAATCCAAAGAAGGTTCAATAAACCATGTGCCATCTAGTACTTCTTCAATGATGTCTTTTGTCCAAGCGTTCATCAACATGACGCAACACCACCTAACAACTAATTCGGGGGCCTGTCCCCCGCTACGCTAATGCGTCACAGCGGCGGGGGACAGGCGCCCTCCGCTTTAAAGCACTACACTACATTTTCTTTGACCAGCCTAATCCCATGGCGCCTTCGCCTAGGTGAGTGCCGATGACGGCGCCGAAGTAGCTGATTTTAAATTCGACATTTGGGAATTGTTGTTCAAGTTCCGTACGCCATTCCAATGCCTCTTCCTCACGATTGGCATGGATAACGACCGCTTCGTACGGTTCTCCGCTGCTGACGGCTTCCCCTAACAACTCTTCCATCCGCTTCATCGCCCGCTTCCGGGTGCGAATCTTTTCAAACGGCACAATCTTCTTGTCCTCAAAGTGAAGTAACGGTTTAACCTGAAGCAAGCTCCCAATCAGAGCTTGGGCACTTGAAAGGCGGCCGCCGCGCTGAAGGTGGGACAAATCATCCACCATAAAATAGGCATATACATATTTCTTCATTTCTGTAAGCCGTGCCATGATCTCATCAGGCCCGCTCCCGTCGAGCGCCATTTTGGCTGCTTCGATCACATAGAAACCCTGCACCATGCAGCTAATCTCCGAATCAAAAGGATACACCTTAATCCCTTCGACCATATCCCCCGCAGCAACCGCTCCCTGGTACGTACCGCTAATCCCACTGGACAAATGAATGCTAATAACCGCATCATAGTCCACCGAGAGCTTTTCAAATAGCTCAACAAACTCACCAATCGGCGGCTGTGATGTGGAAGGGAGTTCCTTCTCTTTGACCATGTGGTAAAAATCCTCAGCTTTAAGCTCCTTTTCCTCTTGGTACATCTCGTTACCGAAAATAACGCTTAACGGGATTATATTTATATGAAGTTGTTCTTGAATGTCTTTCGGTATGTACGCTGTACTATCCGTTACGATTGCCGTTTTCATGTATAGGTTTACCATCCTTATTACTTTTTCTTCTACTTTATGTCTTAGTACAATTTTATATGATAACCTGTTAAATTGCATTAATCGGATATACAAACCTTTCTTTTTTCATAAAAGGTTATGTGAATTAAATTTCTGGTTTTATCAATACAAATGCAGGAGATGGCGGCAACTGGTGACAAATTTTGGACTTTTGGTCCTTGGTTTTTGTGACCTAAGGGCGGCGATTGGTTGTAATTTTGCTGGCTTCTCTTGGTGATTTTGTTACCAATAAGGGCGATTGGTTGCAATTTCGATGATTCCTCTTGATGGTTTTGTTACCAATAAGGGCTATTGGTTGCAATTTTGCTGTCTTCTCTTGAAGATTATGTTACCAATGAGGGTTATTGGTTACAATTTTGCTGTCTTCTCTTGAAGATTATGTTACCAATGAGGGTTATTGGTTACAATTTTGCTGTCTTCTCTTGTTGATTTTGTTACCAATGAGGGCGATTGGTTGCAATTTCGATGATTCCTCTTGCCGGTTTTGCTACCAATAAGAGCGATCGGTATCATTGTTCCCGGCTTCACTTCCGGTTTTCGTCACCAATACCGTTTTTTATTACAATTTGGGGAACTTTTGTCCATCAGAAAAATGAGAAAACACCAATATGCACTTAATTTTAACAAAAATAAAAACGCTGTTCTTGTACAGCGTAAAAAATGAAAAAGTTATGATTAACTGACCGCTACTCCCAAGCCTCTGCGCTCGATTTCAGTAAGCAAAGTATCAATAAACTCTTTTTCCAATTGATATTTATTTGCTTTATAAAGTATCTCTATCAAATCCTGATCTGTAAGAATATCCAAAGATGACATTACCTTTTTCACTCCAATCATGATAGTGTATACTATATTTTTACAAAAAGCCGAAAATTAGTAAACAGGAGAGGTAATGGCACTAGGATTTCAATTTTCAAAGATCTTCTTATAAAAACACAGGCTCAACGATTACTAATTATAAAATAGTTTGGAAAAAAATTCAAAATGAAAAAAATACCCTCATGGTAGGTAAATTTGTTCATTTTTTGCAGGTGAACTCTGGCCTATTTTTATAGCAAAAATACTTAGAGCTAAACTAAATGTTCTCAAATTCTTCTTCATTCTGCATAACGATTTTGTACTAATAACATCATATTTCAGTTACATAACCTCTATATCATCGTTTCGGCATTTTCACATTAAATGACTCAAATCTAAACTTACAATACATTAATAGAAAAAACTCAGGTAATGCCAAGGCCAAACTGTATTGAAGTAGTACAGCAAAAAATAGCGCAGCAAGTGCTGAAATATCTGTAGACATATCTGAAAAAAATCTTGCTAATGCCCCACTAAACATGGTCACACCAAAAATAATCGGCATGCTAACATACCCTTTTGAGTTGTGAAAATCATAGAGTCCTTTTCCACCTTGTCTTAATTCCCCTTGACTTACCCTCTTGAAGGCTCTCATTGTTGAAATAATGAGGAGAATGACCCCTCCCCCCATTAAAAATAAACCTGTGTTTCTTATATAACTAGGCGAATTGAATGCTTCACAAACACCAAAAAATCCTTGGTAAAAATCAAATGAAAACTTTATTCCTAAAAAACTCAAAAATATGGATTGAAATCTTTGAAATTTATAGACAACTTTTTTAAAAGTAAAAAATAGCGTAAAGATAAATTGAATAGAAAAAAGTAATGAATTAAACAAAATGAATAGAACCGCTGATGTACTTATATCCAAATCATCAGGGATTAACCCAGCAAAGCACACTATTGTTGATAGTAAACTAACAAATAAAACCGCCCAAGAAAAACCAATAATGTTTTTTGGACTCATCCGGCCCTGCCCAACAATCTTTATTTGATAAAAATCTTCTTCCTTACAATTTCTTAACATACTTTGAAAAATCCCTCTCTATACTCATTTCGGCCGCTCCACCCTAAATGACTCAAACCTGAACTTACAATACATTAATAGGAAAAACTCGGGTAATACCAATGCAATACCATATTGCATGATTACGGCAAAAAGTAAAAATAAAAATACAGTAAAATCTGTTGATACTTCCGACATATATTTCCCAATAGCCCCGCCAAACATCGTTACACCAAAAATGATTGGGAGGCTAACATAGGACTTTGAATTTTGAAAATTATAGAGTCCCTTACCTTCTTTCCTTAGCTCATCCTGTTTTACTCTTTTTACCGCTCTCAGTGTAGAAAATATTAATAAAATAATTCCACCGAAAAATAGAATAATACCAGTATTTTCTATATATGGTGGAGTTCCATCAGACAAACAAATACCAAAAAATACTTGATAAGTATCAATTGAAACCTTAAATCCTATTAAACTTAAATATAGTGAAAGGAACCTTTGAAATTTATAAGCTAATTTTTTAATACTAAAGAACAAATTAAAAATGAACTGAAATATCCAAAAAATCAAACTAAATAAAACCATCAAAGTCATGAATGTGCTTTCCGCTGACAAGCTATCCATAAATGCGAATATTGTTGTAATTGTACTTAATACAAAGCATCCCCAAAAAAAGCCTGACACTCCACTAGGACTCAATCGACCGAACGAAACCGATTTAATTTTATAAAAATCCTCTTCCTTACAACTTCTTAACATATTATTATGAAATTCCCCTCTACCATTTTTTAGGTAACTCCACCCTAAATGTCTCAAATCTGAACTTACAATACATTAATAGAAAAAACTCGGGTAATGCCAAGGCTAAACTGTATTGAAGGAGTACAGCAAAAAATAACATCCCTAAAACTTCAAAATTGCTAGCCGTATCAGAGAATAACCTTGCAGTTGCGCCTCCGAACATAGTCACACCAAAAATAACTGGAACACTAACATATCCTTTGGAGTTTTGAAAATCGTAAAGACCATTTTCACCTTGTCTTAATTTGCCTTGGCTTACCCGCTTAAATGCCCGCAACGTGAATATAATAAGAAAAATGGCTCCTCCCCCCATTAAGATCAAACCAGTGTTTCTTATATAATTAGGGGAATTAAATCGTTCACAAACGTCAAAAAAAGCTAGGTAAAAATCAATCGAAAACTTTAAACCAATAAAACTCAAACACAAAGATTGAAATCTTTCAAATTTATAAGCCACTTTTTTAAAAGTAAAAAATAGTGTAAAAATAAATTGTATAAACAGCATTAAATAACTAAGAAGAAGGATTAAAACCATTGCTGTACTAACATCATTATCTTCAGGGAATAATCCGCTAGAAGTTGCAATAGTTGTTAATACACTTACAAATATTACTGCCCAGAAAAAACCTGAAATACTCTGCGGACTCAACCGATCTTGGCCTACAGATTTAATCTGATAAAAATCCTCTTCCTTGCAATTTCCTAACATGTACACACCCTACTTTCCGATAAAATCTAAAAAGAACACATTTCCTATGTAGAAAATGTGTTACCTTAAAGCTCTCGTATTCAATTAGGCAACAGTTGCCTTCTTCTCATATCTTTTCTTCCATTTTTGCTGTGCTTCTGATGTCATGTATGGATAGATATATTTCTCTACATTATCCTTAAAAGCATGTGCAGCCAATATGTTATACGTCGGGATTTTTATCGTTTTATTTTGGGTGGTTTTAATGGTTAAATCTGAAAAAACCATCGTTCTAGGCTTGTATAATTTAAATTCTTGAATTTCATCAATTTCCTTAATATCTCTAAAATTTACTGCACCCTTGCGATAAATGATTTGCCCATTTTCTCCAGGTTTAATAGAAAAAAGTAAACCCTTTTTGGTATAGGCCCTCCAACTCCAAAGAAAGGTCATCAAACCGAATGGTAATCCTATGAAGCTTGCGACAATAGCATTCAAGGACATTCTGTATTCAAACTTAATCCCTTCAAAGAAGAGCCAAACACTGGCAATAGCCATTCCAACAGAACCAAGAAATAGCCAAATTCTATGAAAAAGTCTTGATCTTACTTCAATAATATTTTGGTCCATATTTTAATTTATCTCCTATAAAATTACACAATTCCAAACTATTCTTCTTTCGAAACCCCAATTTTAATAAAAATATATTGAAGCGTTTCATCCCGGAAAACAATATGAAAAATAGGGCTGACCTGAGCTAATCCATGCAGCTCCATATAATCTATTAACATACGATAAGCAATTTCTGTGTCTCTTTCAAAATTAGAAGAAGCCAAACAAATTGATACCATATCCTCAATACTAAAATAGCTATGGAAATTCATATCTTCCATTATGTCCAAGCTATCCTGATGGATTGGCATAAAGAATTCACCATTGACCACTTCATCAAGCGGCACGTTATTTATCGAATAAAACAACGGACCTTTAACAGATGCATTCAGCTTTACAAGATCGCTAACGAAATCCGTCATTACTTTTTCGATATCCTGATAATGATAGCGATATTTCCTTGAAACAACGTTAGTATATCGTATATGGTCATTCGGATTGATCATATCAACTCTCCTCAACGATTGGTGCAAAAATGTCAATGATGCCTTCTCCATAAACATCGAGGTAAATATGGTAGAAAGGTTCCTGTATAACTAATCCGGTATCTTCAGCTCCAACTCGAAGAATATTATAAGAAAGATTCATATCTTCATCCAAATCAGCATGGCGATAAACAAGTGCATCATTAAAGCTCCATTTTTCCACAAAGCTATATTGTTCATTTTCCGGCATGCTGACTGGCTCACTTACAGGCAAGTAAAAAGTATATTCCGCTTCGTTTTCGAAAAGATCAACATTTTCTATTTTGTAGATAACAGGACCGGTAGCATACAACCCATTTTTAATGACTGCATTTCTCAATTCACGAGCGATAACATACCATCGATCCATTCTGCATTTCGCTTTTGTACTAATAACATTATTAAAGATTATGGGACAACGCTTAATTTTCACACTTACAAATCCTCTCTAGAATCATTTCGGAATTTTCACCTTAAATGACTCAAATCTGAACTTACAATACATTAAAAGGAAAATCTCAGGTAATGCCAATGCAGTAGCAAATTGAATTAAAACACTAAATATAAGAAGAATAAACACAGTTGCATCATTTGCTAATTCTGAGGAATATCTACCTGCAAGGCCTCCAAACATTGATAATCCAAAAATAAAGGGTATACTAACGTACCCTTTTGAGTTTTGAAAATTATAAAGACCATTGCCTTCTTTTCTTAACTCGCCTATTTTTACCCTTTTTATTCCTCTAAACGTTGAAAGAATTAAAAATAAAATTCCACCAATAAAAAATAATAAAGCTGAAATCTTTATATACATTGGAGAATTAAATCCTTCACTAACTCCTAGGAAGGCCTGATATGTATCAAGAGAAAACTTAACTGCAATGGAACTTAAAAATACCATTTGTAATCTTTGAAATTTATAGGCCATCTTTTTACTAGTGAAGAAAACTGTGAACAAGAATTGAACTATCATGAAAAGAAGGTTAATAGATATTAAAAAAAACAACAAAATACTAACTTGACCATCACTAGGGTTAAGTCCTGAAAAGGAGGCAATAGTCATAATAACCCCAAAGAAAAAAACTGCCCATGAAAATCCAGATATTTTCTTTGGGCTCATTCGACTTTGCCCAACAGATTTTAATTGAAAAAAATCATCTTCCCTACATGTTTTCAATATATACCTCTCCTATTAAAAAATTTCATTTAGTTTTTTCCCAATTTCATTAGCTGTATTATTATAACTATCAACAAATTTGTTAATATCTTCTTTAATCTCTTTTTTAGTCTCTTCAGGATTATTGAAATAGTTCTTCGTAATATCAACTATACTTTTACCATAAATTATCTTTGCATTAAGGACAAAGTTGGATACAATAACTGCACCTGCACCTACTACCGTACCTACCGGGGGAAAGAATAATGAACCAATTGCGGCCCCTAAAGCGGTAGCACTTGCACCAGAAACAACATCGACCGACATATCAATGGCAAATTGCTTCTTATTTAATCCATTTTCTCCATATGCCTCTTGAAAATTTTCAAAAACAGTAATTCCGGTTCCGACCACACCAAGCATTTTACTAGAACCTTGTGTAACAGATTTATATTTAAAAACATTAAAATCTGTGAAAGTACTCATTATGCCATCTCCGGTATTTTTTAAAAATGCCTTAAACTTCGATTCACCAAGACGACTTATGTATTGGCTTAAATTATCTAATTGATTGGTTCCAAATCTTCTCATATTCATACGATAGCTTGAGCTATTGTTAAATTTAAATCGATTTTCTTCATCATAAAGTGGGATCCCTTTGGTAAGTAGTTGTTCAAAAAAACTCTTTTTCCATAAGCTTGGACTCCCCCCAAATCTTGCTATTAATAAATCTCTATATTTGTTATAATCTCTTGGATTCCCTCCATTAAGTTTTAGAAATGTACGACCATTTATCTCTTCAAAGTCAAACTTTAAATCACCCAATTTTAGATTCAATTTTGACCCTTGATAAAAAGAAATACCGCCTGTAACAGCTTTGATAAGTTCCCAATAATTACCCTCTGGAAACTTAGACTTTGCCATTTTTTCTAATAAATTTTCGGTTTGGTCGTATTTATTACTTGCCACTTCAAGGAATAACCCCAGTTGTTTTAAATCTTGGTGGATTTTGTAAACGGAACCTGAGGCAATATCCAATCTTGACTGTATATTTCTCCGCTTTAAAATTCGATAATCAATATCTCCCTTAACAGTATCAAACCTATATTTAACTTCCTTAATATTATTAGAGTTGTGTGTGATGTTAGTTGAAATATCTTTTATCTTTCCTGTATTAATCTTAATACGCTCCAAAATATACCCCCGCTTTTACCTTTTGACATTGTTTTAATATCCCCTATTTCGCTTGAGCCTTTTTCTCAGCTTCGGCCTTTGCTTTAGCCTCTGCTTCTGCCTTCTCCTTAGCAATCTCATTCTTAATTTCAATCGCTACGCTTTTAACATCGTTCCCGATAGATTCCAGTTCGGAAGACAATTTGTGAATTTCAGACATTAATTCATCCATTGCCTTGTTTATGGAATTCACCTCTGAAGCCTGCCAACGGTCATTCAAGTTCGCTTTATTGTTTTCAAGATTACTTCTGATATTCCGGAGTACCGAGGCGTAGCTTTTTATTGTATTCGCCTGAGAGGTTGCTAAACTCACATTAATTCCCATGTCCTCACCTTCTTCTTTTTATAAAAATAAAACAGTTTCCCACTTCTCAAAGGTTGCGGAAAGGGAGGGGCCCTTACTTAAAGGAGTCCCTTTCCCTTTAACTATCAAAACAGCCTATTATTCTTCCACTTCAACCTCATCCGTCCGTCTTTTTCTCAAAGCAAGCGAAGCAGCTACCCCAATTAGCCCAACAACACCGGCGATAGATCCCATGAATAATGGTTTGTTTTCATAGAATTTCACCACTAAGCTCTTCTCGACAATGCTGAATGGTAGGACTGATGTTGTGATATTACCTGCTTCATCAGTCGCTTTGACTTTAATTTCATACGATTTCTTATCAGACAGTCTAGTTTTAATCACCTGTTGTCCGTCCTCGACGCTCACTTCCCCGTCAAAAACCTTGCCGTTAATGGTAACGGACTTAATTTTGTCCATTGGATTATCGAGACTGATGCTGACCGCTACTGGATTGTAGTATTTCTCGCCTTTTTTGACGCCCTCGTAAACGACCTTTGGAGCAGTTTTGTCGATGATAAACTCAACACTGATTTGCTTGATGTTTCCTGCTTTATCTTTAACTTCAAAATATAGTACGTGTTTGCCTTCTTTTTTAATTGGGGTTCCTAGTTTATAAGGTTTTCCGTCAAGCGTTTGCGTGATGATGTCATATTCCGTGAAGTCCTCGATTAACAGTTGCGGAATTAAATCCTTATTAAAATATCTGTTCGAAATAGGTTCCTTAAACTTAATGACTGGACCTGTTTTATCAATCGTAAAGATGATCGTTCTAGTCGTCACATTGTTCGCCAAATCGGTTATGACTGCTTTAAACACATAGTCTTTCTCGAAGTCTAGTTTTTTACCATTTACAAACGGTTCCCCGTTTAGCGTGATTGATGTTCTGCTTGGGTCTAAATGTTTATCTGAGTAAGTTACCTTTGGAATCATGTCTCTATTGAAGAATCCGTCTAAAATACCTGAAATATTTAATTCTGGGTTCGTTGTATCTAAAGTAAAGCGGATTTCTAATGTGCTTTCATTTCCGGCTTTATCTCGTGCAAGAACCGTATAATGATACTCCATTTCTGTTGAAGCAAGCGGTATATTATTTTTAACATTAGCACCACCATTTAAAGTAACCGATACGATCATGTCTTCACTCTCATCCAAGGCAAACTCAGGCGTAAAGATTTTGTTAATGAACTCCCCGTCCTTGATGATACGATTTTCGCCTTTAAATTTAGGCGTGATGACGGGCTTCGTTTTATCAATCGTAAACCTCACCTGCTGGCTAAAGCTGTTTCCGGCTTTATCGATTGCTTCGACGATGATTTCGTAATCGCCCTCAGCGTTGAAGTTATGGGTTAGCTTTGCAACGGAATCCTCATATGGATGATGAGTAACAGAGAATCCACCGGCATTATAGCTTGCGCCATCCTTCTTAACCGTTATCTTGTTGACATCAAGGTTTACATCTTTAATGGTAGCGGTAACCGGTTTATCGACATTGTAATGTTCGCCATTTTCAACACCCGTAATTTCAATTGCCGGCTTCACCGTATCGATGGTGAATGTTTTAGCGGCTTCAATTGGTCCGTTGCCAGCTTTATCAGTTGCTTTAATGTACACCGTATATAAACCATCAGCATTAAAACCATATTGGAGCGCTGAATACTTTCCGGTATTTTTCCATTCACCTATATCTAAGCTTCTTCCATCTTTCGTTGCCATTAGTTCCACGTTATTCGTTGCATAATTTAATTCATCGACTGAGACAGTAACCGATTTAGCTGAAGGGTTGTATGATTGGTGCTCGACTCCGTTAATATTCAAGACCGGATTCGTTTTATCAATCACAAACGAAATAGGATCGTGCTCCTGATGATTGCCTGCTTTATCCGTTAATTTCAGGTTCACCACGTAGCTTCCTTCTTCTGTAAAAGTAAAGGTTCGATGTGCCGTAATTCCTGTTTTCTCAAGTTGGCCTACAACTGGATATGGTTTGCCATCCTTAGTTACAGTAACATTGTTTTCGGTTAAAATCATATTGCGCTCAGTCACAGACATTGTAACGGGCTTATCGACATTATAATGTTGATTATTTTCAATTCCGGTTATCGTTAGCACCGGAAGAGTCTTATCCACTGTAAACTTAACTTTTTTGACATTATTTACATCATTACCAGCGGCGTCTACCGCTTTAACAGTCAATTCATATTCGCCGTCTTCCGTAAACAAATGACTCAAGCTAGAAACTTCCGCAGTATTTTTCCATTCGCCGATATAGATTGGCTGTGGCGGATCATTTTCCTCAAGTTTCTTTGTTGCATAAATTTGAACGTTATTGCCTTCGAAATTGCGCTCGGTTACCTTGATGGTTACCTCTTTGTCCGTTTTATAAAAATCCCCGTTTTCATCCATGTTGGAAATTTTAATATCTGGTTGGATGTTATCAATCGTAAAATTCCATTCCTCCGTACTTTCGTTTTGCGCTTTATCTCTAGCTGTTACTTTGATAACATAGTCGCCATCTTCCTTGAAGAATTGCTCCCAAGTTGTTTCTTCTCCAGTCTTTTCCCAATCTTTATTTTCTTCCATGATTGTATAGGATTCTTCCGGCTTATCACGATCGACTTTTCTTGTCGCTGTAATCGTAACGTCGTTTGTTTCAAAATTATGTTCATTAATTTTTACGTTAAGTGTTCCATTTTTCAGGAAGCTTCCCTTATTAATTCCGGAAAATTCAATTCCTGGTGCGGTATGATCAATCGTAAAGGTAATTCTTTGTTCTGAGATTTTTCCATTACGATCTGTTGCGATCAGGATAATCTCGTAATCACCTTCAACTGTGAAGTCAGTTGATTGAAGCACTTTATTTAAATTTGCGTTTTTTCCATTTCCTTTTAGGTAATCAAATGAAACTTGCTCTCCGTCGCGCTTAATTTCAAGTGTTGCTTCATGAAGAGTTAAGTCTTCTGCTGTAA
Source organism: Neobacillus terrisolis (assembly GCF_051233475.1). Classification (NCBI taxonomy): domain Bacteria; kingdom Bacillati; phylum Bacillota; class Bacilli; order Caryophanales; family Bacillaceae; genus Neobacillus; species Neobacillus terrisolis. The sequence goes on along the minus strand of NZ_JBKFGH010000036.1, from coordinate 69,121 downwards.
TGACTACCTCTTTAAGCTCTTGATAATGTTCACCATCTGTAATGGTTGAAATCTCGAGTTTCGGCAGCTTTGTATCAACCGTAAAGGACGCCGTTTTCGTTTCTGCTTTATTTCCGGCAAGGTCAGTAGTCTCAAGCGAAATGGAATAAACTCCATCCTCTTCAAAGTTATAGATGTTCGATGCGGTCTCACCGCTTACTTTTAGTGGATCTACATTTAATTTAATTCCATCTTTTTTAACAGTTAAGTTCGTATTGTTCAAATCAATATTTTTATCGGTAACACCGATTTCAACGCCTTTAACCGAGGCATCATAAAGTTCATTATTAACATTTTTTATAAAAGAATCCGGCCGAATCGTATCAATCGTAAAATCAATCGTTTTTGTCTGATTAGTGGATGTATCGGATTTATCAATAGCGTTGACTGCTATTGTATAATCGCCATCCAAATCAAATGTACGAGCCCATGAATACAATGATGAAGGCATTGTGCGAATAAGGTCTGTTATACTCGGCGAAAGATCTTGTATCGTACTTTCATAAGACCTCGTTACTTTTATAAATGAATCAGTGAGGTTCAACGAAAAATCTTCAATTCCAAGCTTAAACTCAACTGAACCGTTATAGTATTGTTTATCAATATTGTCCGATATTCGCGGTGAAGATTTGTCAATCGTGAATTTTGCGGTTTGCTTCTGAGCTTCATTCCCCGCTTTGTCTGCAGCTGTTACTTCTAGTGTGTATTCACCTTCAATATTGGCAGGCAGGATCTCTTCTCCTGAATTATCTAATACTAAAAGATCCTTCAAATCTTTACTGTTTCCATTAGCATCAATTCTGCTCCCGGAAAGCATCGTCTTTTCCTTATCAAAATTCACATCGCTGACTTTGATGGTTATATTTTGATCACTGCCGTAAATCCCTTGGGCCGGTTTGCCATGACTATCGGTAATAGTAGCTGTTGGTTTTGTACTATCGATTTCAAATGTAAATGGAGTAAGGATGTGTTGTTCTCCATTTACATGTTGATCCGAAACGTTTACCTCAATCCGATATCTGCCGTCTTCGGTAAAGGTCTTATCGAGAATAGCCTCATACGGATGATCAGGATTGATCGTCATTGCACCTTGGGAAATTTCTTTTTCTTCCTTAAAGATCTTCGCTGTTGCTTCTTCCATTGCAATTTTACTGCTTACTTTAAATTGGATATTTTTTGATGCCGAAAAACTGCCGTTATTAATTTGAACTGAACGATCCTTATCAGTAACAATGAGTTCAGGGTCTGCCTTACTAATTGTAAAGCGCAGCTTTTTCTCCTCAGAAGCGTTGCCCGCTTTATCGATTCCGTTCACGGTAATCTCATAATCACCGCTGTTTGTAAAAGTATGTGTTCCGGCCTGAGTTTCATCATTCCATACAAGTTCAAGGGGGGATTCTTTCTGGCTGCTAAGCTCTTTTTGTAAAATCGTTATTTTACTTTTATCAAAATGAAGTTCAGAAATCTTAACATTTAAGGTGCCATCTGCCTTAAGATACGCCCCATCTGAAATCCCTGATATAGCAATTTCCGGTTTGGTGGTATCCTTTGTAATGTTAAATGCTGCTGTTAACTCATCCGCTTTCCACGGGTTGTTCTTCTTAATAGTAGTGTTAATATCAAGCTGCCCTTCCTGGTTAAAAGGAATATCGACTTGATATTTTCCTTCGAATTGCCCGCTATCATTCATGATTTCCTTATATATAATGGTGGTTGGATCAATCGTTGTTGTCCCATAGCTTGCGGTTACTCCAAATGGTCTTTCTGTTGGTAAAGGCGTGTTTGGATTCATTTCATTCCATCTTATTACGTCCTCACTCAAGTCAACGATGAAGGACACAGTTTCCTTATTCGTTAACCACTCGCCTTTAAATTCTGGTTCTACCGTTACATTCCAAGGCTGCTGCTGCTCAAATGAAATGTATCGATTAACAATTTTTGAATTGGACATTGCACTACTATTAAAAATCAAAATCGCAAAAAGTAATAACAAAGCACTTGGAAAAAATAACAACAGCATTTTCTTCTTAACTTTGGACTTCTTTTTCCTACTAATCATTTAACTTTAATCTCCTCTTATATAATGGTCTCCGCATGAACGATCATGATATCAATTTCCTTTTTAAAGCTTTCATCAGGATCTTCTTCTAATAGTCCCGATAACAAGGTGGTTTCCTGATCCCTTGTTAATAGGCAAGTTTCATCAAGCTCCCCGCTTAATAAAGATGTTTCTTGACAATATTCATCATGAAGCAGCGCTGTTTCTTCCAATCTTTCATTCATTAACTCGGTTGCCGCAACAGCCTCTGACCAAGCCCGGTCCTGTTCCACCACTTTCTTCCTGATCCTGATTTCGTTCGTTGTTCGCTTTCCACTTTCATTAAGCTTCCGGATATAAACTCTCTGCTGTTTCTTATTTTTTTTATGAAAACGAACCCCCGTGAGATGTTCGATTACCTGGGTAATATTCATTTTGATATATACAAAAATGGAGATGGCAAGAGTGATGACCGCTCCGGCCAAGCCTCCATAAAACATAATTTGAAAGTACACTCCCCTGCCTCCCTTCTATTTGATTCTCCGTTAAGCCCTCGAACACTGAGCTCCTTCTTATTTAAATGGCGCCTACTAATTGCAATCTTCTAGTAAACTTTTTATATGACTCATCATCTACGGCATCATCAATTTGACTCACTTTGTCAAAGACGCTCTTTGCTTCACTATAATTTCTCTGACCTTCCTCTTTTCCTTGCTCGATATCAAGGAGCAGATTGCCCAGTTTTATATGTGCCTCAATGCTTTCTGGATATTTTTTTTGAGCTAAACGAAGCTGCTCGACAGCTTGTCCGTTTTCACCCATCTCTTGAAAAATAACCCCGATTTTGACCATTGCCTCCTCTTTGTCAGAATCCGAAACATCTTGATCGATTAAATTTTGATAATGCTCAATCGCTTCAGCAAAGTCCTTACTGGCAACCGTTTTATCCTCTGAATTGATCGCCCTGCTGTAGAAGGCTTGTGCAAGCTTTTGATCAAAATCAAGCTCATATTTGTATTGGAGGTGTTCATCGTCTAATTTTTTCAAAACAAGGTTTGCCTTTTGAATTACCGTGATGGCTTTCGTATTGGCATCCGGAATTTGACCTTTATAAGACAAATAGATCCCCGCCAAAGAGTTATAGTTATCAATCTTTTTCTGGTTATTTGCCAAACTATCATTATAGGTTTCAAACTCTTGTAAATGGTTAGCAAACTTTTGATAATCTACATTCAGGCTTCCCATCGTGGTAGCTAAGGATTTGTAATATTTCGCATCCGGAAGCTCCTCTTCATCAACCATCCGAAAATATTTCAACGCGGATACATAATCATTTTTCAAATCAAAATAGGTCATCCCCATTTTGAATAACACTTCGTTATTTTTATGAACATTCCCATATTTATCTTGGATATACGCTTCAATCGAGGCTAAACCGTTGTCAATTTCGCCTCGCTTAATATAAATATCGAGCAAATTAATATAGGCTTCAGGCTTTTTACTATCAACAGACGTAATCGCCTGTTCCAGGAGCTCAATAGCCTTCGCGTCCTTGCCATTTATTAAATATCGATTGGATTGATTTACGAGCTTCATATAATCCTGAAATTGCTCGTTCTTCATGCCGCTGTAACCCCAAGCTGTGGTGACTGAAAACAATATAAATAAAACAGCAGGGACCAGGAACATATACAATTTCTTTAGTAGCTTTTTTTTATAACCCTTCGTCAGCGTGTCTATATTTTCCAAGTCATAGTAAAGTTCGTCACAGCTTTGATAACGGTTCTCCGGTTCTGACTCAGTACACTTTGTAATAATATGCTCAAGTCCCTCCGGCAAAGAGGGATTCCAATCCCTAATGGGTTTAACCGTAAATGGTGGTTCATTGACACCCTTGCCGGTTACAAGATTGTAAAGCGTGAGTCCTAAGCTATAAATATCCGACCTTGCATCAGTTTTCTTGCCTGAAAGCTGCTCCGGAGCTGCATATGAGATTGTCCCAAGGTTTGTCGTATCGGTTAACGATTCCGTTTTATATTCCTTGGCGATCCCGAAGTCAATTAATTTAATTTTCCCTTCCGGGGTCAGCATGATATTATCCGGCTTCATGTCCCGGTAAATAATCGGGAAAGGTCTTCTCGTATGTAAATACCCCAATACATCGGCCAGCTGCTTTGCCCAATCGATCACTAGGTCCGCAGGGAGATTGCCGTCACGGCTATGCTTTTCCTTTAGCGATTCCCCCTCAATGTAATCCATCACAACATAGATATCGCCTTCTGATTCAATGATGTCGTAAATCCTCGGCAGAGCTCCATGGTCCAGTTTTTTCAGCATATTCGCTTCAATAACGAGACTGTTGACGAGGAACTCATTGTCGCTATTTGCCCGCTTGCGAATATCCTTAACAACTAGCGATTTATTAAGCCTGTTATCCATCGCCAAATACACGATGCTCATCCCACCGCGGCCAATTTCCTTTAAAATTTCGTATCTGTCATCGATAATCGCGCCAATCTTAATCAAGAAAAATTCCCCCATTAAAACGTGGTTCTAAAGCTTGGTTTGAAACCAAAGCCCCCGCTAGACCACTTTAGCGGTAATAACGGAAATATTGTCCGTCTCATTCCGGTTCTTTACCAAATCAACGAGCTCAATCACCCTTTTCTTCATGAACGTCTCAGTTTGAAGCTGTTCCGGATTCATTGCAGCATACAACTCCTGTTCAGTAATTTCATGGTAAAAACCATCCGTACACAATAAATAGACTGTGTCAGGTGCTAGCTTCCCCTCTGTTATCACGACATTTAGTTCTCTCGTAGCTCCAACACATTGAAGCAGAATATTTCTTCTTGGGTCGATCTTCGCCTGTGCTTCAGTAATATTTCCATACTCGAGCTCGCGGGCGACCAGCGTTTGATCTTTTGTTAGTTGTTTTAGTTCGCTATCGATGCTATATGCCCGGCTATCCCCAATTTGAACGATATAGTAGGTTGAAAAGATGACAAGCATTGCTGTAATCGTCGTTCCCAATTTTACATTTTGCGCTTCACCATACTGGACGATTTTTTCATTAAGCTGCTTAATTTGCTGCTCAAGTTGGATCGAGATGTTTTTAGCCCCTTCCTCGGAGGCAAGAATATCCGGGAGCTCTGAGTCAAACCAATTGGATAATCCTCTTATGACGGTCGCACTTGCCAGCTCTCCGTGCGATAGTCCGCCCATCCCATCACAAAGCGCAAACAAACCCACCATTCCATTTGGGGTTTTGGCTGTTTTGATCAGCAAGCCGTCCTGATTTGTTTTCTTTCTAATGCCCACATCCGTGTGATATGCAATTTGAAATGCCATTTATACTACCTCTTTCTTTTGCTAAAAAAGCTTAAAAATAAACTCCTCGTTGGCCAGTTTGATTTGATCATCGTGTTTGATTTTAATTCGGTTGTATGGAAGTACCTTACTTCCGTTAACATAGCTGCCATTGCGTGAAGAATTGTCTTCAAAGAAATACTCACCATTGGCCATTATAATCACCCCATGGACTCGACCTACCACTTTATTCTTTGAAACATAATCAGCTTGACCAGGATCTCTGCCTATTTTGAAAACATCCTTTGTGATCACAATTTTTTCATTTAGCAAAGTTGCTAAGAGATACGGACGCGGTGTTGATTGCCCGACGACTCCAAGCATCGTCGTCCCCTCTTCTTCCTCTCGATTGACGCCAAGTACTGTGGTTCCTTCTGGCTCAGTATTTTGGATAAAAGCACCCCCGACATTCGGCCCGATATTAATCGAGGTACCCCCCAATGGCGCCCCGCCTTTCATAAGCGGATTATCATCACCAAGCTCCGTTCGAGTAATTCGCTTATATTGCACTTCCTCTTCAATTTCTAACTGTTTGTTACGCTTCTTTTCCTTCTTCTGACTGCTGTATTCGGAGGTGACAACTCCACCATTAATGGTTGTTTTGACTGTATTGACCGGGGTATTCATTGCTGAGTTGACCGAGCTATTGATTGAACTATTAACCGCAGATGGATTTCCCGGGCTGTAGAAGTTCGGATTTAGGTTTGTAGCCGGACTCACTTTAGGCTGGGACAATGCATCGTAAAAGTTATCGTTTTGATGGTGATCAACTGTATCGTTTATCGGCTGATCCAACTCACTCCATTCTTGAAGCATTTCATAGAGTTCGTCTGGTTCGATTTCAGCACTCCGCAGGAGGTAATTATGTAATTTAATAAAAAAATGAATATCATCGCTTTCATCATAGGGAGCCAAGGTGATAATCTCTTTTAAAAAATCTCTAAGGGATACTTTTTCAAAAACATTATTTTTTACCGGCAAATAGATAAAAACTAATCTGCTTGAAAAATTATCTAAATAAATATGCTTTGGATTAAAGACGAAATTTTCAATCTTCAAATTGCATTTTTGTGCCTCTATAAGGGTTTCAGCAATATTGCTAAAGCTTTGGATCAGAATCTTTTTTGAGACAGGCTGGTTGAGATGCATCTCTAGTGTTGTATGAGAAATAAGGTCATAGCGGATACAAACTTCGTCCTCTTGCTTTAGAACCGTACAAGGCATCAATCCTGGAATTTTGCTATTCCGCATCACCTCCAATTCGGTGCGCTCGACTTCCTCAAGACTGGTTGTGTTATAGGTTAAGAATGTTGAAACTCCGTAGTTTTCTATATTCAGTTCGACCTGTTTGATCATTTGATTCGACTCCGTTTTATTTGATATTTTTGGGGTTTTAGTGATTAGGAAGAGATTGAACCAGCGAGGCTGCCAGCCAGCCAACGCTGGTCCAACCTTAGTTCATTATTTGAACATGTTTGCGTTATTATTGATTTTGCTTTCAGCGTCGTTATAGTGAGTAACCGTGTTGTCTAGGAATTTTGCATAGTTGTCCACCACTTGACGGTATTCTTCAAATCTCGGTTGAAGTGCGTTAAAGTTTGATCTGATAGAACTAGACGCATCACTATCCCAATATTGAGCAAGCGCGTTCATGTCTTTTTTGATTTCATTTAGCCTCTCATTAAGAGTTTGATTAAATGAACGGAGTTGAGACGCCGTTTTCGTAACCTCACCAAGGGTAATTTTAAGTCCATCGATTGCCAATTTCTCCACCTCCCATTTATTCGTAACCTTTGTGCACTATAGTCTTGAAGCTTGGGCTTTAACTTCGTTTTGTGCTTCCCGGTAAGCTTTAGCGCTAAGCTTAAGGAATTCGGAATAGTCATCCATTAGCTTTTTCATCTTTTGGAAATCGTCTTCAAAAGTCTTGATTTGATTTGTAAAAGCCGTATTATCTGCACCTTGCCAAGCAGCTGCCATTGCATCAACCTCTGCAAATAATTTACGATAAGTGCTTTCATAATCAGCTGCCTGTTGATCAATTTTGTTAGCAGCATTCTCAAGCTTCGCCGGTTCAACCATAATCGATCTCGCCATTTTATTTCACCTCCTTTAAAGATGTGTTATTTGTGCTCTGAAATAGGGTTATTACCTTGATGGAGGAATTTTTCTTGTGTCTATCTGGTGGTTTTGTCCTGGATAATCCTGTTCAAGGACTTTTTCATAGCGAAATGTCCTTTAGAGAGCTTTTCTAGGACAATTTCTCTCTATTAATTAGGCAAAATGTCCTTGAGAGGACCTTTCTAGGACAATTCCTCGCAATAAATCATCCAAAATGTCCTTGAGACGGCCTTTCTAGGACAATTTCTCACTATAAATCATCCAAAATGTCCTTGAGACGGCCTCTCTGGGACATTTCCTCTCTATAAATCATCCAAAATGTCCTTGAGACTGCTTTTCTAGGACAATTCCGCTCTATAAATCATCCAAAATGTCCTTGAGACGGCCTTTCTAGGACAAATACTCACTATAAATCATCCAAAATGTCCTTGAGAGAGCCTTTCTAGGACAAATACTCACTATAAACCATCCAAAATGTCCTTGAGACGCCTTTCTAGGACATTTCCTCGCAAAAAACCATCCAAAATGTCCTTGAGACGGCTTTTCTAGGACATTTCCTCTCAAAAAACCATCCAAAATGTCCTTGAGACGGCCTATGAAGGACATTTCCTCACAATAAACCATGCGAAATGTCCTTGAGACGGCCGCTCTAGGACATTTCCTCGCAAAAAACCACGCAAAATGTCCTTGAGGTCCTATCTAGGACAATTCCTCACAAAAAATCTGTCAATTTGTCCTTCATAAAACATTCATCTACTGGACGGGAAGAAAATCAACTAGCACACGTTCCATTTGCAATAATATTGCTTAAATTTACAGGCCTCTTCCCAACCCAACCTAAACCAACATCAACTTCGTCCCATTCATTACGCCGTTCTCTTCGACAGTAAGGTTGATGTTTAACATTTGACCGGTGTTGCGGTCGCAAAGAACCGTATCAGGATTAGCCGAAAATTCCCCCTGTGTTAACTCCGCCATCGTGCTTGCTAAAAGATAAACAACCTCATAAAGCTTACTGTCTAGTGGCAGGAAGACATCGTACGATTTTTCAGAGGCTGGGATATACACTTCTACCAAAACTTTATCCATGATAAACCGCCTCCTTTTCCACGCCAGCCGTCGCTGACAACAGCTTTACGAGCACTGGTTTTCCTTTCGTCACAACATAGCCGAAGCCTGATGGAACTTCCTTGTACATATCGCCGGTCACCTTCGTCGTTTTAAGAACATATTGATCCGTTATGCCGCTGCCGACCCAGATGAAGTCATTGACGGATACATGCTGCTTGAACCAAGCCTCAAAGGAAATAGAGCTTAATTTATCAGCCCGATCCGATAAGAGCAAATGAACGTTCAAGCCGCTGCCTTTTTCTAAAAATACCTTCAGTTTATCTCGTGCATCCTCGGACAAGAACGAATGTAAATCAGTAAACGAATCAATGATGCAAGTAATATTGTCATAAGTTGGCGGCTCCTGCCCCGCTTCAATCGCATCCTTCTTCGTATTGTTTCGGTGCACCAATGTATTAAATAAGTAAACAACCGCTTCTTCCAGCCTAGTTGGCTCGAAAACATACTTATAGTCGGTAACCAAACTTCCATTCACAAAATTTTGATTAGGATCAAGCACAAGAATTTCCCTGTCCTCTTTAGTCGCAAACAATTCAGCAATTCCTTGTGTAAAGCTGCTACATTGCTCGCTGCTCATAGCAGCAACTAAACTAATAAAAGGATTAACCAAGTCAAAAAATGCAACTTCCATCGTTTCTTTTTCAACCCCGACAGGGATGAGATGACCACCCAATTCAAGTCTTTCCCCTCGTAAATAGTCGAGATCAACTTTTTCCGGTAGTGTTGGCACCTTTTTCGCACCAGGCAAAGTCCAATTATTGGCCCAAACAGGGCAATAATCCGTGATGAACTTAAACATATTGTCTACATCGCGAGCGATTTGCGCTGTCTGGAATTCGTAGGTGAGATCACTTTTAAAAATACCCCGGCCTTTGAACTTAGACGGATACACACCGTCAACACTGCCGAGCAAGCCGGAATATTCGGATTGATCATTAAGTTGGAGCACATACATTTGCTTAAAGTTTTGAAGCATTCGGTAGCGGAGTGCTCCGGTATTAATGGCTGTTACGATAAAATAAACCCCGTATTTCACACCTTCTCGAGTCAAAAACGCAAGCGTCTCTTCATGGTCTTCGTACATTTCCGAAAACGCTGAATAATTATGGATGACGACAATCAAAGAAGGGAGTCGATCTCCGGAAACCCCATTATAAGTAATAAAGTCGCCGCCATAATTAGCCAGCAGCTTCTTTCTATGCTCCACTTCAGCCGATAACATTTTAAACAGATTGCCAATCTTTTCACTCTCATGCGACAGCATCACTTCGCCAACATGCGGTGCTTCTCGGAACCATGTCAACGTCTCGGAGCTAAAGTCCATTAAATAGAAATTCACTTCTTTTGGAGTGTGCTGCTCCATTAACGAATAAATCAGAGTCGACAAGAAGGTCGTCTTTCCGCTGCCAGCAACACCATAAATCACCGCATTGCCTTCACGGGTAATCGGCATCGTCATCACCATTTGACGCTGGTTCGCAGGATCATCATACTCCCCAATAACCGGATCCAGCTCATTGCTTGGCGTTTCGACCTTGTACTTCGCTATAAGTTCATCGATATAAATAAACTCAGGAATCGGCTCAAGCCAGAGCGGTCGAACGTTAATATTTTCCTGGGACGCAAGCTTAGCCAAATAGTCGGTAACTTCATCGATTTGTTTAGGCGGATTTTTAACGACTGTTTTTTTACGGTCCATCTTCGCATTTTTAATGACACGGCCTAAATTGTCGATCACAACCACACTGTCATCCTTCTGCTTTTCCACTTTATCAGCAGGATAATATGGCGCACCTGCCCACGCCGACTGTCCAAGCATAAACAGCTCGTTAAAGCCTACCTGTAAATAAAATCGACCCGTTACCTGAAGCTCAGCAGCATCCGGCCGTTTGATAACCTCCATACTGTCCGCTTTTTCCTGTACCTTCAACGAAATTCTAAATTTACTATTACTCCAAATTTGATCATCGACGACACCGGATGGCTTCTGTGTCGCTAAAATCAAATGAATCCCCAGGCTTCGTCCAATCCGTGCTGCACTAACCAGCTGCTCCATAAATTCCGGTTGCTGTGCCTTTAGTTCAGCAAACTCATCGGAAATGATGAACAAATGTTGGAGAGGCTCCGTTACGTGCCCTTCACGATACAGCTTTTGATATTTATATATGTCGATATTACTTTCATCCATGCGTCGGCTTGTTTCACTAAAAATCTCCTGGCGCCGCTTCAATTCACTCTGAATCGAAATCAACGAGCGCTTAACCGCAGCCCCATCAAGATTGGTAATCGTCCCGGCCAGATGAGGCAATTCCGTAAAGGCATTTGCCATTCCGCCACCCTTGTAGTCAATCAGGATAAACGCAACTTCATCTGGGTGATAATTAACCGCAAGCGACAAGATAAATGTCATGATGAATTCACTCTTACCCGAACCCGTCATCCCTGCGATCAACCCATGTGGCCCATGATATTTTTCATGAAGGTCAATCATGAACGGCTCTCCCGCCGTATCGACACCAATTGGTGTTTCAATTGTCTTTGTCGGATTATTTTCCTTCCAACGTGTCAGTGCATTTAGGTGCTCGATTTTTCCAACACCGAACATTTCTAAGAAAGTCATCATTTCAGGCAGCTTGTACGCCCCCTGCGACGAATCGAGCTGAATGTTAGATAGCTTAACCGCCAACTGCTCAGGATCCTCCTCCAAATAACTGTCAGCATTGAATCCTGTGTATTGACCGGAAATATCGTCTTTGTCATAAATCTTTGAGTACTCTTTAGACAGCTCAATAACATTGGAGCATTCCTTCGGCAGATTTTTCAGTTCATCATAAAGAGCAATTATACTGAAGCCAATTTCATGCTTCTCTTGGAGCAGCAGATTGATCATCTCAGCTTTTGGCGCTAACGCTTTGCTCATGGAAAAAACTATGTAATGAGGTCCGGCATCTGCCTGGGCAAATTCGCCTTGCTCCTGACGTTGACTTATTACTTTTTCAAAAAAAGCAGAAAGCTCCTTCACCTCATTGGCATCACTGGCAATAAAGCGAACCGTCTTATCATCATTCCAAACGTGCGGAAGCCATTTCACAAACTTCCAGTCATCAAGCTCATTCTTATCGTAAATAAACACAAGCTTCAGTTCATCGTAACTATGTAAGGCGGTCAGTTGAAAAATAAGTCCTTTAACAAAAGACTTTACCTCTTTCCGATCACCGATAATCCCGTTAATCCGTTCTTCAATCAGGCTCAACGTCACCGGAACACTCTCTAATACTGGCTTCGCTCCAAACATTTCATAAAGTGTCTCTTGAAGATGATCGTCCTCCAATGTAAATTTCCGTTCCGGTAATTTAATATCGCCAACCATCGGAAGGTCGCCAATACCCAATCTTACTTCAAGGAAATCAGCTTGACCCGGTCCGCGCTCCCACAGATTGCGCTGCCGCCGCATTATTCTGGACAGACAGTTTTCCAGCGTGACATGGTTTTCAAGCAGGATTTCCCTTTGATTACGACATTCGTTTTTTACTACCTCATTCATATCGGCCAAATACTGCTGATATTTTTCGTGACGCATTTTTTCTAGCTTTAGCTTCTTTCTTTTTTCATAACGCTTCGTTAAAATTGGCCAGAGGATTGTCCCAATCAGCATGCTCACCGACATCACGAGCGTCGGCATCGCCCTCATTAAGTCGCCTCCGGTGCTCATCACATTTTGAAAGGTCATGATACCCATGAACAATGAAGACATCCCCATGGTGATCGATGGGCCGAGCAACAGCATTAGCGGAGTTTCTTCCATATTCTGTGGCTGTGGCGGAGGATCAATTTTGATCTCTGCTCGCTGGATATCCCGCTTAAAACGCGGTGATCTAAAAAATAGGTTATCGTTGATTTCCTCATGATGAAGTTCATCGAGGAGCTCTTCTTCTTGTATGATTGGTTTTTCCACACTAAACGGTGTAAAGGCCGTTCTATCGAGAAACACCGAGCGATGCGGATTGTTCAACGAAAGGAGACGGCCATTATAGATAATTTTCAAACCCATGATAAAAATAGTGTCACCAATCGAGAGTTCTTTCTCTATGACTTTCTTGCCATTAACATATGTACCATTGGAACTGTTATGATCGCGAATGACTGCACGCCCGCCGGAAAGATATTCGATCGTACAGTGCGAACTTGATACTAGTTTATTGGTAAAGCAAATATGACTGTCCTTTGCTCTCCCAATTTTAATGACGCCTCGAGCTGCTTCATGCTTCGTAAAAATATTCCCATCCGCTGTCGGCGGCTCCACGTACAATAAAGCAGTCGTTGGGCGATTTTCTCTATATATCGTGTAAGTCTGAAACACCTCTACTTTTGCTTCTTTTACGATTTGGGAGCTGGTTGGATTTTTCAAAAAGGCATATTTATTGGACTTTAAATACCAATGCCCGTTCTCTTCCTCCACTGCCATCAAATCAATCTGATGCCCGTCTTCATCTTCCGAAGACAATATATATCTTCCCGTAACCCTTTCCGGCAGTACGGTCCGAAAAACTTTCCCCTCATCAAAAAGCGTTAATATCACTGCTACCTCTCCTCTTAAAGCATCTATACAATCGGTCGATTTTTTCGTCTACTGACTTTTAATTAGAAAGCTGTGTTAAAGAACAATGTTGATTTTGAGCTCGCTGTTGATTGGAGCGGAAGGTGCGAGACTCCTGCGGGAGAAGGTGTCACGGGAGACCCCACAGGCGCTATGCGCCGAGGAGGCTCCCGGACTCCCCCGCGGAAAGCGAGCACCTGGAGCGGAAATCAACAACCAGATTTCCAATTGTACGTCTTTATAATTGGAAATTATTATCCATGTAAACATTTTACACCAAAGCGACAAAAATCACTGCGCTTTGGTGAAACTTATATAATTTCGTTACTTTAGCACTAATCATGTCTTATGATAAAAGTCTTTATTTATCGGAACATTCCGAAATATTGTTCCGAGCTATATCTTTTAGGAAACAAAAAAAGGCCCCAAAAGGACTTGTACGTCCCTTTGGGGCCATTCTTCCATAAATTTATCCGAGCAAAAAAATCCTACATAACTCAACTCAAAACTATCTTACCTCAACCCAACCATTCTTAATCGCCACGACAACCGCCTGTGTGCGATCATTTACATTCATCTTCTGTAATATATTACTCACATGGTTTTTAACCGTTTTCTCACTAATAAACAACGCTTCACCGATTCCGCGATTACTTTTCCCATCTGTCAACAGCTGCAGAACCTCGCACTCCCGCCGCGTCAACAAATGCAATGGGCGCCGAATTTCAACCGCCAATGCTCCTGCCACTGTAACAGCACCACCACGATAAAATTGAGCACCATCCTCAACCTTCTCTACCGTTGCCGCTACCAAGCGCCGGTACTCATTCACCACGTTATGGGTCACCTTAGGATGAAGATAACTGCCACCCTCGGACACAACCTTTACCGCTTCAACCAGCATCTCCGCATCCATTTCCTTTAATAAATATCCGCGTGCCCCGGTTTTCAATGCACGCATTACATAATCCTCATCAGCATGAAGCGAAAGCATAATCACCTTTGTATCCGAATCCCTTTCCATTAACTGCCGTGTTGCCTCAATTCCATTCACAATCGGCATATTAATATCCATTAGCACAACATCCGGATTATATGTATCAATTAAGGCAACGGCATCTTGTCCATCCTGCCCCTCAGCCACAACCTTAAAACTAGCCTCAAGCCCTAAAATTCGTTTTACCCCTTCTCTGAATAACTGATGGTCGTCAATAATCACAATACTTGTTGTCATATCTTCGCCCCCTTGTCGCAGCTTCTTTAATGTCCCTTAGATTCATTCTCATTTCTTCAATCGATATGTGGGGATGATGATTATTCTTATAAAACAAAGCCACTCTTTCCTTACATCCAATAAGTACTCTAGTATCTTTGAACATCAAAAACCATTTCATCATCTAATACGCCAGTCACATCGTTCTATATCGTTTTGATCATTAAATTTATCATCAAAGTCTGCCTACACACCCAATAATGATTCTTCATTCAGTCGAAGCAAAACACTGATCAATGCCTGTCCCCTGTAACCGGGAAAATTTTCACAGCTTATTATACTGTTCGAACTCAACCCGTGACTTTTTGAGGGTAGGAATGTGAAACAATAATCATTCAGCAGCATCTCTAAACCGTGCCCAAACACTCAACATAAAATATTTTTCAACTTTAATGGCACAAAGTTCTTATCAATCCTTTCTCCTATCCACCGTCAAAATCTATGCTGTTTGTAATTTTTCCTTATTTTCCCTTTTTGCAATATTCCCATTATAACACAAATCCCTTTCTTCTTATCGCAAATTTTATTACAATCATCATGTAAGGACCTGTCACAATCCAACGATTTAAATCAGTTCCTCCCGCTTTTTGTCAAAAAACAAAGCGATTTGCCGAAACATTTTGTCCTCGGCCAGCTCAATCTAGATGGAACCTCCAGCTAATTTGAGCAGGGACGCCAAAAACCAAAACACAAACAAGCAAGCCTACATAGAAAGAAGTGGTAACATGCTGACCAGTTATTACACTGTCAAAGGTGAAGGCGAACATGAAATCGTCATCCAAAAATCACGCTTTATCGCCCACATCACCAGAGCCGAAACCGAAGAAAAGGCCCAAGATTTCATTCAAAAAATAAAGAAACAACATTGGAACGCCACCCACAACTGCTCCGCCTACCTAATCGGCGAACACGACCAAATCCAGAAAGCCAACGACGACGGCGAACCAAGCGGCACTGCCGGCGTGCCGATCCTCGAAGTCCTTAAAAAGCGCAAGCTCAAAGATACAGTCGTCGTCATCACCCGCTACTTTGGCGGCATCAAGCTTGGCGCCGGCGGACTTATCCGCGCTTACGGCAAAGCAACCTCCGAAGGATTGGATGCAATCGGCATCGTTGAACGAAAACTGATGCGCATCATGCACACCACCGTTGATTACACCTGGCTCGGAAAGCTGGAAAACGAACTGCGCTCCTCTGTCTATGCAATTAAAGAAATCCACTACTTGGACAAGGTTGAAATCGAAACCTATGTTGAAGAAGGCCAAACGCAAAGCTTTATCGATTGGATGGTTGAATTAACGAATGGACAAGGGGAAATAGTAAAAGGAAACACAATTTATTTAGAGCTAGATATCCTATAAATTCAAAATTCTCCAAACCTTTACGAAAAAATTCAAAAAAATACATTTTACGCGAGACAAATTTCGTTGTAAAATGAAAGTTGGTCTATTGGAATTATTGAACCAATTTATTTTTATAAGGAGAATTATTCATGTCTCAATATATAAACTCTTCCCGTTATGATAATAAGAAAAAGAAAAAGAAAAAAGGTAAAAAATTTTTTATGTGGATCCTATTTCCTTTACTGGTTTTCCTTGTAAGTGCAACAGTGTATGGAACCGTCCTTTATAAAAAAGCTGAATCAGTTATAAATGACTCATATAAACCTGTTAAAACAACCCAAAAAAGAGTCGAGAAAGCTGACCCCAAACTCGACAATATTTCTATATTATTAATAGGGGTAGATGAAAGTGAAAAAAGAAACTTTGGCAAGGGATCCAGAACAGATGCCCTAATGGTTGCTACATTGAATGAAAAAGAAAAATCAGTTAAATTAGTCAGTATTCCACGCGACTCTTATGTGAAGATTCCTGGCAGAAAATACAAAGACAAAATAAATCATGCTCATGCCTTTGGTGGAGTTGAACTAACAATAGAAACTGTACAAGAACTATTAGATATTCCTATCGATTATTATGTAAAAATGAATTTCAATGCCTTTATAGATGTAGTTAATTCTCTTGATGGGGTCAAAGTGGAAGTTCCTTATGAAATTGTTGAACAGGATTCAAAAGATCGTGCCGGAGCAATTCGTTTGAAACCGGGTCTTCAAGAACTAAGCGGTGAAGAAGCGTTAGCCTTTGCAAGAACAAGACATAAAGATAATGATATTGAGCGCGGTAAACGCCAGCAAGAAATCGTTAAGGCTGTTCTCAAAAAGGCTGTCTCCTTCAATTCAATTCCAAATCAGTCTGATATGATAGAAGCTGTTGGAAAAAATATGACAACTAATTTAACCTTTGGTGAAATGAAATCTTTAATAGATTATTTAACAGCAGGAACCAATTTAAATATT
This sequence comes from Neobacillus terrisolis, assembly GCF_051233475.1. Lineage (NCBI taxonomy): Bacteria > Bacillati > Bacillota > Bacilli > Caryophanales > Bacillaceae > Neobacillus > Neobacillus terrisolis. The sequence continues at coordinate 52,197 of NZ_JBKFGH010000036.1, read as the reverse complement.
GAATCATTATCCCTTGAAGGTAGCAATTCCATAATAAATTCTATTTATTATTACCAATTAGATGAACAATCTGTAGAAAATGTTCAAACAAGCCTTAAAACCCATCTCGGTTTACTGGATAGTTTAGAGACAGAAGAAACGAAAGATGCCAAATAAATCGAAGATCCCGATACAACTGTTACAAAAGGTACTAAGGATCGACTTCTAAAAGTATAAATAATTAAAAGGTATAGCCCTAATCTCTACTGTGGGCTATACTTCTTTTTTTCCTGGATACCTTAAGCCCTGGAAAAATTTTATAATTGGTCTGTAGTTATTTCCCGCCAAGCCGATAATCTCAGCAAATAATTCAATCATAAACAGTAAGGAAATAATTAAAGTAAATCCAACCCAAAGGCTAACCCGTGAAAAGACTATGGCAATTATACTAAAAACGGCCGACATTGCATATATGAGAAGGACGGTTTGACGATGGGAAAAGCCAGATTGGATTAGACAGTGATGTAAATGAGAATTATCTGGTGCATATATAGGTTTTTTATTGACGACCCTACGAATAATGGCATAAAAAGTATCTGAAATAGGGACTCCGAGAATAATAGCAGGGATAATGAACGAAATAAACGTTACATTTTTAAAACCTAATAAAGAGAGAACCGAAATCATATACCCCAGAAACAATGCCCCTGTATCTCCCATAAAGATTTTAGCAGGATAGAAATTATAGGTTAGAAATCCAAGGGTACTCCCTAACATAATCAATCCAATAAAAAATACAAATCCATCTCCCATTACAAAAGCCATCCAGGTGATGGTTGTTAAGGCGATACTGCACACACCGGCTGCCAACCCATCCAAGCCGTCGATTAAATTAATAGCATTTGTGATTCCAACAATCCAAATTATTGTTAAAGGTATACTGAATATTCCTAATTCAAGTTGGGCACCAAACGGTAAATTTATGAATGTTACTTGAATACCACCAATGATTACAACAGTTAATGTTGCAAAAAGCTGACCTACAAATTTCATTTTTGCAGGAAGTTCAAATAAATCATCCAAGAGGCCGGTAAGGATAATAAGCATGCTTCCAATTATAATATAAATTGAATTTGGATTATCCGGTCGAACTATCAAAAATCCTGTCATAAAACTTATATATATTGCTAATCCGCCAAGTCTTGGCATAATATTCTTATGTACTTTGCGCTCGTGTGGATGATCGATAGCATTAATTCTAATCGCGAAATTTTTAATAAGTGGCGTAATTATATTGGAACAAGTAAAGCATAAGGCAAAAGCTAAAATCCACATTTGAATGCCCTCCTTGTTACTATCATTACCTATTAAGATGAATAAAAACCAACGAAGTTTCCAGATATTTATTACAACAACATAAACATATCTTGGAAACAAAGTTGGCTGTTATGACCATCACTATCTTAATAAACACAAAAAAGTCTAGGAAACTTTAAAATAGTTTTCTAGACTTTTGTCTTTCTATCTATCTTTTATATTTACTAGCTTAATACCTTTAACAAAAAAATTTAACAATGGCTTATAGTCTTCTTTGATTAGTCCAATTTTTTCTACAATAATCTCAATTGATATGACCAATGCTACTATCACAAATAACGAACCCCATACAGTTGCCTGCGAGAAAATAAAGGCAGCTAAACCAAATATTGCACTCATAACATAAATAAGTAACACCGCTTGTCTATGTGAAAACCCTGATCTCAATAAACAATGATGGAGGTGAGATTTATCTGAAGAGGATACTGGCTGCTTATTTAGCTTTCTTCTTACAATTGCAAAAAATGTATCTGAAATTGGAACGCCTAATATAATTACAGGTATTACCAAAGAAATAAACGTAACGTTTTTAAAACCTAAGAGCGATAAAACCGCTATGATATATCCCAGAAATAAGGCTCCTGTATCGCCCATAAAAATTTTTGCCGGGTAAAAATTGAAAAATAAAAAACCAATTGAGGCCACAGCCACGATAAGAGCCACAATGAATACATACGAATTAACCATTACAAAAGCCATTCCTGCAATCGTTAATAGTGCAATCGATGATACTCCTGCCGCCAAACCATCTAAACCATCAATTAAATTGATTGCGTTCGTAATTCCAATTATCCAAATCATCGTAAGAGGAATACTAAAATAACCTAAGTGGATTTCCCCGCCAAATGGTAGATTAATAAACTTAACGCCCATATCTCCCATTACAACAACAACAAATGCTGCAGCAATTTGACCCACTAGTTTTGTTTTTGGAGAGATTTCCTTAAGATCATCGTAAATTCCAGTTAATATAATAATGATACTCCCAATTAGGATAGGTAGGTGATAGCGGTCATCAGGCTGAAGAATCAAAATCCCAATAAGAAAACTTATATATATGGCCAATCCACCGAGTCTTGGCATGATTTGTTGATGAACTTTGCGAGAACCTGGTTTATCGGTTGCTCCAACTTTAAAAGCTAACTTCTTTATCAATGGTGTCAGGAGAAAAACCGAAAGAAAACAAACCAATAATGTAAGATATAACATACTGCCCCTCCTGTTATCCTATATCTGAAGTAATTACTACACTTTATGCTAAAGAATAGAAATAACATTTAATTAATATATCCTTAAGGATTATAGCACAGAGTGAATAAGAAAGAAACCCAACGTTAATGTAACACCGAAATTAATGGGATAAGTTTCATATTTATAATGTTTAGGAAACAAAAAATTGATCACAGTACTTTTTTCTTTAATAATTGATTCATTATTTATTTTTTATAAATCCTTTCATAAAAAACGCGAACCACAAACCCGGGCAACGCAAGCATTCTTTTCCACCGAGACGGTTGACTAAGTAGTCGATATAGCCATTCAAGATTTAACTTTATCCAAAGACTAGGGGCACGTTTAACATTACCAGCTAATACGTCCAAACTCCCTCCTACCCCAATAAAAATACCCATATTGAAATAGCCGATATTTTGGCTGATCCATTTTTCTTGTTTTGGCATGCCTAATCCGACAAATACTAAATCAGGTTCTAACTCTCGAATGCTTTTTTTAAGAGAAGGATCCTCCCAATCAAAATAACCGTGATGGTATCCTACCATTACAACTCCAGGATAGTTTAACTGAATATGTTGAACGGCTTTTTCTAAAACTTCATGTTTTGCTCCTAATAAATAAACCTTCAAGGTTTTTGTGTTTGCAACTTTTAATAGTTCTAATAACAAGTCAAAACCGGCTACTCTTTCAGGTAAAGGTTGTTTCAGAATGGCAGATGCCTTCACTATTCCAATTCCATCTGCAGTAACATAATCAGCATCATTTATGATGCTTTGATAGGATGTATCTTTTCTGGCACGCATCACAATTTCTGGATTTGCCGTTACAATAAATGTCTTCTTGCTTTCTATTATATGTTCAGTTATTTTTTTGGTAAACGCCTTTAATGTGGTGTTAGTGATTTTAATACCAAGAATATTTATTGTTTCCAAGATAGTTAAAACTCCTTTATCACGATAGTTTTATTGAATATACCATCGTTTTTCAAAATTTTCTATTAAAATTTTACTGATAATTAAACTGGATTTCAAAAAGGAAAATAAACAAAAAAGAGTTAAAAACAACGATTGTTGTTAAAATAACTCTTTCGTTTGCAAATATTATTTACAATACTCGGTATCTGACTGCGGAAAAGACTGTTTATTTTCACAAGGTATTTTATCAACAATTTCATATTCAATATCTCGTTCAATAAATCTTATTCTGTTTGAACTACTATTTCCAAACTTTACTTTAACCTTTGTTCCTTGCTCTTCTAATTCATCAAGTTGTGAATCCACTTGCTTACTTAATTGATATTGACTAGAAAAATGATAGCTAGAAACTAGGATGGTATTTGTAAACAGAATCGCAATAAGGAGCCAGCCCATCATGATTGATATTTTATTTTTTGCTAGGAATGCAAAAATAGCAATAATTATAGGCAAAATCCACAATTGTGGTGTATTGCTTGCCCACCATGCAGCTGATTTTATTACGATCGACAAAAGGATAATCGCCATAGAAATGATTGCGTACCACGTTTTTTTCCGTTCAAAGACAAGAGTAATTAAAAAGACTAGTACTGAAAATAGCACCGCGCTTCCAAACAATGGACCAAAACCACCTACACGTACATCTGGAGATATAAACACTTTTAATTCTTCTTCATCAAGCGTGAATGGTGTTTTTACCTCACTATTCCTAGGTGCAATAGGGTTATCTGATTTTGAAAGTAGAGATCTAGCTATATTTTTTATTACGTTACTGCCTACAAAATTTGCCGGACTATTAGGGGTTATAATATCAATGGATCCTTCACCCGCTAATGGAAAAAAAGGATGATCGTGGTTTACAGTATTTGTTACATACGGATTATACCCAATAAAAGCAATTGAAAAAATTAATGAAGCAAGAACAGGTATAGTAATACGCTTTATAACATCACTCTTTTTAAATAAAAACAAAACAAACAAATAGGCTAGAAAAATGATGACAAAATATTGTAAACCTGTAAATTTAGTATTAATAAGTAAAACAACTGACAAACATAGCATTACTAATTCCCATATTCCATTTTCCTTATAAATTAAGTAACCTAAACAACAAATAATAAGGAATAGTGAATAAACTTGTCCATCCACGTAAAAACTAGTTAGTTGAGTTAAAGTAACAGGGTTAAATGCTAATAAGAATGAAACGATCATCGGTTTTCCAAATTGCTTTGGAAAAATCTTTGATACTGTATAGAAAGAAATGCAAAAAGATGCAATAAGTATTGTGAAATTAAAAACTTTTGTTGTTTCAATTAAACCTGTTATTTCATAGAGCGCTGCTGATAGAATCCATGGACCTTTGGTAAAGTGATTTATCCAAATTTCAGAAACTCCCTGTACAGGGCCACCTAAAAAAGGATTCCACTTATTTGATAATTGATAAATTGCTTCCTGATGATAGGATTGACCATCAAATGATACATCATAAAACTGTAAAACAAATATACCTCCAATTAAAAAGACTCCAATAATGATCCCAAAGTTCCAGTAATAATACTGTATAGGTTCTTTTTTATACATTAAAACTAAACGTAGAAAAATAATAGTTGCAACAAATGCAGCCAAAAAAGTCCCTTTAGTTAGGGATAAACCTGTAAAAAAGATAATACAAGAAAATATCTCAATTGATGCCATAAAGACTATTATAGAGTAACCCACTAACAGCATTAATTCCTTAATATGATTATACATTTTATTTTCTAACGCCCCATTTATTTTTAAATATTATAGATGAGAAGTGTTTTAAATTAAGCCATGATAATTTCTTAATGAAGGAATATCACTCCACTATTTTATCCAACTTACCTTTAAAACAAAACTAACGAGTTCTATTATAAATTATTTTTTTCTAAATTGCTTTTAAAAATTTTATTAATTAAAATTTATTTTAAAAATATGGTTATGTATTATTTTTCTTTTCCATCGAAAACGGTATCATCCGATATTTATACCCAACAAAAAGGGAGGCACTATGACGTGTCCTCCACTTTTTATCTAATCTTGTATTTAGTATAAATTTGATTAAGATTTTTGTCTTTTATGATGAACAGCTGTTTTTACGTGTTCCGTTTTCACCCAAGTATGTTGGTGTCTCCACTTAATTAATCCGACAATTTGTGCATAAATAAAGGTATATGCGTAGTAAAAAATAGAAAATATCATATGAAAGAATCGGAACTTCTGCTTTGTATCGACCTTAATCGCATAATACATCATGAAAATAAATTGATAAGCGAAAATAATTAATGAGAAGATACTTGTTCCAAATAATAAAGGTGTTATCCGACTAGCAAGTTCTGGAATTTCACCAAAATCTGCTGCAATCATATTATATACCACCGATACCAAAACACCAATCAATACAATACTTAATTGAACTGCTTTTGCCATTCCAAACAAATAAAAAAGTTGGTCAGTTGTTTTAAATTTGCCTTTTTCAGTAAGCAACTTTTTCATCATTGGCTTAAAGTTGGTAAAAGCCACGAACCAGTGACCTTGCGACCATCTTGTCCGTTGACGAATACTGATTTTAAAATCTTCTGGTTTTTCGTCATAAACTCGAACAAAGTGATTCCATAATACTCTTCCATTATCTTTTACAATTTCAAGTTCCAACTCAATATCCTCTGTTAAAGACCGGAAACTGAAGCCGCCGTGTTTCATTAAATAATCTAATTTCACAATGAAGCCTGTTCCACCAATTGAGTTTATTAATCCAATACGATACTTTGCTAACTGGAAGAATCGATTTTGAATATAGTAACTCATAGCATAACCTAAAGAAAGACTCGTCGCGGAATTTTTTGAATCAAGATAAGCTTGAATAGCTTCAGGTTCACCTTTAGCAACATACTGAGAGTTTAATTCAGTTAAAATATCTGGATCAACGTGGTTATCTGCATCAAGGATCAATAAACAATCATACTTTTCAGGAAGTTTATCAAAACCTAAATAACGTAATGCGTATTGTAACCCGGCTGGCTTTCCTACACCTTCCCGAGGAAACAATCCTTCGTTAGTGTTAATATATTTCATTCCTAGTTCTTCACAGATTTCCCCAGTTCTATCAGTACTATTGTCATTAACAACAAAAACATCATAAAGGTCCTTATTGTAACGGATTTTATTTAGATTATCTATTGTTGAACCAATAACCTTTTCTTCATTATGGGCAGCAACTAAAATTAAAAATCTTGTTTTATCTTCTATGATATCATAATCGCGTTTTGCTTTTCCAAACCCAAAGAATGATAAAATTACATAATATATCGCAAGAACATTGACGTATACAGCCAAGACTAACATAATCCCTAAAAAGATGTTAACAAATATTTCAACTAAAAAATCCATTTTTCTCCCCCTGCTTTAATATCTCAAGATCGAAATAAGGCAATTCCTCTTATTTAATATATGAAAATTTGAATTTTCTATTCAAAACTAAATCTACATTAACAAAATAGACAATAATTTTAAATAAAATTTTAATATAAACAAAATTAAGAACTACAGGATCCTCTATAAGATTGATGAGGAGCCTTTTTGCCCAAAGAAAAGAGTATCATATCAAGATTAAATCTGCAAGGCTTAATCAATATGGAATATAATTCAACCACCAGAATCTAAACACTTTTCCAATGTGTAAAGAATATACTCCATTGATTTTAACCATTTTTAATTAATAAAAAAAACAATACAATTCATTCCTTGAATAGCATTGCTCATAATTTATTAATCTATATGAGGAAACCCTAAAGATATATTAATTGATATCCCATTTATTTTATAATCTTATCAACATTAAGTCACGCTTTATTTCATCTAATATTTTTTTAACTGTGATATCTTTATCCGTTAATCCCTTATTGTATGCTTTTTGTATTATTTTATAAAAATCACCCTTAGAATAATTAGCATTGGTAATTTTCTTATCCATAAAGTAACCACCCTTTTAATTAATCCTTATATCAGTTTATAAAATATACAAATATAAGTAAATGATTCTCCAATATTTTAATATGAACATTTCATGAAAAAAAATGGGAACACCCATTTCAGAATAAGTGTTCCCAATTAATAATAATATTTTTATAAACTTTATTTTTTTGGATATGTTAAAAAACTCCGTTGATTCTGGTTCATTCGAGAGAAACAATAGTACTCTCGTATGAACCAAAAATTATCCAACAATAATCTTTAACATAGCCTTTTAATTAAAGCTTATTCCTCCTCCATACAACCAACCTTCTTGTCCATCAACCAGGACTCTATACCAGAGCTTATCATAGGGGTAAGCACTTGGATCATTAGGTACATATTTTACATCAGTGTTATAACCTAACACTCTTACCACTTTGCCGGCATTCAAGGTGGATTTAATTGTAGAAGACTGGGTATAAGGAAGCGATCTAAACGTCAACCCATCTGTAACAACCGTTGCATATTTCTCATCCTGATAGTTAATAATAATGCTAGTAGGATATGGCTGACCTGCTGGTATATCCCTTCCAAAGCTAGGTGCCGGAACTGATGACCCTTGTAAAATAGGAGTTTGTGCGTAATATCCCGCATCAAACGGCTTCATCTGTTGCATTAAGTTAGCAATACCATTTGCCCAGTTTTGATCAGTTGCATATCTTACATTCATCCCAACTAAGTTTGGCCCGTTAAAATATGAACCATTTTCGGATAAATAGTCTTTCCTTACAATATACGCTTCGTAATTGATACTATCTAACCCAGTAGGAAAATAGTAGCCACATGTAAATGGACAGGAATCATAAGCTCCATAACCAAAATAGTTATTTTTAAAGGTTTTAAGATTAGAACCTCCCCAACCAGTTTCCCAAATAGCATGTGCAACTAAATATTGAGCGTTTACTCCATATTTATCCTGAGCATCAATGAACGATTGGGCAAGAGCTTTAATCGGGCTATTTGATTGTTTCTTTAAATCAAAGAAATACTCAATTTCCTTTGCGGTAATATTAGCTCTTGTTCTAAGGTCAATTTCCTTAAATGAAGTAGCGAAGACCTGAATCATATCAAATGATAAGCTGGCTCCTACTTCGTTTTCATAGTATTCTACTCTTATTTCATGAATACCGGAGCTTAATGAAACAATGATTTCTTTTGAATTGGCTGCACTATCCACCCACGAATCAATTTTTAATACTCCATCGACATAAACCCTAATTCCATCATCGGCAATAGTTTTAATCTGATAGTTTCCTGTATTAAAGTAAGCTTTTTTGATAAAGCTTGCAGAGAACTTATCTGCCGGAATTAAATTATGCGGTTTATCCGTACCCCAATTAAAATTCAATTGAGTGAGAGGAGATTGTGCTCCATTTCCGCCTAATATCACTGGTTTTCCAGAAAGAGTCATATTTGGGAATAAATAACCAACCCATTGATCGGTATTTACAACCTCATTCATCGGTTGGAGGAAGACTTCTACATTACTGTTTCCAGTCCCCTCATAGTACTGTACTTCAATCCAATGGACATTTTTCTCATCAATGTTGGAAGTTGCATTATCGGTTATAGTTAATGCAACCGCATCTTCGGTCGATCCGTTAGGTGTCCACCGGTCAAGAATCGGCTTACCGTCGACAAGAATACGAATTCCATCATCCACTCTTGCCCTCAGAACATACTCCCCTGCATTAATTCTTTTGGCAGTTCTGTAAATTGCGGAGAAATTGTCTGCCGGCACAACGCCTGGAACCGGACTTGCAGCAAGATTGTTTTCAAATAATGCCTTATTGCTGTCTTTTGGTTCAACTAATTTAACCGCAACTGGTTCTCCGGTTAATGATGGATTCGAATAATACGAAGCCACCCAAGTATCAAATTTAGCGATATTGGAGTAGACAAATGCATTCCCTTTGTCTTCATAATAATTAGTCAGAATGCTGTGTTCACCTGCTGGAACATTCAATAGCAATGCTTGATCCACTTGGCCGCCCGAGTTTGACCATCGATTAATTTTTAACTGTCCATCAACCGTAACCTTAATTCCGTCATCAGCAATAGTTTGAACGAAATAGTCTCCTCCGGAAAGAGTTTGTGTTTGATCAAACACAGCTTCAAAGTTATCAGGTGAGTAGCTGCTTGGGCCTCCGCTGCCCCAATTAAATGAAATTTGTTCATTATTTGAAAAATAGATATTATTTGGCGAGATTTGTTGATAATCCACTTGGATATTGGCATTACCATAACCCTCGGAGTATTCCACAACAATTGTATACTCGCCACTAGGTAAATAGACAGCTTCTTTTTTCGTTTTTAAAACATCACTGTTATTCCAAGCATCCAACACCAACTTATTGTCTACTAGGATTCGAATACCATCGTCAGCTTTTGCTGAAAAAACATAAGTTCCAGCTTCAAGATTTACCTTTTTAGAGAATCGGGCTGAAAAATAATTAGCAGGTACTGAAGCATTAGGTGACCCTAAGCCCCAATTAAAATCCAACTTGGAAATTGGGTTAATCGAGTACTTTCCTCCAGATACGATTGGATTTCCTTGTAAAGATGTATTCGGATAATATTCTGCAATCCAAGTATTATCAATTGAAGTTTGATAGGACACAAGGTTGAACTCGACTTTCCCGTCACCTACATTGTCATAATACTGAACCTCAATCCAATGTACATCCTGTTCCCCTTGTTTTGCCTGAGTTTGATCAGCAATTTCCAGCTTAATTTCATCTTCTCTAAAGGCACTATCCGACCAGCGGTCAATAACCAACTTACCATCGACATATACTCGGATTCCATCGTCCGCTCTTGCTTGAAGGATATATTTGCCCGCAGGTATTCGCTTTGCCGTAGTATATCGAGCAGAAAACTTTTCAGTCGGAACCCCAGTTGCTGGAGCATTGACTCCGAAGTTTTCAGAAAGTCCGTTTTGGACGGTAGGCTGGATTACTTTGGCTTCTGTTGGAATTCCTGACAAGGTCATGTTTGGATAATAATAAGCAATCCAAGAATCAAACGGAACAATATCGGAGAATACATTTGCATTCCCAACATTTTCATAATAGTGAGTTTTCACTGTGTGATTATCCGCTGCAGAAACATTCATCCAAAGCGCTCTATCAATGGCTCCGCCTGAATCAGACCAGCGATTGATTAACCATTGTCCGTCTGCTTCTACCTTGATTCCATCATCAGCTAAAGTTTGAACAAAATAATCACGGTTTGGATAACTTCCTGATTGATCAAAGATTCCAGTAAAGCGATCTGTTGGTACTCCTTTAGGACTACCTGATCCCCAGTTATAATGAACCGTTCCACCTATCTGAACAGGCATATTGGCAAATCTTTGATAACCAACATTTACACTTGCACCACCAACATTTTCAAAGTACTCAACTTTTATGGTGTGTTGGCCGCTCCCCAAGGAAATCTGTCCACTTCGAATGCCATTATTTGAATCATTCCAAGAATCAATAACAAGTTGATTATCCACCCAAATTCTTAGCCCGTCATCTGCAGTTGCATTAAACAAGTATAGACCGGACTCAAGATTTACTTTTTGAACAAATCTTGCTGAGAAACGTTCAGCAGGTATCGAAGCAAGAGGTGAACCCAATCCCCAGTTAAAGTCTAGCTTGGAAATTTGATTGATAGAGTTTTTTCCGCCTACTACATATGGGGTACCTTGTAAGGAAGTATTTGGATAGAACTCAGCAAACCAAGCACCATCTATTGCATTTTGGTATGGCTCAAGGTCTAACTCTACTTTCCCTTCGCCGACTGTGTCGAAATACTGAACCTCGATCCAGTGTACATCCTGCTCCCCTTGTTTTGCCAATGGGTTATTAGAAATGCCTAGCTTAATCGCGTCTTCTCTGAAGGCGCTATCTGTCCACCTGTCGATTACTAGCTTTCCATCAACATACACCCGGACTCCATCATCTGCTCTTGCTCGAAGAATATATTCTCCTGCCGCTACACGCTTAGCAGTAGTATATCGAGCGGAGAACTTTTCTGCCGGAACTCCAGCTGCCGGACTATAGACTCCAAAGTTTTCAGAAAGTCCATTTTGTGCTGTGGGCTGAATAACCTTGGCCGCTGTTGGAACGCCTGACAAGCCTTTATTCGGATAATAATATGCAACCCAAGTATCAAATGGAACAATATCCGAAAACACACTTGCATTCCCAACATTTTCATAATAGTGTGTTTTCACTGTGTGCTTTTCCAACCCGGATACATTCGTCCAAAGCGAGCGGTTAATGTCCCCTCCAGAATCTGACCATCGGTTGATTAACCACTGTCCATCTGCTTCTAACTTGATTCCATCATCAGCTATAGTTTGGACAAAATAATCTCCATTCGGGTAGTACCCAGATTGGTCAAATATCCCTGTGAAACGGTCTGCAGGTATTCCTGCTGGACTTCCGCTCCCCCAGTTGTAATGAACTGTTCCACCTATCTGAACAGGCATACTGGTGTATCTTTGATATCCAACATTAACACTTGCACCACCAACATTTTCGTAGTACTCAACTTTTATGATGTGTTGGCCGCTCCCCAAGGAAATCTGGCCGCTTCGAATACCACTGTTTGAATCATTCCAAGAATCAATAACAAGCTGATCATCGACCCAAACTCTTAGTCCATCGTCTGCCATTGCATTAAATAAATACATACCGGATTCAAGATTTACTTGTTTTGTAAATCTTGCAGAGAAACGTTCAGCTGGTATGGAAGTATGTGGTGAACCTAAACCCCAATTAAAATCGATGTTGGAAATTTTATTAATAGAGTTTTTCCCACCTAATACATATGGGGTACCTTGTAAGGAAGTGTTCGGATAGAATTCAGCCAACCAAGAATCATCTACTGCATTTTGGTATGGCTCAAGGTCTAACTCTACTTTCCCTTCACCGACAGAGTCGTAATACTGTACCTCAATCCAGTGCACATCCTGCTCTCCTTGCCTTGTCAGAGAGCGATCGGCGATTTCTAATTTAATCGCATCCTCTCTGAATACACTGTCCGTCCAACGGTCAATTACCACTTTCCCATCCACATATACCCGGATTCCGTCATCTGCTCTCGCTCGGAGAATATATTCACCTGCTGAAATCCTTTTCGCAGTAGTATAGCGAGCGGAGAACTTTTCTGCCGGAACGCCAACAGCTGGACTATATACTCCAAAGTTTTCAGAAAGTCCTTTTCGTGCTGTTGGCTGAATTACTTTAGCAGCAGTTGGAATCCCTGACAAGCTTGTATTTGGATAATAATAAGCAACCCAGGAATCAAAAGGAACGATATCGGAAAATACACTTGCATTTCCAACATTTTCATAATAGTGAGTTTTCACCGTGTGCGGAAGTAGAGCAGATACACCTGTCCAAAGAGCACGGTCAATCGTTCCACCTGAATCTGACCAACGGTCAATTAACCACTGACCATCGGCTTCAACTTTGATTCCATCATCTGCTAATGTTTGAACAAAATAATCTCCAGCCGTATAATTCCCGGATTGATCAAAGATTCCAGTGAAATGGTCTGCAGGTATTCCTGTTGGACTTCCGCTTCCCCAGTTGTAGTGAACAACAGTTCCCTTAGGAGGCTGAAAAATTGCCTCTTGTGCATCGGCTGTACTTGATATCCCTAAAGTAAGCTGCAATGCCATTATTCCAACAAACGTTTTTCGATATATTAAGTTTTCAAACAAATCGGTCAAACCCCTCCTACTATATTAATATTTTTGTATTCAAATAATAAAAAGATACAAGTTTGTATCTTTAGGATTATAATAGCATAATTTATAGTAGAATTTAGCTTTTATTTCTCTCTTTTTTGTCATAAACAGACAATCCATTTTATGATATAAATCATTACATAAAAAAAGACAACAAAAAGTTGTCTTTTTTTATTATTAGGCCTTATTAAACAACACTATTGATTCTGGCTCATTTGAGAGAAACCATGGTTGCTCTCGCCTTTCAGCATAACTTCAATATCAATCCCATTACTCTCATTATTTTGCCGTTTTAAAAACCACATACCTACTGGCAAAATAATTCATAATAACGACCACGACGTTTGCAACTACTTTTGAAAATAAGTCGTCAATATTCATCCACTCCACCATCAAAATCATTAAGGATAAATCTACTAAGTAAGATAATAGACGAAAAATAATAAAGGATAAAAATTCTTTTGTTATGAGAATAAGATTAGTCTCTTTACTGTTAAAAACATATAACTTATTTGTAATAAAGGCGAAAAGAACTGATATGATCCATGCGATTGTTGTGGCCAATTTATAATCCACATGGAACATTTTTGCCAAAATACCATAGCTGACAATATTAGTAAGAGTGGTAAGCACTCCAAACACCAGATAATTTACAACCTCTTTTTTATTTTTCATGCTAATCTCCTACTTTGCAGGTGTGTGTTCACGACGACTAATTTCATTCTGATTTCTTCTGTCATTTAGAACCTTTTCATTATTGTATTCATCCACAAAGTACAAGGGACGATTCTTCGTTTCGTTAAATATTCTTCCTAAATATTCCCCAATAATCCCTAAAGAAATTAATTGGATCCCACCTAAAAATAGGATGACAGTCATCAACGAAGGATAACCGGCAACATTTTCTCCAAATAAAAGAGTCTTTGAAATAATCCAGATTATATAAACAAACGCAAAAAAGGAAATCACACACCCAAACATGGCGGATATTCTTAATGGAGTCGTTGTAAATGACGTAATTCCCTCAATTGCTAAGTCCATTAACTTAAGATAGTTCCATTTTGTTTCCCCTGCAGCACGAGGGTCCCGATCAAATAGTATTTCTTTTTTATTGTATCCGATCCAGCTAAACATTCCTTTTGTATATCTTTGAGTTTCTCTTATTTGCTTCAGGGCTTCTACGCAGCGACGATCAAGCAATCGAAAATCTCCAGTATTCTTTTGGATTGGAATTCGTGTCATTTTTTGCAAAATTTTATAATAGGTGGAAGCGGTCGTCTTTTTCAACCATGATTCTCCCGCTCTTGACCTTCTTTTTGCAAAGACATCATCATATCCCATTTCCCAATATCTAATCATTTCTGGAATAAGCTCCGGTGGATCTTGTAAATCTGCATCAATGATAATCACAGCGTCACCGGCAGCATAGTCCAGCCCAGCTATCATTGCGGTTTCTTTCCCAAAATTTCTCGATAGATTTACATAGGAAATATTATGGTCTTTTTCCCTTAATGATTTAATCTGTTGTAAAGTACTATCCTTACTTCCATCATTGACAAATAAAATTTCAAAATCATAAAAAGGAATTGTACTAATGACTTTATTTAGTCTGTCATACAATTGTTGCAGCACTTCTTCTTCGTTGTAGGCAGGAATTAAGATTGAAATTTTTTTCATATTACAGCTCACCTTCATTCTAATTAATACAAAGACGTTCCATCTCATCATATACTTGCATGTCGATACACTTTAATTTGTTAGCTTTTTCCTTTATTAAAAAAAGCGAGCCCTAAAAACAAGAGTAAGCTACAAATCGAAATAATAGAACCAGTACGGAAGCCTGGAGGTACATACTGCAATTCAACTCTGTGATTTCCTTCATCTAATTCAACACCCAAGAATCCGCCTAGTTTCACTGTTTCAGTTTCCTTACCATCTACAGTCGCTTTCCATCCTTCATCGTAAGGAATTGACATAAATAGGACACTTTCAGAATTTAGCTTAATATTTCCCTTAACACCCGTATCAGAGAAATTCTCTATTTTCAAAGATTGGGACTTCAACTCATTTATTCTATCCTCAAACAAATTTATATCTACGGCGTAAAATAAGAAATCAAAAACCTTTAACTCGTCAGTTAATACCTCTATTTTCACTAATGCCGTTTCATTTTGAAATGACCCTAAGTCTAAAACTCGGTTATCATGTGGAGTAGGGTAATTTTTCCTCATTAAATGGTCATTCACATAAACATTCGTATTAGAAATGCCTTCTAATTTAAATAATGAATACAATTGTTGTTTTTTCCAAACAGGAAATGAAAAAGTAATAAACGCACTTTTTGTTTTATCTTTCTTTATTAATCTTTGCCCATCTTCTTCTTTAACAACTGAAAGATTCTCATATTGGATGTATTTCGATTCCAACGGCTTAAACAAATTAGATGCAGCGTTTTTTGTGCTAGTTCCCTTAAATAATTCATTTTGCTTTTGGAATGGGTTATCAAATTTTTCAACGAAGTCAATGCTTTTTTGATTGTTAAGGACAAAGCCTAGCGGCAGTACATTTTTATTCTCATATAGCTGAAGGTTTCCAATTCGATGTTTGATTTCATATCCATGCTTTTTAATAGGGTTACTTGATACGATATATTTGAAACCTAACAGAGAATCTGTTGTAATAATTCCGCCATTCATTGCAATGAAGACACTTTCCATTGTTGAGTATCCTAATACATTTAAAAAGTGGTTCATATCATTGTTGGATAGTGAGTTAAAGCTATCCATTTTTTTATATTGTAATTGCATTGAATCGTTCCATGTCAACGAATTTCTAGAATCCATCCGATAAAAAGAAGGATCCTTCTTTTGAATCCAAGAAATCATTCTTTGATAATCTGAAGACCCTTTATAGGCTTCTCGGGATTGATATTGGAATTGACTATCGAGTCCCCGAATGATACTAGCAGAATTATAGGAGACATCAAAACAAACTACGATAATGATGAGGACATGAATCCATCCTTTATGACCAAGAGGATGGAGCTTGAAATACAATAGAATAACATAAAGAGTTAGGATAACAATATTCACAAAAACAACTTTATTGCTAATGACATCTGGAGTAAGCTTTGTAAAAAGTAAAATAAAAAATACATTAAATAAATACAGCCCTTTTACATATGGCCAAACATTTTTTTCCAGCACAAGAAAGACTCGGAATCCAAGAAATATGGTTAAAAAAGATAATAGAAAGGAATACCGAAAAGGAAACCAATTTGGATTATCCATTCCATGCCATAAAAAGTTTAATTGTGAATTTTGGAAACTAAAATATATTAGTAAAGTGAAAAGTAAGAAACAAACCTTTTCTTTTAGTTTAATTTTTTGGGAAATAAAGAATAAAGGAAATAATAATAATGGTAATAAGCCTACATATATATTAGGAAGTCCATCAACTAATGAATCAAATGAACTATTAAAAAATTTCGCGTATAAGTCAAACATATGAATACCTGGTAATGGCTTGGGTGTAGCAGATTCCACAGCATTGGTTTTTAAAGCAATATAGGTAGGTAATATTAAAAACGCTGATAATCCTGCCGCAATAGCTGTTGACATTCCAAATAAAAAAAACCTTTTTACAAATAAAGATATCGGAGCCTTGTCATGAATTGAGAAATAACGAACTAAAAAATAAAAAAAGGTGAATATCCCGACCATATAAGAGATATAAAAATTCGCAATAAATGTGATTGCTAAGTTTATAAGAAAAAAAGAAAACCTGCCTCTTTTAATCAAAAATTCTACTCCAATTAATATTAAGGGTAGCATGTATATTCCATCTAACCACATAAGATTAAATGAATATGCTACTGAAAAAGTCATTAAAGCATAAAGTGTTGAAAATATAAGTAGCTGCATTCTATCATTAACTTTAAATTGATTTAAAAACAAATACATCGTTGTTCCTGATAAGCCTATTTTAACAATAGTAATTAAGACGATAGCCTCAGGAAGATGGTTTCTTTCAAAAAATAAAATGAATAATGATAATGGGCTTGATAGATAATACGCGATTACCCCTGTGAAGTTTAAGCCCAATCCTGCTTCCCAACTATAAAATAGACTTTTCCCATCAAAAAACACATCATATAAACGATTATAAAACTGAACGTATTGACTATAAAGATCATTTATTAATATAGACTTACTGCCAAAAGGATATATTCCAAACTGTGCCAATATCAAACCAAATAATAATAATGGTAATAAAAAGGACAGTATATTTCCGATATATTTATTACCGTTTAATTTTTCTAATACCTGATTCATTTTTTTCTCCCTTAATTGATGATGGGTTTTTAGAAATTTATTGGCGTATTATTAAAAGTCATTTTTTACCAGTGCGACATAATAATACTCTCTTATTTCTTAACTCTGAAGTGCGAACTCTATCTTATTTGGATAAAACCAAATTTTTCACCTACATCATTTCGTTCTCACTGTATGTTGTATTTCTCCACCTGCACCTACCTTTTGTTTTTCCGAAAAACGGAAATTTCCAGAACTCTTTTAACACCAATTACGAAGAATGGGTGTCTTCATATCATGTTAAATAAATTGCTTTTATAAGTTATTTTCACATCAGAAATTATTTCACATGTAATAAAAATATACAATATTTAATAATATTTTTTTCGAGGTCTACTTAATTCTGTAATAAAATGGAATATTTTTAATACGATACACTTGCTTTTATCGTAATCTCTCCTATTATTGTTTAATTTTAGCCATAACATGCATATATTTCGGTCATTTTTTCACAAAAAAGAAAGGCTAGTCCCAAAAAGTCGTTTTCAACAAAATTTTGGTCAGCCTCTTTTGCTTTTTCCTTTATTTAGCAGATCCAAGCTTTCTTTGCATAAAATTCAACAAATCTTCTCGTAGCTCTTCGTTTTTAAGCGCAAATTCAATTGTGGTTTCAATAAATCCAAGTTTTTCTCCAACGTCATACCTCATACCTTCAAACTCATATGCAAATACTCGCTGAATTTGGTTTAAATTCTGTATGGCATCTGTTAACTGAATTTCTCCACCTGCACCGATCTCCTGTTTTTCTAGAAACATGAATATCTCAGGTGTAAAAACATATCTTCCGATAATCGCCAAATCAGAGGGAGCTGTTCCCAATTTTGGTTTTTCAACAAAATTTTTAACCTGAAATGACCGTCCAAACTGGTCAATCGGATCTACTATTCCATAACGGTTAGTTTGATCTTCCGGAACTCTTTTTACCCCGATTACCGATGAGTATGTCCGATCATATTCATTTATTAATTGCTTTAAACAAGGCGTTTCCGCTTGGACAATGTCGTCTCCTAATAATACGGCAAATGGCTCATTCCCAATAAAATTTCTTGCACACCACACTGCATGTCCAAGTCCTCTTGGTTCTTTTTGTCTTATGTAATGAATGTCTACCATCTTTGAGGTCTCTTGAACTTTTTCTAATAATTCCAATTTTCCCTTTTCAAGCAAATTTTGCTCCAATTCAAAAGCATGATCAAAATGATCCTCAATGGCTCGCTTCCCTTTTCCCGTTACAATAATAATATCTTCAATTCCAGATTCAATAGCTTCTTCTACTATATATTGTATAGTTGGTTTATCTACAATTGGGAGCATCTCTTTTGGCATAGCTTTTGTAGCAGGTAGAAATCTTGTTCCAAGTCCCGCAGCAGGAATAATCGCTTTTCTTACTTTTTTCACTTATAATTCCCCTTTATACAATATTGTGATGGACTACCTAACTAATTATTAGAAACCAATATTAGTTTATTCCTCAATTACCAGTATTTTTGACATAAAAATTATTTCATAAGAAAACGATTTATACAACCTATTATTATCTTATCCCAATGGAAAAATAAGTCTTTTCAAATAAAGTCAAAAAAAAGCCATAATAAAAGCCCATTTCACTTTCCGAAAAGGGCTTTAGAGTGCTTTCCTCTGTTTAAACTATTTATTATTTATACTTTTCCAACCATCATTTCACCAAATGGGATTTTTATTTTGCTTATTAGAAAACATATTGCCACGCTTATTAAAGAACAAAAAATAAACGAAATAATTGTTTGGAAATATATATTAGTCATTCCCAAATAACTCAAACAAAACTGGTTTGTAAAACGTAAAACAAAAGCATGAATGAGATAAGCTCCAAACGAATATTTACCAAAAGTATTTAATATTTGTGTTAACTTTGATTGTTTTAGCACCAGTCTTGCTGAAAAAGAAAACACAAGGATGATTAATAGGATAATCGTGATCATCATAAACGGCTTTAGTGGCCCGGTTACACCTGCACTCCAAATGTAATTATCACCTGTTAATTTCAAATTAATCTTTGCTATATCGGAATAAATGAAATACATACATATTCCTAATCCAATCAGGCTCAAAATTCGAACCTTCTGAACAAAATCCTTCCATTGTTGGTAGTACAGTCCTACAAAACCACCAAATATAAAATAGAATATCCAAAAAATAAAATTACGATCTAAATAATTAAAAATAAAGCCCAAGTTTGGATTATCAGAATGCATCATTCCTCTTGATAAAGCATAGACCAAACCTAAATTCATTAAGAAAATAACTGTTACAACCATAAGATTTGTAGTAAATTTTCTCTTTCCTGATAAAAATATCCTAAACACTGGAAAGAGTAAATAAAATGGGATAATCATGACCATAAACCATAAATGATAATAACCTGTACCGGTTAATGAAAGCTTAACAATGGTTAGAACTTGGGTCCCTGTACTAGAAGAACCAACACCGTTTAAAAGACTTGCCCACAAAAAGTAAATTACAGTCCACAAAAAATAAGGAATAATGATTTGTATAAATCTCTTTTGCAAAAAGCTTCGATAATTTAGCTTTGCATTATAATTGTAAAACAACACAATACCAGAAATAAAAACAAACAAAGGGACCGCAAATCTTGTTAATCCTAAAAAAGTTGTTCCAATTGTAATATTTTCAAGACTTATATCAGGCCGATAAAAGATTGAAGCCATTGCATGTTGAAACACTACTGCTAAAAATGCAAGCCCTCGGAATATCTCTACCTCATCTAATTTTTCTTTTTTCAAAATAATATACCTCCATAATATACAATTAACAATAACATTATATATTATAAGTCAACTTAGTATTAGAGGGATTTTCCCCTTGTATTTCCCACGCAAACAAAGAGACTAAGTAGTTTACTAGAGAATTAAGGACTTTGATAAAATTGAATGAAACCACTTATTGTAATTTCATAGAAGGAATTGTAATAATTTCCTCTTTGGGTATAATTAAAGAATATTGGTTAGTTTCATAATCAATAGTTTAGTAAAATAATTTATTTATAGGATGAGGAGGAGTGACAAAACAGTCCTGGACTGTACACAATACTATGAAAAAATTAATAGAAGCCCTGGTTGTTGTAATGCTATTATTTGGATTAACTCTGACAAATATTCAAAGCACCTCAGCTAACAGCACGGACCAAGCAGACACTATAGTGCAAACCGAGACAACAGATTTTAGCATCATTTCTGTTGAAAATGGTAAGAGCGAAATTTTCTCTCCAGCACCTGGAAAATTTTCAACGTTGGTTTATGCCAATTTTGAGAAAAGCGGAGAATACATCCTTTACAATAATAACAGCATTTATCTGTATTCCTATCCCAATGGAAAGATAGATGGGGGACTTGGCCCTCAAGTAGTTCATTCCAAACAAAGAAAGGGACAATGGTTCTTAATTGACTCATACTTGGGACCAAGATGGGTGTATAACGATGAAAATGTGGTTGAATTAAGGGATTTGTATCCGAAGAATGCCAAGCTTACTCTTGAGGAAACAGTTAATATCTATAGTGAGCCTTTTACCAATTTTAAAACGGAAGAGACCATTGCTCCATCAACAGTAAATGTTGTAAAGCAAGCTGGCAACTGGTATTTGGTGGATTATAATTCTCAACAGGTTTGGATAACAACCCTAAAGGCACACTATGAAGACACTATTAGCACTTTTGATACAACAACCATCAACGGAGTTCCGTTTAAAAAAATGTTTATCCCGACAGGAAATAAAAGTGTACGACCAGAAACAACCTTAAAACCGGACTATATCACGGTTCATAACACAGCAAATACTGCTGTAGGGGCAAACGCAGAAATGCATGCCAAGTACCTTATAAACCAGGCCCAAACAAATCCAGAGTCATGGGTATCCTGGCATTTCACCGTTGATGACACTCAAATTATTCAGCATCTCCCTTTAAATGAATCAGGCTTCCACGCAGGTGATGATGAAGGACCAGGAAACCGTACTTCTATTGGGATTGAAATAACCGAAAATGTTGACGGCAACTACCAAAAAGCAGAGGAAAATGCTAGAAAGCTGATTGCCTATTTAATGGATCAAACTAATATTCCTATCGAAAATATAAAGCCACATCGCGACTGGTCCGGGAAATACTGTCCCCGTATTATCTTAAATAATGGTTGGTCACAATTTATTTCCTTGGTTAAGCAGGAATATGGTGCACTTGATCCTCAAAATAGATATTATGCTATTTTAACTGGTGCATTCCTCGGTGAATGGAAAGTAAAGGAGAAACTCGATGCTCTTCGCGCTGAAACTGGATGGTGGGCAACATATGAGCCTGTTGAAGGTACAGTTCCATATTACCGGATTCGAACAGGAGAGTTTACCGGTGAAAATAATGTTGCAGCAGCAATTGAGGCTGTAAAGTCCGAGACCGGATGGTGGATGACTTATGAAAAGACAACACCTGCATTTTCCATGTATCGCATTGTTACAGGTGAATTTGTTGGTGAAGAAAACATTAAGAGTGCACTCGAGGGTTTACAACGTGACACTAACTGGTGGGCTTACTACGAACCAACAAGTCCAGGCGTTTACCGAATTGTAACGGGTGGGTTTGCAGGAGATGAAGCCGCAAAAATCGCACTTGAGCGTGTTATAACTAGGGGTTGGTGGGCAACTTCTCAGCAGTTCGGTGAACCAATATACAACTATCGTATTAGAACAGGAGATTTTCTTGGAGACGATACAGCGAAACAAGCCTTAGAACAATTCACTAAAAGAGGATGGTGGGCAGCATACGAAGCATCCGGAGGATTCGAAAGATATTACCGAATTCGAACCGGTGCCTTTGCAGGCCTTGATCTTGCTGAGAAAAATGCACAATGGGTTCGCGATACTCGCGGTTGGTGGGTTACAACTCAACAACAGTAATAAAAAAAGATGGGCTGCGTATTTTAGCTCATCTTTTCTTATTTAATTTGATTTCTTAAAACATTTTTGTTTTTAATGTAAATCTGATATTATCAAAGTTGTTGATTACACAGATTAATTAAAGACTATAAAAATTTCATTGAAAAGTTTTGGAGGTAATCATGAATAACAAAATTAAGGTTATGACTGTATTTGGCACAAGACCCGAAGCCATTAAAATGGCGCCTCTTGTTAAAGAATTAGAAAAACACGATGAACAAATTGAATCAATTGTAACCGTTACGGCTCAGCACCGTGAAATGCTAGATCAGGTCTTAAATATTTTTGAGATTGTTCCGAACTATGATTTAAACATTATGAAGGACAGACAAACCCTAGTCGATGTAACCACTCGTTGTCTTGAAGGACTTAACAAAGTCATTCAGGAAGTAAAACCTGACATTGTGTTAGTTCATGGAGATACTTCCACAACTTTTGTAGCAAGTTTAGCTGCCTTTTATAACTCAACGATGATTGGCCATGTTGAAGCAGGATTACGGACAAGAAATAAATATTCTCCATATCCTGAAGAAATGAATCGCCAATTAACGGGGGTATTGGCAGACCTTCACTTTGCCCCAACTAATCAATCAAAGAAGAACCTTTTATCTGAAAATAAGCCGGATGAATTCATCTTTGTAACCGGTAATACCGCGATTGATGCTTTGCAAACAACGGTAAAGCCACAGTATTCTCATCCAGTCTTGAATAAGATCGGAAATGATCGACTCGTCTTAATGACGGCTCATCGTCGTGAAAATACTGGAAAGCCGATGGAAAATATGTTTACGGCAATCAGAAGGTTAACAGAAAAACATGATGATATTCAGGTTATTTATCCAGTACATATGAACCCTGTAGTAAGAGAAATCGCGAATCGAATTCTTGGTGAAAATGACCGTATCCACTTAATTGAACCTCTCGATGTTATTGATTTCCATAACTTTGCTTCAAGAGCTTATTTGATTTTAACGGATTCCGGGGGTGTCCAAGAGGAAGCACCATCATTAGGAGTGCCTGTATTAGTTTTAAGGGATACAACCGAGCGCCCTGAGGGAGTTGCAGCTGGAACACTTAAGCTTGCCGGAACCGATGAGGAAACGATTTTTAATCTTGCCAATGAACTTCTATCCGATAAGGTAGCCCATGATAAAATGGCAAAAGCATCAAACCCATATGGGGATGGAACTGCCTCAAAGCGAATCGTTGATTCCATTCTCTATCATTTTGAACTGAAAAAGGATCGCCCGACGGATTTTGGAGAAAAATAAAAGTTTTATGTCAATAGATTATGGGAAAACCTGTGTAGGATATTATCCACACAGGTTTTTTAAAATGAGTCTTGTACTTAAATAATTGAGTAAATTTATAATTTCTTTTTAAAAACCTAACTTTTATTATTAAGAACTCGTGCTTTTGTACACTTTATACATATTAAAATTTCCCATCTCCATAAATTCTAACTCCTCAATATTGTTATCATCTTGTTTTATTAATACCTTTTTTGGGATTTACACATTGGACAAAAGTCTTAATAAACCCTCCCACTCCAACCATCAATGAATGATATTTAGACCATATATGACGATCTATGAAATTCTCGTAAAGCCATTGGTCCGATTTGTATTTTCAAATTCCTATAGTTAAAGTCAATTTATGAGCTATTTAATGTGAAAGTGATGGAGCGTACGATATATGACATGTCATTTAATATTTTCTTAATATTGCACCGGAAGAGGAAATAATCGAACCGATCTCTTTAACTCAGTTCTGGAATTTGGTCCTATAAGAAATGTTAATCAATAAAACTGTTGAGATTACAATTGAAAAGGATGAAATAGATTATTGTCAAAAGCTATTGAGGTAGTTGAACTAGAAAGTTGTTTCTTACAGTACCCGAAGGTGAGGGACAGTTAAATCCTGGGGTCCTATTGTCAAGAATTACTAGGTATAATGGCTAAATTCACTGTGAAATTGAAAAGAATATTAAAGATTCTAGGTAATAAACAAAGCAATCTTGAGATATCCCAACAAAAAAAGACGAATCTGCATTCAGTAAACAGAATGTGAGTCGTCTTTTTATATTAGTAATCTAGAAAAACGCAAGTTCAAATTTTTACATAAAAACATTAGTAGAATTGTTGGACTCCATCATCAAAATCTCTACTACATTTAAAGGAATCTCTTCTTTTTTAAATCAAGGCACAACTAGCTAGTTTCTGCTAGTTATGCCTATTTGTACACAAAACTTCCGATTAAACCTCTTTAATAACCGTACCTTAATTAGTTCACTAACCACTCTTCTGCAGCTAATTTTATATTTTCAGGTACTCCAGTTGTATTTGCTAACAACTGGTATGCATATGTTGCACCCTCTTCGTTCAAGGTTGCTGCTGCTTCATACAACTGTGCCGATACTGCGTTCATAAAGTCTTGAACTTCTTGACGCTTATCTCCTTCAGCTATTGCTAATCCTGCATAGTATACCGCATTGTATAAATTGCCTACACTGTAGTACCATATAGCATCCCCATACCTGGCTGAAATAACTACTGGAGTTAATTTGCTTTCTGCTTCCGTTTTAACGGTTGCCGGTACTCCTACTGTATTCACTAATAGTTCATATGAATTCTTAGCATCTAAAGCACTCATGGATTCAGCTGCTTTTAATAAGCTGACTGATGCGACGTTCATTAGGTCTAGAACTTCTTGACGCTTATCTCCTTCAGCTATTGCTAATCCCACAAAGTATACGGCGTTGTATAAGTTACCTACACTGTAATACCATTGTGCATCGCTATATCTAGTTGAAATAATCTCAGGCTCTTGAGTTAATCTGTTTTCTGCTTCTGCTTTAACGGCTGCCGGTACTCCTGCTGTATTCACTAATAGTTCATATGAATTCTTAGCATCTAAAGCACTCATGGATTCAGCTGTTTTTAATAAGCTAGCTGATACGACGTTCATTAGGTCTTGAACTTCTTGGCGCTTATCTCCTTCAGCAATTGCTAATCCCACAAAATATACGGCGTTGTATAAGTTACCTACACTGTAATACCATTGCGCATCGCTATATCTTGCTGAAATAATCTCGGGCTCTTGAGTTAATCTGTTTTCTGCTTCTGCTTTAACAGCTGCCGGTACTCCTGCTGTATTGACTAATAGTTCATATGAATTCTTAGCATCTAAAGCACTCATCGATTCAGCTGTTTTTAATAAACCGGCTGATGCGACGTTCATTAGGTCTAGAACTTCTTGACGCTTATCTCCCTCAGCTATTGCTAATCCCACAAAGTATACGGCGTTGTATAAGTTACCTACACTGTAATACCATTGCGCATCGCTATATCTTGCTGAAATAACCTCTGGCTCTTGAGTTAATCTGTTTTCTGCTTCTGCTTTAACTGCCACCGGTACTCCTGCTGTATTCACTAATAGCTCATATGAATTTTTAGCATCTAAAGCACTCATGGATCCTGCTACTTTTAACAATCCGGCTGATGCCACGTTCATTAGGTCTTGAACTTCTGGGCGTTTATCTCCCTCAGCTAAAGCAAGGCCTGCAAAGTATACTGCATTGTAGAAGTTACCTACGCTATAGTACCATTGCGCATCGCCATATTTTGGAGATTCGATGACAACTTCTGCGTCAACAATCGTTATTATTTTTTCAAAAAATTTATTCGTTATATTACCTGCATAGTCTCGTGTATAAAAATCAAAATCCCACTCACCAAATGCTGCATCTTGGTTAACTAGATATGTTCCAACCCATAAGCCTTGATTTTCATCATAGGTTAGTTCTACAGTATCCCAGCCATTTGGTTTCATAATATATACTTCAACACTTTTTATACCAGAAAAGTTATCTGTAACATTGGCCTGGATGGTGATCTCGTCTCCTCTAGCCACCGTACCCGGGCTAACGGTCAATGATTCAATAACTGGCACTTCCATATCACCATTCTGATTTACAACATCAATTAACTGATCAGCATATGCCCATTCATAGTTGCCAGCATAATCTGCTGCGAATATCTCGATTTCCCATTTTCCTGGTACAGCATAAGAGTTAATAAGATAGCTTCCTACCCATTTTCCCTCTGTAGGATTATACGTTAATGCAATTTCATCATACCCATAACTATCCAAGAAATATAAAGTCGCAATGACATTGTTTAAACCTCTATTATCTGTAACAATTGCCTTAATGGTTATATCTTGTCCAACTGTTGCTTGGTTTGGAGTTACTTCAACGTTTTCTATTAACGGTTTTTCCCAATCGCCATTCGGGTTATTGATGGTAACCAATATATCCGTGTTTTGGATTGAAAAGTTTCCGGCTTCATCTCCTGCCAATACACCAACATTCCATTCTCCCGGAGCAGCATTTTGTGGAACAACATATTTGCCGACCCATTTTCCTTCTGTTTCATCGTAAGTTAATTCAAATGACATTTCATATTCTTCAGCCAAATAAAGTACTGCACTAACGAATAGCATTCCAGAAGAATTATCTGTGACATCAGCCTTAATGGTTATTTCTTCTCCTACAGAAGCTTCGGATGGGCTCACTTCAATATTTTCAATTACCGGTGCTTCCCAATCGCCATTTTGGTTTTCAACGGTAACCAACTGGTCAGCATATTGCGAAACTAAGTTTCCAGCTGCATCTCTTGCGTTTACTTCAATTTGCAATGTACTAGGACTAGTATTTGACCTAACAAGATACCGTCCTACCCATTTTCCTGATGTTACATCATAGATTAATTGAAGATATTCACCCCCGTCATCACTTCTTATATTTGCAAAAACATAAGATAATGATTTGTTATCGGTAATAGATGCCGAGATTGTTAGTTCTTGACCCGCCATTACAGTACCTGGACTCACATCAATTGATTCAATAACTGGCGCTTCCCAATCGCCATCAGGGTTGGCTACTGAAATGGACTGGTCGGCATATTGAGTTTGATCATTTCCTGCTTGATCTCTTGCAAATACCTCAACCTTCCAGTCTCCGGACATTGAAGTTGGTCCAAACAGATAGGTTCCAACCCATTTTCCTGTTGTTTCATCATAGGTTAACTCTACTGGGTATTGATCTCCATTAGGTGAGTAGAGACTGGCCCACACAACACTTATACCTGATTGAAAATCCGTTATATTAGCTATAATTGATATTTGATCGCCCGAAGTTACTGCATTTGAACTAACTTCAATGTTTTCAATTACCGGTGCTTCCCAATCATCATCTAATTTATATACAGTTACGGTTTGCCCTGCAGGTTGCCAGATATTGTTACCTGCCTTATCTACCGCATATATCTTTACTGTATATTCTCCTGTTAGAGTAATAGATTCTACAACATACGTTCCTACCCATTTTCCTTCTGCTTCATTATAATTTAATACAATTCCAAAGCCCTCTCCTGCCGCATCATTATGGATTGATGCATATACAAAGTCCATTTCAGACAAGTCATCTGTGACATTTGCCTTGACAGTAATTGCTTCTCCTATTGTTGCCTCAACCGGACTCACTTCGATGTTTTGAACAACCGGTGGTTCCAAATCTTGAGTTACATTCGTAACGGTTACAGTATTCTCGATAGTAGGTGCTTCAATACCTAACTCAGTACTATTTGTACTAGATGATGCATTGATTAGCTCTTCTGAATTAGAACTGGCACTATCCGTATTAGTAGATGCAAAGGAAGTTGTTGGTACAAAAAATAATAAAATAAATGTACTAAAAACTATCAATCTAACCAAAAATAAATCTCTCCTTTTACACTTTTTGATATTTCTCTTCATTATACATTAATTACCGACTTTTTTTACAAAAACTAGTAAATTACATTATGCGGGAATTTTATCAGTTATAATAGCAAATAACGTTACTAGTAGACTCCCTTTTATCTCATGTTAATTAAATTAAAAGAAAAATGCTGCCGAGTTGATTAATTGGCAGCAAATTATTCAATATAGATTATATTTATTGTAAATTATGGTTATTATCATTGATAAATCAGATTGAAAAAATTTAGTGAACTGACCCAACATTCAATTCCTTTACCCCATCCCCAACTGCTGTCACATAGAACGTTGCCTCGTAGCCGATTTTTTTACGAAAGATCTCCCCAACCCGCTCAATAAACTGATCAATCTCATCTTCATCAACAATAGCGATTGCACAGCCTCCTAATCCAGTTCCATTCATTCTTGCTCCAAGAACTCCCGGTTGCTGCCAGGCGGCCTCAACTAAGGTATCCAATTCAATACCCGTGACTTCATAATCATTTCGAAGTGAAAGATGGGATTCATTCATCAATTTCCCTAAAGCAGGCAGGTTTCCACGCTTGAGCTCTTTGACGGCGTTTAAAGCCCGCTCATTTTCTGTTACTACATGTTTGGCTCGTTTTTCGAGCGTTTTTGTTGGAATTAAATGCTTGAAGTTTTCAAATTGAACCATATTTAAATCGGCTAGAGAAAGTATATTTATGGCTCCCTGCAAATGACGAAGGGCGTGCTCACATTCGTCACGGCGTTCATTATACTTCGATTCTGTCCATTCATGGTGTTTATTTGAATTCATAATGACGATTTTATAATGTTGAAGATTTAGAGGTACGTAATCGTAGTTGAAGGTATGGCAATTTAGAAGTATTCCATGATTCATTTTTCCGAAAGCGATAATAAAATGGTCGATAATCCCGTTGCTGACCCCAATAAATTCATTTTCAACCGCTCTCCCCATTTTTACAAGATCAAGCCTTGAAACGTTAAGATCAAACAGTTTATGAATAATCTCTCCAATTAGCATAAGAAGAGACGCTGATGAAGATAAACCAGCACCATTTGGGATATTTCCTTTAATGAGTAAGTCGAAACCATGTGGTATGTTATAACCGTTTTCTTTTAAAAAATAAAGCATTCCTTTAGGATAATTAGCCCAACCATGGACATGGTTATAATCTAGATCATCAAGAGTGAATTCGATGATGCCTTGCTCTGAGTAATTTGTTGAATATAATCGTATCAATCGATCATTTCGTTTACTAACAGCACCATATATTCCGTATGTGATCGCACAAGGGAAAACATGGCCACCATTGTAATCCATATGCTCTCCAATGATGTTTACTCGGCCTGGAGAAAAGAAATAACGGTCTGCTCCTTGGGAAAAAGAAGCTTGAAAGTCAGATGCAAGGGCGCGATAATCCACGTAAACCACTCCTCATTAAAGAGATTGATATTACTGAGAAATCCCTTTCCAACTATAAGCGTATTCAAAGTTTGCCACCTCGTCAATGAATTATTCTTGAATTGTGGAAACAATTAACTTTTTCTATCGTTACACTTCTATTATCCTCCTGTTTTTGGATAGAAGGAATGGTATTGCCCTTTGCGAGATGAACAATCCAAGGAGAATCCCCATCGTATCATAGCCAACATCTAAGAACCTTCCACTCCGACCAAAATAAAGCTGAAGCAATTCTGTTAAAAAGGCAAAAATGATTAAATACACTCCGGTTTTTCTCGTAACTTTTGGAACCACAATCGTTAAAATAAGAAATGCTAAGATATGACCACATTTTTGGAGCAGATAACTCTGCTCCAGTGTTTTAGGAATTTGTAGAAGCTGAGAAAATTCTGGGTGCCACGTCCAGCGAATTTGGATTGTTTCCATCTGAAGCAGACCAAAGAAATCTGAAACACAGGTTAATAATAAAATGGTAACTCCCCATAACATAGAAAGAGTACACCTAAACAACATAAACCAACTCCCTAATCCTCTATATTGAGACATTATAGTCGAGGTTAAAAAAGGATATACAGGTTTACATTTTATTTAAACCACAAGCTTAAAATGACTATTGAATTTATGTTGCTTATGGTTTAGTATTTAGTTAAATAACTAATTAACTAATTAAATTGAAAGAAGATGGTCCTATTGAATCTTGCTTTTAAGGCCCTATCCGACCCGACAAGAAGGCAAATTCTTGACTTACTTAAGGAACGTGATTTAACCGCAGGAGAAATCGCTGATCACTTCCATATATCAAAACCAAGTATTTCTCAGCATTTAAAGATTTTAAAGCACGCTGAATTAATTCAGGATGAGAAAAAAGGACAATACATCATTTATTCTTTAAACACGACTGTTTTTCAGGACTTAATGAATTGGGCTTTGAAATTCACACGAACTGGGCAACAGGAAGAGAGGGGGAATTGATAATGAAGAAGCATGTCTTTCCGATTGCAATGATCATCCTAACCGTTATAGTTTGGTCGATCGCTTATCCAAAGCTCCCAGCTGAGTTACCAACACATTGGGGTTTTAATGGAGAAGCAAATGGATATTCTTCCAAGTTTAATGCGATGTTAACACAAGTGGGAATAATGACCCTTTTGTATATTTCAGTGGCTTTTTTACCTAAAATCGATCCGCGAAGAGCCAATTATAAATATTTTTCAAGCAGCTATCAAATGATCTTTAACTCATTGCTGACTTTATTCTTTGGGTTAAACATCATCGTTATTTTAATAGGCTTAGGCTATGACATTCCTATGTCTTCCTTAGGAACAATAATCGCTGGCGCCATTTTCATTGTGCTCGGGAATGTGATGCAACGGGTAAGATCGAATTTCTTCCTGGGGATCCGAACTCCGTGGACACTCAGTAATGACGAGGTTTGGAGAAAAACGCATCGTTTGGGAGGAAAGATATTTTTTGGCGGCGGGGTTATTTTAATACTTGCTACCTTTTTAAGCGGAGCTTTTAAAGAAGCGGTGATTATCGGGGTGATTGCAGTAATCATTATTGCACCCTACATTTATTCTTACTGGTTGTTTAAGAAGCTTTCATAGAATGTTTTACGGGAAGAGCATAGCGAGGCTCTTCCCTGTTTTTTTGCTTAGACACGGACAGAATCTTGCTGGGTAGTTGCTTCTTATTGCTAAGCTTTATATGAGCTTGCCTTTCTTTTTCGCATCTTCATCCAACATGGCACCAATCCCAATCCCTAACATTAACCCGAATGATACAGCATAAATACTAAAATATATAAAAGCGACACCAAATATCAATCCTAAAACGATCCATTGATTCATGTACTGGCCCCGTTCGACCAAGCCATGGGCTTTTTTTAAATGCTTGATGATTCCCATTAGAATCGTGTTGTATTCCTTGATATTCTGGGGTTTTCCGTTTGCAATATTCACCACGATTGTTATGAGTTTGTTGAGATTTTCTTTATTTTCCTCGCATTGGGTACATGATTGAACTGAAAACTCTTCCACTCTCAATATCACTTTTTTTAATAGGTCGAGTTTTAATTTTCTTATCGTATTCCTGTCGATTCTTTGCTCTACTTGGTCAATTTTACCAATAGCTTCCTTGGACCATTTTGCTCCCTTCATAGCTACTCTCTCCTCTTCCTTCCTACTATATTTTATATACATAGTTTCGTGTCATTTTTGTCCCATTTATAGTAGCATAGTTTTCCATTTTTAGTATGAATGAAGGTTTAATATAGATAAATCTATTAATCACATTTTGTATTAGAAAAATTCACGATAGAAGCCTTCTTTTAGTTTTCACTTTAGGAATTTTTTGGTATTGTTAGAACTATAATTAAAATTGTAAATACTTTTGGAGGTTTCTCATAAATGGCAGTAAATAAAAAACGCAAGCCAAAATGGCTCAGGATAACAGCTATTATTGCATCAGTACTATTTCTTGGACTTTGTATCTATGGGTTTATGTTCTATAGATCATTATCTAGTGCATTAGAGGATATTCATGACCCACTTGATCGTAAAACAGACAAACGCACAGAAGAGGTTTCTTTGAAGAAGCAAGTTCCATTCTCGATTTTAATGCTAGGGGTGGATGAGCGAGCAGGAGACAAAGGTCGTTCCGATACGATGATTGTTCTTACTGTTAATCCTAATCAAAATTCAGTTAAAATGTTAAGTATTCCACGTGATACTCGTACAGAAATTATTGGACGAGGTAAGGAAGATAAAATCAATCACGCTTATGCATTTGGCGGACCAGAGATGTCGATGGACACTGTAGAAAATTTCCTTGATATCCCGATTGATTATTATATGACAATTAATATGGAAGGCTTTCAGGAAATTGTTGACGCAGTTGGAGGAGTTACAGTTAATAATAATCTTGATTTTTCTTATGGCGGAGTTGATTTTCCTATCGGTGAGATCAGCTTAGATGGGCAGGATGCTCTCTTGTATTCACAAATGCGGAAAGAGGATCCTAACGGAGATTTCGGACGGCAGCAGCGGCAACGCCTAATCATTCAAGGGGTTATTCGTAAGGGTGCCAGTTTAAATTCTATCACGAACTATGGGTCCATATTTGAGGCTTTAGGAAATAATGTCAAAACAAATATTACCTTCAGCGAAATGGTTGATATTCAACAAAATTATAAAAATGCCAGCAAAAATATTGAACATGTTACGATCTCAGGAACTGGGACAATGATTAATAAGATTTATTATTTAGTTGTGTCAGATGAGGAGAAACAGCGTGTGCAAGAGATTATGAAGACACATTTAGAGTTGAATAAAAAGGCAGAGTAAAAATAGTAAAATAGTGAAAGCCACTGGTGATGGATGCACCAGTGGCTTTTTTGTGTGTAATGTGTCGCTATTATTGTCATCTCACTCCTGCTTATAATCCCAGAGCAGCCTCCACTCCCCTTTCTCTTGAACAACATAGCACGGATGCTCAATCGTAAATTTTCCGAACCGGCTGTGAAAGGTTTGGAACACCGTAACTTCATGGACATTTTTTAAACTCGGCGCTCCGTCTGCTACCTTCCATTTATCAAGCTTTTCTGTGCCGCCAAGCTCAAATGTAAAGGTTTTGGCGCTCATATCCTGCATAAATACGTGGGCCCGGCTTTGAATATATTGATCCTTATTAAACCGTTCTTTCATTTGCGAATGAAAGAGTTCCCATGAACTGCCAAAATCCCCTTCCTGCTCAAGCTCGAAAAATTGCTCAACCAGCTTTTCTGGTTTGCTTTTTACCGATCCCACTAAACTCGCAACGGCAATTCCAATGACTGCGATGGCAATCGCAATAGGGATAAGTGGATTTTTCCGTCTTCTCACAGTGCATCACCTTGTACTATGTATATTTTGGATTGTAGGATTTATGTGGGGTTTGTTTAGTGGGTGGATTTTTGAAGTTTTTATCGGGTGGGATTTGATTTAATCGCCGCTTTTGTGATTTATTCGCCGTTTTTGTGATTTAATCGCCGTTTTTGTGATTTAATCGCCGAAATTTTGATTTATTCGCCGTTTTTGTGATTTAATCGCCAAATCGCGATTTACTCCGTTTTTTAAATTTACTTGCCAAAAATCACGATTTACTTGCCGTTTTTCAGATTTACTTGCCAAAATCTATAATTTACTTGCCGTTTTTTAGATTTACTTGCCAAAATCAAAGATTTACTTGCCATTCGACAAAAATAGACCCGGTTCACCGACCGGGCCTACTCAAAATTCCAACTATTTAACCTTCACTTTTGCTCTTTACAGGACAATAAGTTTTCCAACCGCCATCGAGATTTTTAACCTTAAAACCGTGAGCTAATAGAATTCTCGCCGCTAAGTATCCTCTTAACCCTACCTGACAAGACACATAAATCGTTTGGTCTTTAGGAAGCTCGTTTATGTTTTGGCGAAGTTGATCTAACGGGATACAATCGGAACCGCTAATAAAGCCGTTTTCTCGCTCCACCGGTTCCCGAACATCGATTAACAGGCCGCCTCCTGCAATGATTTCATCGATCTCATGCCATTGAACGGTTTCGATGCCTTCGTCAATAATATTTGAGGCAACATAGCCTGCATAGTTGACCGGATCTTTTGCTGATGAGAACGGTGGAGCGTAGGCTAATTCCAGTTCGGTTAAATCATGAACGGTTAAACCGCCTTTGATGGCAGTCGCAATGACATCGATGCGCTTGTCAGCTCCGTTAGCACCGACAGCTTGAGCCCCGTAAATTTTTCCAGTCTCGCGGTCAAATATGAGCTTTAAGGCAATTTGGCTGCCACCAGGATAATAGCCAGCGTGACTTGCCGGGTGAATATGAACGACTTCATAGTCGATTCCAAGACGCTTTAATGTTTTTTCATTGTTTCCTGTTGCCGCAACAGCAAGATCAAAGATTTTGGCAATCGAAGTTCCGAGTGTGCCCGGATATTTCTCTTTATTTCCTTTAATAATATTGTTCGCGACGATCCGCCCTTGACGATTAGCCGGTCCAGCTAACGGAATCATCGCCGGATTTTCATTGATATAGTCCGTAACTTCAATGGCATCACCAATGGCGTAGATGCTTTCATCACTTGTTTGCATGTACTCATTTACTTTAATGCCACCGCGTTCGCCGACATCCAAGCCTGCATCAACAGCTAATTGATTTTCTGGTCTAACTCCTATCGATAATAGGATCATGTCCGTTGCAATCCGTTTACCGCTTGATAAAAAGAGGGCTTTACCGGCATCTTCGATTGATTTAACGCCATCCTCTAAAATAAGCTCAACACCTTTATCCTTAAGATGCTGTTCAACAATGGCCGCCATTTCGAAATCGATTGGCGCCATGACTTGATTGGCCATTTCAACAATCGTTACTTTTACTCCGCGTTCAACCAAGTTTTCAGCCATTTCAAGTCCGATAAATCCACCACCTACTACGACTGCGTGGCTCGGCTTCTTGTTATCTACAAAGTCTTTAATATTATCTGTATCTGGTATATTTCTTAACGTAAAAACGTTATTCGCTTCATTTAATCCTTGGAAGTTTGGCACGAGCGGTTTAGCCCCTGGTGATAAAAGTAAAGCATCATACTTTTCTTCATAAGTGTCGCCTGTTACAACATGTTTTACAGAAACAGTTTTTTCGTCACGATTGATTTTTACTACTTCACTTAAATTACGAATGTCCAAATTAAATCTTCGGCTCATTCCTTCTACTGTTTGTACAAGGAGCATTTCACGCTGCTCGATCACTTCCCCTATGTAATATGGAAGGCCGCAGTTGGCAAAGGAAATGTATTCCCCCCGCTCAAATAAGACAATTTCAGCTTCTTCATCGATTCTTCGTAACCTTGCTGCAGCGGTTGCACCACCTGCAACACCACCAACAATGACTATTTTTTTACCCATTTTTATCCACCTCCAACCACATCATATCTCATACCCCTCCCCCTATCAAGAAGGAATTTAGCTCTCGAAATTATCCCTATTTTCAAGGTTATATCAAAGTTTATATTTTGGTTATCCTAATAATAATCAATTTTTTGTTATAATATTGTAAACGTAGATATCAGGTTGACATTATAC
Source organism: Neobacillus terrisolis (assembly GCF_051233475.1). Taxonomy (NCBI): domain Bacteria; kingdom Bacillati; phylum Bacillota; class Bacilli; order Caryophanales; family Bacillaceae; genus Neobacillus; species Neobacillus terrisolis. The sequence goes on along the minus strand of NZ_JBKFGH010000036.1, from coordinate 16,106 downwards.
CCTTTAGGGTATATTATAAATCTAGTTCTATTTTGGAAATGGTTTAGTTTTTCAAAGATAGGAGGGAATAAGATGGATTATAATGATAAAATTAAAAACCGTGTAAAGCGGATTGAAGGTCAATTACGTGGAATCCTGCGAATGATGGAAGAAGATAAAGATTGTAAAGATGTTATCACTCAGCTTTCGGCCGCCAGAACGGCGATTGACCGTACAATTGGAGTTGTCGTTAGTTCAAATTTAATTAGATGCGTTAAAGATGCTGAAATTAAAGGGCAAAATTCTGAGGAGCTAGTGAAAGAAGCAGTCGATTTACTAGTCAAAAGTCGTTAATAAAAAAGGATTATTCCTTTTTTATTTGCACAATTGTATACCTGTACGGGTAAATGTATAATTTTTGGAGGAAGATAGAATGGATTTAATTAATATAGCCATTTTCGGGGGCCTTGTCTTGCTTTTAGTATTGAGAATGCTTCCGACTAAAGGTGTAAAGCAAATTACAACGACTGAACTGAAAAGTTATTTAACCAATAACAATATCCAGTTCATTGATGTGCGTACACCTGGTGAATATAAAGGAAATCATATTCGCCAGTTTAAAAATATTCCATTACACCAATTAGGACAGAAAACAAATGCTCTTTCTAAGGAAAAAGAAATCGTGGTCATTTGTCAAAGTGGAATGAGAAGCAATAAGGCAAGCAAGCTGCTTAAGAAAGCTGGATTCAAAAAAGTAATTAATGTAAAGGGCGGTATGAGCGCCTGGAACTAAAAGAAATACGTATTGCGTAAAATGTTGGAGGAGAAAAGCAAGATGAAGCAAATTTCAGCACAAGAAGTGGAAGAGCTATTAAAAGAAGGAACACCACTTAATATTATCGATGTCCGTGAGGCAGCTGAGGTAGCTGGGGGGAAAATCCCTGGTGCGGTGAATATTCCACTTGGACTTGTTGAATTTAAAATGAATGAATTAGACAAATCGAAAGAGTATATTATTGTTTGTCTATCTGGTGGAAGAAGTAGCCAAGCTGCAAGATTTTTAGAATACTGGGGTTATAACGTGACGAATATGACCGGAGGTATGATGAGCTGGTTTGGAGAAATCGAGTAAGACCTCTTTTATGATACAACTATAATGTCCATTTTTTAGACATTGTTTAATTTCGCGTTGACCATTAAAATTTGGGTGAATAGATATTGTCGGCTAGTTTTTTTAAAAAAATTGCGATCAGGAAAGGAACAATCACATGGGGAAAAAAATTGTATTTGGACTCGTTATTATCCTATTTGTTGGTTTTATTGGCTTTCAATTTATGAACAGCAGCACTGAAATTCAAAACATTTCAACTGATGAACTCGCAAATAAAATGGAAAGTCCGGAAAGTGATATGGTTTTTATTGATGTTCGTGAGCCGGACGAGTTTGCTGCAGGGCATATACCTGGAATGACCAATCTACCATTAAGTACATTAAGTGAAGAAACGGCTGATTTTCCAAAGGATTCAGAAGTGGTAATCATTTGCCGAAGTGGAAATCGCAGTGTTACGGCGGCAGAACAGCTGCAGGGGTATGGTTTCACCAACCTTGTTAACGTTGTGGGTGGAATGAATGATTGGGCTGGAGACATAGAATAAACGTAGTAAAGCGACTGTTTTTTCGACAGTCGCTTTTTGTTTGTAATGGATATGCAAATTTTATTGGCGTATTTTTCTATTTTATTTATGAAACAGCTCAAATCCAATTGCCAATATTTTCTCTATTTGTCATAATTGAACTAGTATTTTTAAACTATATCAATTATTGGTTGGGATTGGGGTTCGATAATAATGAAGACCTATTTAACTATATTTTACGCTATTGTTTGCATTATTTTTATCGGAGCAAGCCATTATTACTGGAGCGAAAAGACTACTGTGCTTCAGGCAGCAGAGCAAAATAATGACGACTTAACGAAAGCTGATTCTCAAAAAGAAGTTATCGACGAGCTTCTTCCTTTAGCCGGTAATTGGCCAGAAAATAGTGTTGAAAGGTTTAAACAAACACTAACACAAAATCAACCATTCAAAATTGTCATCGCCGGATCGTCTGCTCTAGGAGGAGAAACTGGCTGGGCTGCTCAAACAAAAAGTAGATTACTTGAAGCATTCGGCGCTGATCATCTTACTGTTGAAATCAAGGAATATGACTTGACCTCTGCTGAATTTATTGAAGAGGAAAAGCATGTTGAACTTGCTTCTTTGAAGGCTGACATGGTGTTATTGGAGCCTTTTATATTAAAAAGCAATGGGGAAGTTGGTATTGAGGACACGTTGTCTAATTTGTCGGTAACAATTGATACAATTAGGGAAGCTTCACCTAAGGCTGAAATTATATTACAACCCTCCTACCCTATTTTTCAAGCCAGCATTTATCCTGCTCAAGTTAATAAGTTGAAAAATTACGCAACAGAAAAACAACTTACCTATTTAGATCATTGGAGTTTATGGCCTGACCCGAATACCGAGGATATTAAATCCTATTTATTACCTGACCAAAGCGCACCTAACGAAGAAGGACATAAGGTTTGGTGTGAGTATGTTAGTGCTTATTTAATTAAAAAGTAGTACATAATGGCGGTTACTCCATTTTTTGAGGAGTAACCGTTTTTTTGTTGACAAAAAACCACTTTCAACCCTGGAAATAATTTGGTTCCTTCTACAAATTTCCTGGGCAATTTTACAATTATTGTCGGGAGTGGCATACATGTTTGTTTGTTTTTGTCTATTTTGTGACAGTTTTTATATTTATTAAATCGAACGCTCACATGTGGGTGTTTTTTAATAATTTAAAGGTTTTTGATACTAGTTTTACATTTTTATAGACGGAAAATAGCAAAATCTGTAGAGAAAAGTGCATTTTCAGAATTCGGCATTACTTTTTCAAAAAGTTATGGTTATGTTACCCGGGAATCAAATGGCAGGCGCGCTTTCCTGAAGGAATATGACCGTGGAGAGCTTTGAGGAACTGGCTCATTTATATGAACCAATGATTTATAAGATTATGCATACACTGCATATTTACAGGAACAAGGAGGAATTTTTCCAATTGGGGCTTGTTGGGTTGTGGGAGGCACGGTTGCGATTTAATCCTGCAAAAGGTGAGTTTAAAAATTATGCGTATACGTACATTAAAGGGTTATTTTTAACAGAGCTTACAAAAGCCAAACGGTTAGCGGACCGTTCGGTTTATCCGAAGGATGAGTTTTGGGAATCCATCAGCGGCCCATACTCTGGTCAGCCTTTTGAAGTGGAGTTATTGGATTTTATTTTAATAGATTTGACCGATCAGCAAAGGAACTGGCTTTTAAATACTTGTATAAAGGGGCTGAGTGTAAGGGAAATCGCAGAGCTTGAAAAGGTATCGATTTCCACAGTTAAGATGTGGAGGAAAGGGGCGAGGGAAAAGCTAAAGATGTACTTTAAGTAGACACTTTCTTAATCCTGTCAAAAAACTGTTCTTTTCGAAATATTCATGAACCTCTATAATATTGATGTGAGGGAGAAGTCGTTTGTTCGGTTCTCCCTCAATTTTGTATAGATGTGAGTGATATACATATGGCAAGAAGAATACCATTATCTAGAATCTATGTAACAGTCGTCTCGTTAACGGGTATTGGCTTATTTTTTGTTATGCAGCAATTTGATTTCCGTGACTCTATTCATTCTGCTAGTACCTTTGCATTTCTGTTTGCAATTTTGATTCTCAGCCATTTCATGTTTACAATACCTCCTTACGAGAAAAATATTTCACTGGACTCAGCTGTATTTTTAGCTATTTTATTTTTATATGGGCCACTCCTTTCTTTGAATGTCCTGTTTTTGCATTCGATTATTTTTGGAATTTGGAAAACGAAGATTGTTTGGTGGAAGCATGTATTTAATTTTGCTTCTTACACCTTTATGATTATCTTTTCTTTCCATATTTTCATCCTGTTCGGTGGTGAGATTGGAAAGATTGGTTCAGCAAATTTACTCCCTTATGTTCTAGCGTTAAGTGGATATTTCTTGGTTAATATCGTTCTCACGTTTATTTATTTCTGCCTATTAAATAAAGAAAATAGCCGAGCGATTTTTGACGGTTTTACAATGGATAAAACGTTCTTAATCAGCTATTCTTATACTCTTTTATTTTCGCTTGTATTGGGTATATTAATTGGTAATGAAGGGTTATTCGGTTTATTTTTGTTTGTTTGTATTGCCATGCTGCTGTCAATAGCATTCAATCAGAACTTTCAACTTTTCCAGGATGTTTCAACGAAAGCTAGATTGGATTACCTGACCGGATTAAATAATCATGGTAGCTTTAAAGAAATTTTGGAAAAAGAGATTTCTAATGCTAAAAATAAAAATCAACCGTTAAGCTTGGCGCTCATGGATCTTGATGATTTCAAAAAGTTTAATGACTTATATGGGCACATCAAAGGAGACCAATTGCTGAATACATTTGGGAAAATAATCGATTCCTATGCTGTGGCGAAGCAATTTATTTCTGCTCGTTATGGCGGTGAGGAATTTGCGATTTTGATGCCGGGTGCCAATAGTCAGGAGGCATATCATTTTATTAATCTAGTTAGGAAACGAGTCAATGATACCTATGTTGAAGGGGTTGAAGTGCTTCCCTACGGCTGTCTATCCTTTTCAGCCGGAATTGCGGAGCTCGAAAAGGATACTTATAATAGTTCCGAGCTGTTGAATAAAGCAGACCAAGCGATGTATATGTCTAAGGCACATGGGAAAAACATGGTTCAGATATTTGAAGAGAGATTAGCGAAAACTTCTTTTCTTATTGAGGAGGAGCTCGAGCGCGCCGATCAGCGATTATCGTTGTTTCTATCAAAGGATGTTCAAACTTACCGGCACAGCAAACGTGTCTGCCAATATGCGATTGATTTTTCTAGAAAGCTTAATTTAAGTGAGCATGAACGAAATATTTTGGCCCTTGGTGCGTTAGTACATGATATCGGAAAGTTAGAAATACCGAAGTACCTTTTATTAAAAAAAGATAAGCTCGAACCTGAAGAATGGGCATTAGTTAAGAATCATGTGTCGTTCGGGAAAGAGATTATTGCTACCAACAAGAACTGGATGAATGTTTTACCTTTAGTAGAGCTTCACCACGAGCGGTTTGACGGGGGCGGTTACCCTTTCGGGTTAAAGGACGAAAATATTCCGAAGCTGGCCCGGATATTGTGTATCATTGATTCGTTCGATGCGATGACGACGGAGCGGCCATATCAAAAAACAAAGACAATTGATGAGGCAATCGATGAATTACGAGCTTGCTCAGGCAAGCAATTCGACCCAAGATTCGTCGAAGCCTTCATCGAAATGATCCAAGAACAACAAGAGATTATAACTGGAGCAGAATACATAATTTAACGCGTCACAGTGGTGGGGGACTGTCCCCCACTCCTTTAAAGCAGTAAATTGTGGTGGTATTTTGTGGTTCGGTGGTGGTCTGTGGCCAATTGCATATGTTTGATGTTCATTTTTTAGAGGAGTAAAATATAGGTGTAAGGTATTACAATTGCATAGGAAAGGAGGAATCTAGAATGGCCGGTCTTTTACCTCGACGGAAAAATCGCGATTTGGGTGAGATGTGGGATTCTTTCAACGATTTCTTCAACGATAATTTCCTTGCATCTGTCCGAGGTGACATTCATCAATTCAGAACCGACATCAAAGAAACGGGAGATCAATATGTCATTGAGGCTGAAATGCCTGGTTTTGAAAAGGAAGCCATCAACGTGGAATATGAAAACAACTATTTAACCATTTCAGCTAAACGGGAAGCTAGTAGCAAAGACGAAAAAGAAAACTACATCCGCCAGGAAAGACATTATGGCGAATTTGTACGTCGTTTCTTTGTTGAGGACATTGATGACAAAACAATAGAAGCTACGTTCAATAATGGCGTCTTAACGCTAAAATGCCCTAAGCTAATGATTTCAAACCCTGACCGGAAGCGGATTGAAATTCATTAAGATATTGGGCTAGTAAAATGGGCCGTACACGCTTAATGATTTTTACTACAACACTACATGCGAGACGAATGACCGCATTCAGAGTTTTATTTGATCTGAATGCGGTCTTTTTTACATAAAAAGCCATGTTATTATGACTAAACTCACATACAAATTCTATCTGATAATTTAAACTATTAAAAAACTGGGAATTAGGTGAATAGATTGATAGATTTGAAAGAGCTAACTGGTGCCGACTTATTAATTGAGTCACTAGCTTCACAAGGAGTAAAAAATGTATTTGGATGTCAAAGTGATGGCTTGCTTCCTTTTCATCATGTAATTTCGGGACATTCATTTTTCAAATATGTACAATTGAAGCACGAGCAGGCTGCCGTTCATGCTGCTGACGGTTATGCACGTGCAACTGGGAAGCCTGGCGTTGTTCTATTAAGCTCTGCAGCAGGAATAACGAATGGCGTGACAGGAATTGCAACAGCTCATAGTGATTCCGTTCCTATTGTGGTGATAACAGGACAATACCATTTTAATAAAATCAGCGGCGAGTCCCCGGACGATCTAAATCTTGTAGGTGTAAATGTCCCGATTACTAAGCATATCTTTACCGTGTTAAGTGTCAATGAACTTCAAGCGGTTATAAACCAGGCCTTTTTTGTCGCAACCGAAGGAAGACCTGGCCCTGTTGTTATTGAACTATCTAAAGAAGTTCTTAATAGCCGGTCGTTTTCAAATTTGATGGCGATGCCTTATCCTGAACCCAAGCCTGTTAAAAACTTTAATGAAAAAACTTTTGAAAAAGCAGTTGAATACATAGAAAGTGCAAGAAAACCTGTATTTTTTATTGGTGGAGGCACAATAATTTCCGGTGCAGCTCAAGTGTTAAGAGAAATTGTTGAGAAAGCTGGTATACCTGTAGTGAGCTCTTTAATGGGGCTTGGTGCAATGAGGGTGTCTGACCCATTGCACTTAGGTATGCTGGGCATGCATGGTACCTTTGCCTCAAACAAAGCAGTTCATCGCTGCGACCTTTTGGTATCGATTGGGGTACGGTTTAGTGACAGGGTAACTGGGAAAATTAGCGGATTTTCTCCAAAATCGAAAAAAGTCCATGTGGATATTGATCCCGCAGAAATCAATAAAATCATCCAGGTCGATTTACCTATCGTCAGTGATGCAAAGGAGTTTCTAAATTATTTAAATGAAAAGCTAGACTTCGGCTTAGTCAGAGAAAACATCAAGGATTGGGTTAGCGAGACTTCTGTTATGAAACGAACGGTCCCTCTTTTTGATAAGTCGAATAGTATTTTAAGACCCCAAAACGTGATTAAAATGCTCGATGAGTTTTCCGGAGAAGATACAGTTGTTGTTACCGATGTTGGACAGCATCAAATTTGGACGGCTAACAATTATAATTTTACCAAACCTAGAACGTTGGTAACCTCCGGTGGATTAGGGACGATGGGCTATGGACTTCCGGCTGCGATTGGTGCTGCTGTTGGGAGCCCGATGAAGGATGTTATTTGTGTTTCAGGTGACGGCAGTTTTCAAATGAATCTGCAGGAAATGATTACTGCTGTACAATACCAATTGCCAATTAAGATTGCGATTATGAACAATGGCTATTTGGGTATGGTTAGGCAGTGGCAGGAAATGTTTTATGAACGCCGGTATTCCTCAGTAAAAATGACTTCTCCGGACTTTGTGAAGCTGGCAGCAGCTTATGGAATCAAAGGGTTTAAAGCAAGTACCGAGGAAGAGGCAAGAGAAATGATTGCAAAAGCATTTCTTGAGGATGGGCCGGTTTTGATGGAATTTAATGTAGTGGAAGAAGAAAATGTGTATCCGATTGTACCACCGAACCATAGCAACGACCAGCTTATTTTATCACGTTAAAGCAGCGGGGGACTGTCCCCCGCTGCTTTAGTGTGTTGAAGGGGTTCTTAGTTTGATGGCGGTGATTAGGTTTTGGTCGGTGATTTTATTGGTATGGTTGAGGTCGGCCAGGGTTCGCGCGAGTCGGATAATTTTAATTTGGACACGATTACTCCAGTTTCTTTTAATGGATATTTCTTGAAGGTATTGTAATTGGCTGTGACTCATTGGATGGTCCTTGATTAATGTCTCAAAAGGAACACGGTTATTGTTGATTTCTTCACCATATCGTTGGTATTGCCGCTCTCTTGCATCTGTTACTTTTTTTCGAATTTGACTGGATGTTTCTTGATTATCTGTTAGTGAGCTGCTTAGTTCAACAGGTTGCAGATTGAGGAAAATATCAAAGCGGTTTCTGATTGGACCTGAAAGTTTGTTTTGATAAGAAAAAATCTCCTTTTTTGAACAGGAGCAGTAGCGGGAGTTTGAACCTGAATAGCCACAGGGACATGGATTCATTGCACCGACAAGTATAAAGGAGGCCGGATATGAGACAGTCGATCGGACCCGACAAATCGTTACCACTCCACTTTCCAACGGCTGCCGAAGCATTTCTAGCGTCTTTTTCGTGAACTCAGCCATTTCATCAAGGAATAGAATCCCTCGATGAGCTAGTGAAATTTCACCCGGCTTCGGATTCTGCCCTCCGCCAATAATGGAGACACCTGAGGCTGAATGGTGGGGGCTCCGATAAGGTGGATAATGATAATCTGGGATTGGTGCCCCAGCTAATTGATAGATGCTAATCATTTCTAGTTTGGCTTTAGTGCTTAATGGTGGCAGGATCGAAGGGAAGCTTTCTGCGAGTAGACTTTTTCCGCACCCTGGAGGGCAGGTCATTAATAGATGATGCCCTCCTGCCCCTGCGACTTCTAAAGCAAATTTAGCGTAACTATGACCGATGATTTTTTGGAAGTCTAGGTGGGATTGTTTGGGAGGCTCTTGGCCTTTGGGTTTGTCAGGGATAATAAACTGGGCGGGCTGACCTGAGATATGTTGAATAACCTCAGTTAATGAAGACACGTAAATGATCTTTATTTTTTCAAAATGAAGGAAAGGCAGATTTTCGTCGTAAGGGATATATATTTGGTTGATGCCAAGTTTTTGTGCCGCTATGACGGCTGGCAGCATTCCGTTGGCTGGCTGGATCGTACCATCAAGTGATAACGCACCAATGAAAGCGGTTTGATCTGTTAATGAAGCAGGGATGAGATTTAAAGTTTGTAATATTCCAATTGCGATAGGAAGATCGAACAAAGGACCATTTTTCCTGAGCTCAGAGGGCGAGAGGTTTATCATGATTTTTTGCCCGATTAAGGAATAACCAGCCGAATGGAGAGCAGCAGCGACACGTCTTTTCGATTCGCGGACAGAAGCATCTGGGAGGCCTACGATTGTAATTGATTCTAGCCCCTGCTGGATCTGGACTTCAACATGGATCCGGTATCCTTCCAGCCCTTTTAGGCCAATGCTTGTGATGGTTGTTGTCATATGCCTTCATCCCCTAGTTCATCTTCTCTCTCCACAAATTCACGATAGGTTTCATGGGGAGGTTCGGGAAAATAAGAGAAGGTTTTAGTGCGGTCGATGTGAGGGTTGTCGGTGAGGTTAATATAAGAGGCATAGCTGCTCCATAGATAGTCTTCGGGTTTGGTTACTATATTGGCTTCAACTGGATTTAAGTGAATGTAGCGACTGACGGTAAGGAAATATTGATCGGATAGGATGATTTTTGAACCGTAGCGGCCTTGAAAGACGTGACCATCGATGTCTAATTTTTTGTTGAGATAAATGGCGTAAAGTGAATGGGCCGTTTTCATTATCTCAGGTATGTAGTTTGCGGGGGTCTCAAGCTGAAGATGAAGATGATTGGGCATTAGGCAGTAGGAATGAAGAGTAAATGGATACTTTTCGCGGACGTCTTCGAATATTTCTAAATACTTTAAGTTGTCTTGGGGTTCATGGAAGATTAATGCACGTTTATTGCCGCGAGCGTAAATGTGATGGGCATGTCCCGGATACCACGGGCGGGGTTTTCTTGACATGAGGGGTCCTCCTTATATGGGTTTGTTTGAGGGGTGACGAGGGTAACGGGGCGGCTAATCAAGTTTGAAAATGGAAGGTTAATTACCGTTATCATAATTCATCCACCTTAAATCAGTCAATATTAGTGTGTGTTGGTAGGATCAGAGTTTAATACGTTAAAGCAGTGGGGGACTGTCCCCCACCGCTTTAATGTGGTGAAGCGGTTTTGTTTTGCTATTTTGCTACGTAGGTGGCTAGTGCTTTTTGGACGTCGAAGATACTTTTGTCTTTTTTGAATTGTTTTAGGATAGGTTCTTCCCAGCCGGTAATCCATATTTTAAGTTCTGCATCAAGGTCAAAGGTTCCCGCTGTTTCGACGCTAAAGTGGGTAATGCTTTTATAAGGGATTGAATGGTATTCTACCTTCTTCCCTGTCATTCCTTGTTTATCTATTAAGATCATTCTTAAATTGGTAAACACCAATAAGTCACGAATAAGTTTATAGGCCTTTTCAACATGCTCATTATCTGTAACAATTTTTTGCAGTTCTTTTTCTACTTCTTCAACCTCTACTTCAGAAACGTTTCCGATAAAACCATCTAGTAGTCCCATAGTAATTTTCTCCTTCACAAAATAATCTTATCTCTTATTTTTTCTTTATTTCTTTTTTATTTACCTTTTTTTATTGAAATATTTTTTAACTACATTAAAAAAAAGATCTTACTCATACTAACTATGGGGTGAAGATATTGAATTTAATATGGCTTTTTCCATTTATATTATTAAGTAGTACGGTAGAGGTACCGGCAGATAATTTATCAATCAGCCAAAATGGCGAGACGATCGCCGTGGTAAACCGGTCTGATTTTTTTCTGCCTGTTTCTCTGTTTCCTTTTTTTAATGAAAAAGGTTTGGATCAACTTGAAGACCAGGTGAATCAACAAATCAAAAAAGAGCCTGTTAATGCTAGGCTTGATCGCGGCGGCAATATCATATCCGAAAAACCGGGTGTTTCGTTAGACCGAAGAGAATTTACAGAACAGTTTTATCGCTACTTGTATGGTAAAGGACCAGCAACAGTTGAAGTTCCGGTTCAACGAATTATTCCTCGAGTAGACAGTGAATTGATATCAGATATAAGGACAGAGGTTATTGGCCATTATGTTACCTTTTATAATTCTCACAATCAAGAACGGTCTCATAATATTTCCCTAGCGACTGCTGCCATTAATAATTTTGTTGTGTTTCCGGGAGAAAGCTTTTCTTTTAACCGAGTGGTTGGTAAACGGACTAAAGAGAAGGGCTATATGTCTGCGCCAATTATTGTGAAAGGCGAGCTCTCAGAGGGGATCGGCGGTGGAATCTGCCAGGTATCGTCTACATTGTATAATGCAGTGGATCAATCCGGGCTGGATGTCTTGGAACGCTATTCGCATAGTAAAAGGGTTCCCTATGTCCCAGAGGGTCGTGATGCAACGGTCAGCTGGTACGGACCTGATTTTACTTTTCGTAACAAATACAATCAACCGATTCTGATTCGGGCCCACGCTGGTGAAGGGAAAATGGTCGTTTTGATTCTTTCTTCAGACCGCATTAATTATATCCCGCGGAAAATCCGGCGAATGATAGGCGAATTACCAGAAGAAACACCTGCTCCTTCATAATAAGAGCAGGTGTTTTTAATACTTTAGTGCAGCGGGGGACAGTCCCCCGGCGCGGTGCTGGTGTGACGCTTTACTTTGTCGGGGGACTGTCCCCCACTGCTTTAATGCTGTGGTGGGATGAGTTTTTCTAGTTGGGCTGGAGGGAGTGGTTTTGAGATGTAGTAGCCTTGGACTTCATCGATTCCTTGGTTTTGAAGGAAGGCTAATTCATCCGCTGTCTCCACACCTTCGGCAACTACTTGTATACCCAGGCCCTGCCCTAATTGGATAATTGCTTGGACGATGGCTGCCCGTTGTTTATGAAGATGGACCCGCTCAATAAATGAGCGATCAATCTTAAGTGTGTGTAATGGAAACTGCTTCAAGTATTTGAAGGAAGAATATCCGGTTCCAAAGTGATCAAGAGCAATATGTATTCCCATTTCCTTCAGCCTAGAAACTCCAAAATGGACAACTTCATTTTCTTCCATTAACGTTCCTTCCGGAATTTCAATTTCAAGCCAATTCGGGTCTAAATCATTTTCAGCTAAGATCTCACTTACCTTATCTGGGAAATTCGTTTGTTGAAACTGTAAAGCAGAGACGTTCACTGCTATTCGGAACGGGGCGAAACCTGAAGCCTCCCATGCTTTGGCCTGGCGGCATGCTTCTCGTAACACCCATTCACCGAGCGGAACAATTAACCCGGTTGCTTCAGCCATCGGGATAAAATCACCCGGAGAAATTTCACCCTTTTGCGAATGATTCCAGCGTAATAATGCTTCTACTCCCCTTATTGTATGAATATCGGCATCAAATTTTGGCTGATAGACTAGAAAAAACTCCTGATTTTCTATAGCTCTCGAAAAATCATTTTCAAATTCAAACAGCTTTTTGCTGTGTGAACTGTATGCAGAATTAAATATTTTGTATTGGTTTCCTCCCAATCGCTTTGCATGAAACATTGCATTATCGGCAGCTTGGATGAGCCCCTTGTAACTGTCACCATGCTCTGGAAAGAGTGCTATCCCAATGCTTACCTTTGATTGAATAGAGCTCCCTTCGATTCCAAAAGGTTCAACAAAACTTGTAATTATGTCATCGGCAATGGCGATTACTTCCTCAATGGATTCAAAAAATTGAACAATGACGGTAAACTCATCTCCACCCAATCTTGATATGAAGCCCCGCTCCTTTATGACCTCCTTAAATCGACAACTTGTCATCTGCAGCAGCTTGTCCCCAGCCAAATGTCCTAAATTATCATTAACCATTTTGAGCCGATCAAGATCTAGGTACAAAAGAGCAGCACGTTTATGTTTACTGCCAGCTTCATCAATGAGACGATTAAATTCTTCGGTAAAATAATGGCGATTAGGCAGCCCGGTCAAGGAATCGTAATAGGCCATTTTTTGGATCGTATTCAAATGTTCCCGCTGCACGGTAATATCACGAACATAAGCAAATGCTCCCGTTATTTCCTCATCTAAATAAATGGGCATGATGCTGATTGCTATTGAAGCCTGTTGATTCTTCTTGCCAATCACTTTTGTTTCATAGCGAATAGACTGGCCCTGAAGGACCTTATCAAAAACATCCCATGCTTCCGGCCGTCCCTGTTCAAAAATAAAACCATTAAACGATTGGCCAATTATTTCGGACTTTTCATAACCGAATGCATCTTCACCGGCTTTGTTGACTTCGACGATCGTTCCTTTTTTGTCTAAAATTAACGCAATGTCCATATTAGCTTCAAATAATCGCCGATACAATTGCTCACTTTTTTTAAGCGAAATTTCTAAGTTCATCTTTTCGGTAACATCGATGACTGTTCCAAAAATGACCGGACGGCCGTTTAAGTTTCCTAGCTTTGAGCGGAATTCAAGCGACAATGTTGCGTTATTTTTTTGGCGAGAAGAGACTGTATAGTAATCTGGAACAAATTGATGATGAAATCGTTTTTGGGCATTACTACTTAATAATTTATTTGTTTCATCATCAAAAAGTTTAGCCTCCAGAAATCTTTTTCCGATAATATCCTTTTCCTTTACACCAACAATTTGGCAATATTTTTTATTCACATACTCAAAACCGTCTTTTCCATATACAAATCCACCAATCGGGGAATCATCTAAAATTTCCATTAATTGATTGTATTGTTGTAAAAAATGGTACCCTTCTTTACTTTTTTTATTTAAATACCGATAAACGATCAAATAAAAAATTGGTGCAGTAATGAACAGAAACGAAGTAAACACCAACAGTTCCTCTAAACCGTCAGAGAAGTTTTGACGATGAATCCATTCATCCACGAATTGATGATGAAGAATAAAACCTATAATATATGCTAAAATCATTTGCGCCAGTAGTTTTGGAACACTTAAAGATAACTGTGGGTTTTTCACATGGATGCTCCTTTAATCAAATCTGTATACGGTTTCTATGTAATTCTATATTATAGATGGTTTTTCACCGTGACAATGCAAAAATCCCGATTCACTTGTTAATGTGTAAGTTTTTGATAATATTTAGCATTTCACTAACTGGCATAGAAAAATCAAAAAAGACCCGACTTCTTTTTAGGCTTTTATACCTTAGAAGTCGGGACCTTTACCCTTATTAACTTGTTAACATGATAGTAAGTTATTTTTCTTTCGTTTTGTTCGCATCCTCTTTATTCAGCTTTCCCTGTTCTTTGGCGGCTTCGGCCTTGAGCTTAGCTTGTTCCTTTGCTGCCTCCGCAGCTTGCTTAGCTTCTTGTTTGGCTGCCTCCGCGGCTTGTTTTTCCTGTTCCTTTGCTACTTCAGCTTGTTTCTTTGCCTGATCCGCATGCCCTTTTGCGGTTTCGGAGCTTTGCTTTGCTTCGTCAACTGCTTGCTTTGCACCCTGTTTTGTTTGAGAACCTGCTTCTACTTGAACAGTTTGAGCGGAAATATCAAGTGAATCAGTTTCTGTTCCAGCACCTTCAGTCGCCTGATCACCAGTTTCCGTAACAGCCTGTTGGTCCCCAGAATCATCGGCCTCAACCTCAGCCTCATCATCAAGGTCGCCTTGATTTAATTTCAATGCTAACTTTTCTTTTTTAGCAGTGAGCTGTTCTAATTTTTTTGTATATTTTTCAGATACTTTCGTATTGCCATCCGCTTGAGCAGTTTCAATCTCCTGCTCAAGATATTCCATTTTTATTGTAAGGGCTGCTGTTTTTACTTGAGTCATCGTAACACCAAGTTCTTGCAACACTTCCCCGAAGTCTTTTTCACCAGCATTTATTAATGCAACGATTTCATCCGCTGTTTTGCCGCTAACCTCAGCTAAAGCGATCACTTTAGCGATTTCGCCATAGCCAAGCTCTTGTCCGCGCAAGGATTTAACAAGCTCAGCATCAAATCCGAGCACCACATTCGCAACAAGATAAGCTTCGTCCTGAATCTTTACAACTTCATCTACTAGATCCTCGCCAATTTGATCAGCAAGGTCTTCGTCGATATCCGTTGCCTCTTCTAATTGGTCTGCCAGCTCTTGCTTAGCTTCATCATCAATTTCCTCGTCTTCAATCACTTCAGTCACCGCATCTTGGGCTTCATCAAGTATTTCAGTATAATCAGTTATTGTCTCTTCCACTAATTCATCGGTTTCGACGTCCGTGGAGTCCTGTTCCGTGCCAACCGCTTCTTGGGCATCGGCATTCTCTTCGATTGTAAGAACCTCGGCTTCGGCTAAACGCTCATCAGCCAGTTCTAACAATAGAGCCGCTTCTGCTTCTGAATCTGTTGTTAACGCTAACTCGATTTCCTCAGCAAGCTGGTCCACTGGGTAAAGCCATTCATCTGGTGTAATACCCGCGGTGTCGCCTGCTTCTGAATTGGCACTAACAGAAGTTCCCATTGCAAAAACTAACGTTAGCGCAGCTGTACAAATCCTTCTTTTCATGATGTTATTACCTCCATAAAATAATTAACAAATTAAAATTCCTCAGGAGAACATAGATCCGAAGTTTTTAACAGCTAGCTCTTCGGCAACTGGCTGGCATAATCATTCGACTTTAGCCCCTATAGCTTTGCGTCCCTGAATTTCTCCAGGTTTGCCCTTTCGGATTTTAATTGTCACTTAAATTATAAGGAATAGAGATACTGTTTTAAAATAGTAATTTAGTCGGAAATTTTATCCAAATCGTGAATTTTAATAAATGTTTAAGATATGCCATATGCTGATTATTATTTTAGAGGTACGATAGGAATAGGCGAGGGTTTATTATTTTGACAAAACTTTCTTTTTTAAAAGCTTTGTTAAAGAACAATGTTGATTTTGAGCACGCTGTTGATTGGAGCGGAAGGTGCGAGACTCCTGCGGGAAAAGGTGTCACGAGAGATCCCACAGGCGCTGTGGCGCCGAGTTATCATGAACGAAACTAGCTCCTTACTCGTAAAATCGTAGGTTAATTTGGTAAGAATGTTTATTGTTGAAAAACAAAAAACCAAATTAGA
>NZ_JBKFGH010000035.1:0-65594 GCF_051233475.1 Neobacillus terrisolis | reverse complement strand
TCACCATGGACACCCTTGCGTTAAGCTAACCACTACAACTGCCTTCGTGGCTCGGGACTTACACCCTATAGACTGCACCCATGCCGGGCGCACAACAAAAAGGCCCTGCAAATAAATGTAGGGCCTAACTCTATTACATTTTATTAATATTACTTGATGTTAAAAACTTATACAGCTTCTTGTCTGAACGTTTGGCTCTTTTCTTCTCTCTTCTTTTCGGTTTCTGCCACAATAACTGCACAGGCAGCATCACCAGTAATATTGACGGCAGTCCGCGTCATATCAAGTAAGCGGTCAATCCCGATAATTAGGGCAATACCTTCTACTGGCAAACTAACAGACTGTAATACCATCGCTAGCATGATTAAGCCAACACCAGGCACCCCAGCTGTGCCAATACTTGCTAAAACAGCCGTTAAAACAACGGTTGTTAACTGCATAAAGGACAGATCTGATCCTACAACTTGGGCAATAAAGATGGTCGCCACCCCTTGCATGATGGCTGTACCGTCCATATTTATGGTCGCACCCAACGGCTGGACAAAACTGCTGATCGATTCAGGAACCTTTAAATTTTTCTGAGCAACGTCCATAGATATTGGTAATGTTGCATTGCTGCTAGATGTACTAAATGCAACCCCCATTGCCGGTGCAAAGCCTTTGAAAAAAAGAAGCGGGTTCATTTTAGCAAACAGGGCAACGGATCCTCCGTATACAATAATAGAGTGAAGCACTAATGCCAAAAGGACGACCATCATGTATAAACCCATTGCTTTCATGGCGTCAAACCCTTGCTTACCAATTGCAGATGCAATTAACCCGAAAGTTCCATACGGGGCAAATTTCATAACCGCACTAACAAGGAACATCATAATTTTATTTCCTTGTTCTATTAGCTTTACTACACTTTCCACTTTATCGCCAAGCATCGTTAACGCTAAGCCGATAAAAAGTGAGAAGGTAATAATTTGTAACATGTTTCCTTCTGAAAATGCTTTTACAGGGTTAGAAGGTATGATATTTAGAAGAGTTTCTGCTACAGGAGGGGCTTCAGTTGCATCAAATTTTGCTGTGGATAAGTCAAATTCGCCTACAGAGCCAGGTTGGAATACATAGGCTAAACCGATCCCAATCGTGATAGCTAAAGTAGTGGTAATAAGAAAATAACTTATTGTTTTCAAGCCGATCCGTCCCAATTTCTTTGGATCACCCAAACCAGCTGTACCTAGGGTGATTGAAAAGAACACAATCGGTACTACGAGCATTTTTATCAGATTTACAAAAATCAACCCTAAAGGTGTTAACACATACTGGTCGATTTTAGGAAATACATCCCCTGCAAATAAATTCATAAACAAACCAAACAGGGCACCAACAATAAGCGCAGTAAAAATTTTCGAAGTTAATTTCAATAAAAGTACCTCCCTTTAATAGTTTTTTAAATCGTTTTTTTACTAGAAAATCATTTTTGTGGATTTACAGATATCTTTACAATCTTAAAAAATTCCACAAAAAAACACAGAGGTCAGCTCTGTGCAATATGTTGCCAGTCCTCCCCTCAATCGCCTACGAGGTTAGCTGCCGGGTTCGGGTTTGAGAGTACCCTACCTTAAAAAAGGATTCACCCCATGTACAAATAGTACGAATGGTTCCCCCGTTCTTCGATAGATTAAGCGCATTTAAATAGTTATTCAGTTGAAATAATGCCAATTTGCTATACCTTCTTAACAATTGATGCTATTCTAATATAATTAAAACAAATTTAGCAGATTATGTCAATGTTTATATCAAAGTAAAGATATTAGGTAAAATATTATTCTTATATTAGCGATATTTAAAAAAGTAGTAGTTAGCCTGTTCTGCCTACTTATCAAGAACGTTTATCTAAAAATATTAAGCTTCTCGTGTGTCCTTAGATACGATAATTTTGTAAACTTGATTTTTCTCCTATATCTACGATGATTATGTTTTTCAAAATAACTTTTATCACATAAACATTCACTGTTATTAAAAAAATTCTCCGAAAAATCAGTTAATGCCTTTCTAAGCTTTATCACTTAAACCCTTGCCATCTCTATATTTTGTGTCTATTAACCTCCAAAAAACTTTTTGCTCCTTTTCAAAAACTAAAAAAATTCACATTTCCGAAACATTTTCCTTGATTTACCAGAATAATATGGTAATCTGAAAATAATCAACTGGTATTTATGTCTATTTTGTGAACGAAGCGTAATTGATGGGTATTTGGGGAGAAATTTATTAATTATTGGGGTGGATGAAATGTATAATTCTCAAAATGGTTCTTACAGCGTTGCTAACTCATCAGTTTGCCAAAGCTGTGGCAACGTGACCTTATCTTATGAAAAGTCAACTTCTAACAAAGGAACCTTATATGCTGTATTAGGTTGGGCATTCTTTGCGATTTCCCTTCTGTTTATGCCGCTTCTTTTCGGTGCAGCAGCATTGTTTATGGGCTTTATGACATATACTGTAAAAAGTGAAATACACGGCTTAATCTTAATGGTATTCGGTGCCGCTGGCTTAGTTCTTGGTTCTTTATTCAGCTTTATTGTTGCCGGGACTATGTTTATCTAAGTATGTAAAAACCCCTAATGGTAGATTTTATTACATCATTCTACCATTAGGGGTTTTTTAAGCTAAATATTCTCTATCGAAACGTATCAACAGCTCCTGAAAGGTTATTTCTTCTGTGTTTACAACATGCCAATCAGCGGTCTTAACTGTTTTATTTGTTCCGATGCCGATCGAGAACATTTTAGTTGATTTGATTGCCTTCATTCCGGCTTCACCATCTTCAATTGCCGCACAATTTTCTGGTGAAATTCCTAATTCCGTTGCAGCTTTCAAAAATATTTCAGGGTCAGGTTTACCCTTATTTAACGAGCTAGGATCAACGATTACATCGAAGTAATCAATCAAACCCAATTTTTGCAAAACGATTTTGACATTTGAGCTCGAAGAAGCCACAGCCATTTTCATATGATTATTTTTCAAATCGACGATGAATTGCTCCATTCCAGGCAATATCGCTTTTTCATCCAATGTTTGAATTAATTGCTGGTAATGGATATTTTTCTGATCTGCAAGCTCTTCTTTCTCGAGAAAACTTAACTTTTTTGCTGACCGTTCTACCATCGATTCGATGATTTTCTTTCTTTCGACCCCTTTATATTTTTCGCTATCCTCATGTGTAAATGGAATTTGAAGATAATCAGCTATCCTTTTTTCGGTTATGTAATAAAGCTCTAATGTATCAGCAATCACTCCGTCCATATCGAAAATGACAGCCTTTAATGTTCTTTTCATGGTGGTAAACTCCTCATACTGTCAAAATTTGATTTAGAAATGATTAGCTGTTAAAAAGGTTCAACTTCCCTATCCGTTTAACCGCTTCAATCAGTCGCTCCTCTTCCACTAACAAACCGACTCTTACATATCCTTCTCCATACTCACCAAAACCATTACCGGCTGCCACAACCACATCCGCTTTGTCTAACAAGAAATCAGCAAACTCTTCACTCTTGTAACCTTTAGGGACGGGAAGCCAAGCGAAAAATGACCCTGTCGGACTCTGGACATCCCAGCCAATTTCACGACAAGCTGAGATAAGTGTATTACGGCGACTTTCATATCTCGCTACAAGTTCTTCTACACATTTCTGATCCTCTGTTAGCGCTGCAGCGGCAGCCTTTTGTACAGCTGGAAATAGACTGCAGTACAAATGATCCTGAATTAGGTTAAGCGCCTCAATAATGATCGGGTTCCCAACTGCAAAGCCAACGCGCCAGCCTGCCATATTAAAGGTTTTGGATAAAGTGTACATCTCGACACCGATTTCCTTAGCTCCCTCCACTTCAAGAAAGCTGACCGGTTTTTTTCCATCGAAACCGATGGCGCCATACGCAAAATCGTGCAGCACGGTAATATTGTGTTTCTTGGCAAACGCAACCGTTTCCTCGAAAAAGGCTCGATTAGCTGTGGCCCCGGTCGGATTGTTTGGATAATTCAAGTACATTAACTTGGCTGCTTCTTTTTGTTCATTTGGTATTGCCTCATAATCCGGTAGAAAATGATTTTCCACTTTTAACCCAAACGTTTTATATTGTACATTTGCAAGTACGGCACCTGATAGGTAATCGGGATAGCCAGGGTCCGGCAAGAGCATGAGCTCCCCCTCATTTAGCAAGCACATTGGCAGTTCAACCAGCCCTGTTTTCGTTCCAAACAATATAGCAACCTCTGAATAGGGATCCACCTCGACACCGTATTGCTTTTTATAAAATTGTGCAGCAGCCTCTTTCAATTCGTTTATTCCTCGAAACGGAGAATACTTGTGAGTATGCGGGTCCTCTGCCGCTTCTTGTAAAGCTTTAACAATATGCTTTGGAGTTGGTTGGTCCGGATTTCCCTGTCCTAAATTTATTATATCCCGCCCTTCGGCGATTGCTTTGTTTACTTTTTCAACAAGTGAAGCAAAAAATTGAACCGGCAGTTTTTTCAAGCGCTCTGAATATTCCATCGAATCATCCTTTTAAGAAAAGTTATTGCGATAATATTTGAAATTCTATAATCTTTAATTAAAAATGTCTAGAGGTGTTTGAAAAATGAAAATTGCTTGCGTTCAAATGAATATTGCGTTTGCGGAGCCAGAAAAAAATTTCACGGCGGTCGAACACTATATACAAAAAGCAGCTCAGGCAGGTGCGGATGTAATCGTATTTCCGGAAATGTGGAATACAGGCTATGCACTTGATCAGCTCGATAGGTTGGCTGACATAGATGGGCAACGTACGAAACAATTGCTCGTCAATTTAGCGGAAATCTATAAGATTAATATAGTTGGGGGATCGGTTGCGACCAAAAAAGGTGAAGGCTTCTGCAATACAATGTACGTCGTAGATCGGACTGGTGCCATTGTTGCTGAATACGATAAAGCCCATTTATTTAAGTTAATGGATGAGCATTTATTTATGAGTGCAGGTCAAAGTACAAATGTATTTGAGTTGGACGGGATTACTTGTGGAGGGGTCATCTGTTATGATTTGCGCTTTCCAGAATGGATTCGCTGTCATGTTCTTGAAGGAGCAAAAGTCATGTTTATTCCGGCAGAGTGGCCAACAATGAGAATTGACCACTGGCGCTTGTTATTGCAGGCTCGCGCCATCGAAAATCAGTGCTATATCGTCGCGGTGAACCGTGTTGGAAATGATCCAAATAATGAGTTTAATGGCTATTCCATGGTGATTGCTCCATGGGGAGAATTGCTGCTTAGCGAAGAGACGGGTGAAGGCATTTTTTATGCTGAATTAGATTTAACTGAGGTCGATCGTGTTCGGAAGACCATTCCGATTTTTCAGGATCGACGGACGGATTTATATTAATGATTTAAAATACCAAAAAAAAATTTAAACCCACTAAATCCATTGGTATTATTGGTTCCAAACCACTTTTTGTATATGGAAATAATATTTTAGGGATTGACAATACAAAAATTGCCTAGTAATATCAAAAACATATTATTTCACACAACAAAATACTTATCCAGAGCGACCGAGGGACTAGGCCCTATGACGTCCGGCAACCCCCTGATTAGGGAAGGTGCCAACTCCTACAGAATGACTTTCATTCTGAAAGATAAGCTGAGAACCCCGTTTTTTTCGATGCTTCTTTCTAATGAAAGAAGCATTTTTTTGTAGAGTTAAAACTTTTGAGCTTATTTTCCTTGTCAATTTGGATACATAAAGAGGTTTTTATATGATTGAAATTCGCAATCTTTCAAAGATTTATAAAACAAAAACTGGGACAGTTATAGGTGTTGACGATGTAACACTGTCGATTCAAGAAGGAGAAATATATGGTATTGTCGGCTATTCCGGTGCCGGCAAAAGCTCACTCCTCCGCTGTATTAATTTACTTGAGCGGCCAACCTCTGGGAAAATCAGTGTTAACGGGACAGACCTTACCTCATTAAAGGGTGAAAACTTACGACTGGCTAGGTTAAAAATCGGGATGATCTTTCAGCATTTTTATTTAATCAGTCAAAAAACAGTATTTGATAATGTCGCCTTTGCCTTGAAGGCTGCAAAGCTTCCAGAGGCCCAAATAAAGTCACGAGTTGAGGAGCTGCTCGAGATGGTCGGTCTTTCGGATAAACGAGATGTCTATCCTGCTCAACTGAGCGGTGGTCAAAAGCAAAGGGTTGCTATCGCTAGAGCACTTGCCAACAATCCGAAAGTACTGTTATGTGATGAAGCTACTTCGGCCTTGGACCCTACCACGACCATGTCGATCCTAAATTTACTTAAGAAAATCAACAAAGAACTCAATATAACGATTGTGTTAATCACTCACGAGATGAAAGTAGTCAAAGAAATTTGTAATCGAATGGCGATTATGCAAAATGGCAGGGTTATGGAGGAAGGCACAGTATATGAAGTATTCGCCAACCCACAGACAGGACTCACAAAAGAGTTTATCGAAAGCGTTGTTTCCTTCGAGATCCCAGAGGTGATTTTAAATAAATGTGATGGACCGATTGTGAAAGTAATCTTTAAAGGCAAGGTTGCAGGTGAAGGGGTCATTTCTGATACACTCCAGCAATTTAAAGTAAAAGGTAACTTTCTCCACGGGTCAATCGAATATATTCAAGAATTGCCCCTTGGTATTTTTATCATGGAACTGAAAGGTGAGAAAGAAGAAATTAACAACGCGATTAAGTATATCGAAAATCGTGCCGCACAGGTGGAGGTGTTACGCAATGGGCTTTGATTTTCAGCATTTTATCGAGCTTATTCCCGAAATAAATACCGCTTTCTTTCAAACCATTTACATGATTTCAATCTCTCTAGTGATTGCCATCTTTGTTGGATTGCCAATCGGGATTCTTTTATACGTAACGGATAAAGGATTATTTTTGGAAAATCGCACTATGCAAAACATTTTAGGATTTACGGTCAATTTAGTCCGGTCCATTCCCTTTATAATTTTGTTAGTAGCGTTAATTCCATTAACCAACTTAATTGTTGGAACAACTATTGGGGCAACTGCAGCAAGTGTTTCTCTTTCGGTTGCAGCCATTCCCTTTTTCGCTAGAATCGTAGAAACTGCTTTACGTGAAATTGATAAAGGAGTTATTGAAGCAGCCATTGCTGCCGGAGCAACTCCGTGGATGATAATTAAGGATGTACTACTGCTTGAAGCAAGATCGGGGATCATTTCCGGGATCACGTTGACGCTTATCAGCTTAATCGGATTCTCTGCAATGGCTGGTACAGTTGGCGGTGGTGGAATTGGAGATTTGGCGATTCGCTTTGGTTATTATCGTTATGATAATACCATCATGATTGCGACTGTATTGATTTTGATAGTTTTAGTTCAGGTTGTCCAACTCCTTGGTGATTTCATCGCCAAAGTTGTAGATAAAAGAAAATAAAGAAAGAAGGAAAACAGCATGAAAAAATGGTTAACAGCAATTATTTTACTTTTCGTGGCAGGTGCTCTTACAGCTTGCGGCGGAACAGAAAGCAAGGAAAGCGGCAGTGAGAAAACAACTGCAACAGAAGAAACAAAAGAAATTAAAATTGGAGCTACAGCTGGACCATATAGTGATATGTTAAATAAAGCGATTAAACCCGGCTTAGAAGACAAAGGCTATAAAGTTGAAATCGTTGAATTTAGCGATTATATTCAGCCAAATAAAGCGTTGAATAATGATGATATTCAAGCAAACCTTTTCCAGCACACGATTTATCTCGAAAACTTTGCAAAAGAAAACAATATGGAATTAACAGCCTTAATTTCAGTTCCAACAGCTCCAATGGGAATTTACTCAAACACATACAAGTCTTTGGATGATGTTAAGGATGGAGCTACGGTTACAATTCCTAATGATCCTACCAATGGGGCTCGGGCTTTAAATACTCTTGAAGATGAGGGTTTAATTAAACTAGATCCAAATGCAAACCCACTTACGGTATCTGAAAAAGATATTAAAGAAAATAAGAAAAACTTGAAATTCCAACCGATTGAAGCTGGTCAGCTCCCTCGTTCTGTTGAAAGCGCAGATTTAGCTGCCGTTCCTGGTAACTTCGCTTTGGCTGCAAAAATGGATCTTTTAAGTGCTCTTGCGTTAGAAAATATGCTCGATCAATATCGTAACGTTGTGGCTGTAACTACAGTAAACAAGGATTCTCAGCTTGCAAAAGATATTAAAGAAGTTGTCGAATCTGATGAATTTGAAAAAATCATTGATGAGCAATTTAAAGGCTTTGGTAAGCCTGATTGGATGAAGTAATCAAATAGCTTTCGTTATTATTTACAGGGCAAAACTATTTGAAAGCAATGGTAGTCCATGCTCGTTAAGGGTTAACATGCTAAGAAATGAGTGATAGTCATGGAGAGCTTTTCTATTCATGGAGCGCCTAGCGAATATATTTTACAGGAAGGTGCTTTAAATCAACTTGAATCCAAACTATTGGAACGTGGACTAAGGAAAGTCTTGATTGTACACGGGCAGAAATCTTGGGAGGCTGCCCTCCCCTATTTTCCTGAATTAACCAAGGTTGAATTTGAGGAATACATCTATGGCGGCGAATGTTCAACAACTGAGATTTCCACGATTGCAAGCATAGTTCGTGCTAAAAGTTATACAGCAGTCATCGGAGTTGGTGGTGGAAAGGTGCTTGATTTGGTTAAGTCTGTATGTCATTTAGCCAACACCCCATCGATCTTAATCCCAACGCTTGCATCTAATTGTTCCCCTTGGACGCCAATCAGTGTAATTTATGATGAATCTGGGGTATTTATCCGCTATGATATTTATCCGAATAGCGCGAGCCTTGTGTTAGTAGAACCGATGATTATTGTGAATGCTCCTCTGAACATGCTTATCGCCGGGATTGGTGATACTCTAGCAAAATGGTACGAAGCCGATGTTCAAATGGCTGTAATTGAAAACAAGCCTGTCCCATTGCAAATTTCGCATTATGCTGCAAAACAATGCAAGGACCTGCTTTTAGCTCATTCCAGTGGAGCAATCCATACTCTAGATGCCGGCGTGCTTAATGAAGATTTCATCAAAGTCATTGAAACGATTATCATGCTTGGTGGAATGGTGGGCGGTTTCGGTGATCATTTTGGAAGAATTGCCGGTGCTCACTCGATTCATAATGGACTGACGGTATTGGAAGAAACCCACCACGCTTTACACGGGGATAAAGTAGCCTACGGGATACTCGTTCAACTTATTCTTGAAGAAAAACAAGATGAAGTGAATCAGTTGTTCCCTTTCTATCGTGAGCTCGGCTTACCCGTTTCACTTACAGACCTTGGTGTTGCCGACATAAATGATGAGGTTTTCGAAAGGATTGCTCATAAATCCACTCTGCCGGATGAATCGATCCATGTTATGCCTATTGGTCCAATCAATATGCAACGGGTCGCAGCTGCGCTGGGTGAACTTGAAGAGTTAACAGAATTACTTCGAACAAAGTTAATAAAATAGAAGAAATAAGGAAAAGAGCTAGCTTTGATGCTAGCTCTTTTTTTGAGATTTAAACATTAATTATCAATGTTCACCCTTAGCGATTAAACAATATCATCAATGGCAGACTAACGAGGTATGAAAAATTGAAAAATCGATAAAGTTTCTTCGTTTCAGTGACTTCATCAGGTGAAACTAGCTGAAAATGTTTCAATGTATGAACCGACATTCGATTAATATGGAATTCGTCCACCACTTCTACGATTAATTTTAATAACAATAAAGATAGGTAGACGAGTAAAACAATTCCATGAAATAGATTTGAATCGATGAAGAATGATAACAGAAATAATGGAATAAAAATATATTTAACGAAAAAGGTCACAGGAATAAATAAAAACCGAAAATATTGAAAATCTACCGCATGACAAGCTTCATGACTACCAACAGCAATTGAATAAATGGTCTTACAGCCATACACGTCTGGACTTAATTGGATAACCTTCAGAATCGGATCATAATCATTTTCTCCAGCAATATCAATTTTTCTAACCTTGACATTACTGATATGATTTAAATTCAAAATGGTATTAGCTACTTCGTCTCCAGACATACTGGCGGACCTTGTATTTTTTACGATATTACTAAGATAATATGACGCTAAAAAATTTATAAGGAATGATAAGCCGGTTATGATTAAAATAACATAGGGTGTCATCCTTCTTCCCCCTTAAACTTGTAAGTTATGGGTTGTGAACGAACACCTAGTTGCTCTTTATTTAAACATAAAACTTATCGCCTTTTCCTCATCCTCTTTTCTTTTTCCCATAAAAGCCTCCTTTATCCCAAAAGGATTTTTCGGAACAGGCAATACACGGGAAGCCTGCGGCAATACAGTGGTCCTTACCAATTAATTCACAAAAATTAAATGCCTGAGGCCCCTTACAGCCCAGTTTAAATAGACAATAGCCTTTTCGCGCACCCTCGTCATCAAACGATTCTGCAAATAATTTTTGATCAAAAAAGGGTTTGCGATGGCATGTCATATGGACAGTTTTTTGATAAAATGCGGTCGGGCGCAGTTTTTTGTCTAGCTCTGGTAATTCACCGTGAAAGTGCACGTATAAAAGCGTCCCAATAATTACTTCAGGAATGGGAGGGCAGCCTGGAACAAGGGCAACGGGAATACCTTCAGGAAGGATGCTTACAACATCAGTGGAATCAGTAGGGTTGCCCACTGCTGCTGGTATTCCACCCCAGGCGGAGCAACTTCCAAATGCAATCACTGCCTTGGCATGTTTGGCAGCGGAGATGATTTCCTTTTGGACGGATTTTCCGGCAATCGTTAAATAGTCATCACTTCCCGGAATTCCTCCTTCAATTGCTAGAACATACTCACCCTTATATTTTTCAAATATGGATTCCTTATGTTCCTCCGCTTGATAACCGCTCGCAACTGACAATAGCTCACTATACTCCAATGAGATGAAATTGAGAATCGTTTCCAAAGCAGTGGGTTCAAACGAACGAATAAAAGCTTCCTTACACCCGGTACAATCCAAGGCGCTTATCCAAATAACGGGTAAACGTGTTTTTGGTTCAGTCAAAAGTTCTTCTGTAACATTTATTGCTTCTAACCAGTTGTAACGGGGCATCAACGAATCTCCTTCTTCTTCTGATTATCTCTTTTAAAATACGGAATAGAAGGATCCTTTCAATGTTTAAAAAAGGTAATTAATTAAATGATCCCTATCATTTTAATTAATTACCTTTTTTAGCAAAATAAAAAGATCCTATTCAATTGAAGTATATTTGGTTAACTTTGGATTTGTCTATTTATTTAGAGAAAATTCTAAAAATGTTCTTAACTAATTAAACAATTTGAAAATATAGAAATTATATTGCTCCATTAAATAAAAATATGAAACATTCCTAATAGGACGGTAATTCCTAACAAGGTAATATGAACTGTTCTAACTCTCTTTGTTTTTTTATTTTTAAGTAAAGCAAATCCAAATCCTGCTGCAATAGACATAAAAAGGACCGAACCAATTCCTGAAATCGCTTCTCCCTCTAACTCCCCTTCGCTTAAAAACATGAAAACACCATGAAGAAGACTTAGACCAAGGGCTATTATTCCAAAAAACACGTGCCTTTTTCCTAAAAATTGTGAAAGGGTTAGAACGAATTTCTTTGCACTTGGTGCTTTTTTTACTATTGTTTTGGTCGTTCTTCTAACCGGGAGTAAGATTCCGGCCGCGCCCATCGAAATAGCTGTGCCCCAACCGACCATTTTACCAAACTCTTCAAACGGCCCTTCCTTTTCATCATCTTCATCGTATTGTTCATATTTTTCATCTTCAAAATCATCTGCACTGACAATGATATTTGCGAAAAATGCGAAAACAAATGTAAAAAGAAAAGCAGTCATGATTATTTTTAATGATTTCATTAACGTACACCCCTTTTTTATTGGTCCAATTACCATAAATATTAGACAATGATTCTGAAAAAATCCTGAAAAAATCGCATAAGAATTACTAAATGAACAGAACAAAATGTACAAACAATAATGGCGCCTAATATAAAAATAAGAATATTTTCACCCCAAAGCTGTATAAGTATTCGGGCATGGTTTAAAATAGACTTTATGGAAAAATTTACAGGATGGTGATCTCACTAAATGAAATTATTTACGGATATAGACTTGGATGGGCTTGGCTGCGGTATTATCGCAAAGCTTGCTTTTGGAGAAGAGGCTTATGTATCGTATTGCTCTTATCGTGTTTTAAATCAGCGTGTTGAAAATTTTATTGAAAACCCTGATTTTCATAATACAGAAACGTATATTACCGACCTTGCTGTTAATGAAAAAGTAGAAAAAAAACTAGAGCAGCGCTTCAAAGAAGGCCGCCATATCAAAGTAATCGACCATCATGTAACGGCGATGCACTTTAACAAATATGCATGGGGAACAGTTATCCCCGAATATGAAACAGGTAAAAAAACATGTGCAACCTCTTTGTTTTACGACTATCTTGTTAGTCAAAATAAAATTAAAAGAAGCAAAGCGCTCGAGGAGTTCATCGATCTAGTCCGTCAGTACGATACATGGGAATGGGATGCAAACAACAATGTCACCGCCAAACGGTTAAATGACCTATTTTATATTATTGACCGTGAGCCGTTTGAAGAAAGCATCTTAAAAAGGCTCCGCGAAAATCCCGAAACCTTTACCTTAACAGAAACCGAAAATCTTTTACTCGACGTAGAGGAAAAGAAAATCGAACGCTACATCAATTCAAAAAACAGACAGATGGTTCAAACTCTAACTGAAGAGTACTGTGTAGGAATAGTCCATGCCGAGCAATATTTATCAGAGCTAGGAAACGCGTTAAACAAGCTCAATCCCCATCTTGACATGATTGTTTTGCTCAATGTTGGTACGAAAAAAGTGGGCCTTCGAACCATACATGATCATGTGGATGTATCGGAATTCGCTACCCGTTTCGGTGGCGGCGGCCACCCTAAAGCTTCTGGCTGTGATTTAACCCCAGATGCATTCGAGAAATTTGTGGTAAATGTCTTCCCTATCCAACCAGCCAAACTGGATGCGGACCGCAATGAAATCAATGTTAAAGGTGCCTCATATGGTTCTTCGTATGAAAATCGAAAAGGTGAAGTCTCCTTTATTCATCCTCTATCTGATGGAATGTACGAGGTCATTCATCAAGGTAAAAAAATAACCGAGGCATTTGATTCGTATGAAAAGGCAGAGTATTTTATAAAACGGAATTATACTTCATGGCTCCGTTACGATAATGACTACCTTTTCCAACTGTCATCAGACCTTTCACTGCCATTAGAGAAGGTGAAAAAGAATTATGAAAGTATCATTAAGAAAGTAATTGCTTCTGCTGATAAGAAGGAGTGAATTCTTGGGGGTTTGAAAAGCTTGTTAGGGAGGTTGACCTTGGTCAATCTCCCTTACCTTTTATTTATCTTTTCTTTGAATTTTTTCGGTTGTGTTATTTACATAACATAATTATTGTCTATTAATAAATGACCTAAAAAAACTCAAAGATTTTATCCTTGAGTTTTTCTTGAATCATTCACTTCGCTTCTAATTTTTTGTATCCCTTCGATCCCCTGCTGCTCAAGTAAGCTAATAATCTTCTCCAAGTACACCTGGTCCTCTACCACAACGAATTTGGGTTGAACGAATGATTTTTTTACATTTATCGTTAATTTATACGCATTATTCACCCGCGAATCCAGTCCATATAAATCATGCCAACGAACTATTTTTTCAGCTTCATAACTTTTAATTTTGTTAAATGAGAAGTATCTACCATTCAGTATGACTCCATTTGGTAAAATATAAAAATTGCCGGGATGATGAACCGCACTTATAATGGCACAAAATAAATAAATGACCTCTAAAAATGCAGATTCTAACCATTCGGTGGCGAAAACCATCCATAATACTACCGAAAACAAGATGATTACCGCTACCGTTCCCCATTTGACCGTCTGGTACGATCTAGTGCTTTTGGTAAGTGGCCGCATTTCCTTCCACTCAATAGGAATTAGAACCCTAGCAAACTCTTCTTTTTGTCTAGGGAAAATGGCATCTTTCGCAATTTCAGTAGCCTTCTTTAGATTTAATCGATATGAGAGCAAGTAGATTATTCCCAAAATAAATAGGACAATAAATATGATGTTTAATAGGTTCATTTGCTTCTCCTCTCCAGATGTGATGGGGTAAAGGTTTCCTTTAAATCACTTCGGTTTTCGAATCTTCAGAGGCACATTCACACTCTGATCGTTCCCGTTTCTGCTTTTTTCGGGTCTTCGCGGGCACATTCAACCTCTGATCGTTCCCGTTTCCGCTTTTTTCGGGTCTTCGCGGGCACATTCATTGTCTGATCGTTCCCATTTCCGCCTTTTTCGAGGCTTCATGGGCACATTCAACCTCTGATCGTTCCCATTTCCGCCTTTTTCGGGTCTTCGCGGGCACATTCAACCTCTGATCGTTCCCGTTTCTTCGCTTTTCGGGTCTTCGCGGGCACATTCAACCTCTGATCGTTCCCTCTTCTGCCTTTTTCGGGTCTTCGCGGGCACATTCAGCCTCTGATCGTTCCCGTTTCTGCCTTTTTTGCGTCCTCACGGGCACATTCAACCTCTGATCGTTCCCTCTTCTGCCTTTTTCGGGTCTTCGCGGGCACATTCAGCCTCTGATCGTTCCCGTTTCTGCCTTTTTTGCGTCCTCACGGGCACATTCAACCTCTGATCGTTCCCTCTTCTGCCTTTTTCGGGTCTTCGCGGGCACATTCAACCTCTGATCGTTCCCGTTTCCGCTTTTTTCGAGTCTTCGCGGGCACATTCAACCTCTGATCGTTCCCTCTTCTGCCTTTTTTGGGTCTTCGCGGGCACATTCAACCTCTGATCGTTCCCTCTTCTGCCTTTTTTGGGGCTTCACGGGCACATTCACACTCTGATCGTTCCCGTTTCCGCTTTTTTTAGGTCTTCACGGGCACATTCAACCTCTGATCGTTCCCGTTTTTGCCTTTTTTGCGTCTTCGCGGGCACATTCACACTCTGATCATTACCGTTTCCGCTCATTAGAAATCCTCAAGGGCACAATCACTACTAAATTTTGAAAATTACCCCCTTCTCTCAATGTTTTAATGAAAATTAAATAATCGCTCCACCTCTTTTTGAAGATCTTCAAGTAAATGAAAGGTTGATGTGGCTCCTAAACTTTCCACCACATTCCTGTAGTACCATTCCTGCTGTTGTTTACCTGCATTAAATCTTTCCCAAACTTGTTCTCCATAAAGTTCATAATCATCAATGATCGAACGAATATTATGTAATTTATCTGCACAAACAACGACTCGAATTTCCTCAGGAGCTGTTCTTAAAAACTGGATTGTATGCTCCTTGCGCTCCTTCCAAAGAAGCGATTTATCGGGTTCTGAACAACCTGACACAATTTCTGCAATTTTTGGACCGAATTCTTGTTCAATCATTTCAATCGTAACAGCTGTATCCTCAACGGTGTCATGCAAGATACCTGCAGCGACCAGTTCGGCTTCATAACCGGCTCTTAATAACAACATCCCTACTGCAACCGGGTGTGCAATATAAGGAATATCAGTTTGTTTTCGATATTGGCCTTCATGTGCTCTACTTGCAATTTGTAAAGCTTTTTCAATCAACTCCAACTTTTTATCCTCCTTTTTTTAAAAAATTCCATTTATTTTCCATTATAACCCATCTTGGATCATGATAGTTTGTTTTCTTTAGATAAATCGGAAAAACAGAGAGAACTAAAGGATATGTTAGTACCCTGAATTGTAGATAAACCGGAAAATGAGTGCACTAAAGGCACTAAAGGATATGTTTGCGGACACCCTCGATTGAGATAAAAATAATTCCCATAATGCTTCCTAAGACAAAAACAAACAGCCATCAAATTTGACGGCCGTTTTCTTATTACTACTTCACTTCTTCTTACTTTCTAAACCTATTAAGCTGACTATTTAGCTCTTTTGTTTGCGAATATACCATTTTATATAGTTGGAATAATTCTTTATATTTTTGAACATTCTCTTCAATAGGTTCATAGGTTTTAACTACTTGCGTAAATA
Source organism: Neobacillus terrisolis (assembly GCF_051233475.1). Classification (NCBI taxonomy): domain Bacteria; kingdom Bacillati; phylum Bacillota; class Bacilli; order Caryophanales; family Bacillaceae; genus Neobacillus; species Neobacillus terrisolis. Next base: position 49,436 of record NZ_JBKFGH010000035.1, on the reverse strand, counting down.
CATCTGAGCATTCATTTAAGGAACTGTACCAGCCGCAGCCGTATGCTGCAAGCATTGCTGCTCCAATACCAGGTCCTTGTTCGCTTGAAAGCTTTTGAATTTTTGCATTAAAAATATCGGCCTGTATTTGCAGCCAGGCTTCATTTTTGGCTCCTCCACCAATTGAAATGATCGTATCAATCATCTTTCCGCTTTCTCTAAAAATCTCAATAGACTCATTCAGGGAAAAGGTAATGCCTTCAATCACCGCTCTTGCAAAATCAATCCGCTTATGTGAAGCGTCCATCCCAATAAAACTTCCACGAATTAACGCATCAGCATGAGGGGTTCTTTCTCCTACTATGTAGGGTGTAAACAATAATCCATTTGCTCCGATCGGAATGTCTGCTAAGCCCTGAAGCATTTCAGAAAAGTTTTCTTTTTCGGCGAACGTATCCTTAAACCAGCTTAAGCTGTAACCGGCTGCTAACGTAACCCCCATCGTATAAAAAGCGTCCTCTTTTCCGTGATTAAAATAATGAACCTTTCCTTTAAAATCGCGAGAATTGCTTTCTTCGTACGATAAAACAACACCTGAGGTTCCAATACTGCATAATGTCTTCCCCTCAGCTAAAATGCCAGAACCAATAGCTCCACAAGCATTATCAGCTCCACCTGCGAAAACCTTTGTCGCTTCAGGTAGTCCAGTCGCTTTGGAAATTTCCGCTGTAATCGTACCCACAAAACCATGCGATTCAAGCAACGGAGGGCAAAGATGGATATCAACACCAACTGCTTGACAGACCTCAGTGCTCCACTCCTTCTCAGCGACATTTAATAGTAACGTTCCGGCAGCATCAGAATAATCACTATGTATTTGTCCGGTTAGTCGATAACGAAGATAGTCTTTCGGTAATAAAAACATTTTAGCTTGTTCGTATATGCTTGGTTCATTTTCCTTTACCCATAAAATTTTCGGCAGTGTGAAACCCTCTAAGGCAGGATTTTTTGTAATCGATAAAAGCCGTTCTTCCCCGACCAGTTCATAAATGTCCTGACATTGTTTCGTCGTTCTTGTATCATTCCAAAGAATGGCATTTCGCAGTACTTTATCATGGTTATCTAATAAAACTAAACCATGCATTTGACCTGAAAAACTTATTCCCTCGATTTCTGATGGGGAACCGGTAAAATGCGAAGTTAATTCTTGTAATGCTTCTACGGTTTTTTCCACCCATTCCTCTGGATTTTGCTCAGTATACCCGGACTTTTCTTGTATGAGAGGGTAGGATTTTGAAACTTCACCGCAAACCTGACCTTGTTGATTCATTAATAATACCTTTACAGCACTTGTACCTAAATCGACTCCGATCACATATTTCACGTTCATCACCCTATTCTTGTTATTTCTATCATCGTGAAAATGTGCTGGAAATGTTATCATTCCAGCACATGATTACTTTTTCCTAAAACAAGTTTTTTCGGGTATTGACTTGCAACTTATTCAGGTGAAAGGCAACTTGTCGAATTTCTGATAATGAGTTTGGTTTCAAAAACGTACGATTCGATTGAACTGCCTTGCTTTGACCCTTTGCCTTTTGCGATCATTTCGAGAATCATTTTGGCAGCCATTTTACCTAGTTCACTTTTTGGATGTTCAATGGTTGTTAGCTTGACTTCAGAGACCTCCGCAAGAAAGGAATTGTCAAAGCCTACAATAGAAATATCTTCTGGTACATTTAATTCCTTTTTCCTGATGACATCAAGTAATCTCATGACCAATTCATCATTGTAACAAACGAGACCTGATGGCTTCTCTTGACTGGATTCCAACATTGACTTCAAACATTCAGCTGGTTTTACAGTTTTCTCTGAAGTCGTATACGTAATAATATTCTTGGGGTTAATTGGAATTCCATACTCCCGTAATGCCTTTATAAAGCCTTTCATCCTCTTTACACCTTGAAGATCATCGGTCTTAAAGAAACCGGCAATATTTCGGTGTCCTAATTTGATTAAATGTTCAGTTTGTAAATATCCTCCATTTTCATCATCTACGACTACACTCACGGGTTCTAGCTCATCATAATAAGCATTGATCATAATGTAAGGAATTCCTAATGATTCTAAATTCAGATAGTAGTTTAAATTAGGATTGGATGTTGCACTTTTAGTTGCCTCAATAATGACACCATCAAATCGTTGAGTGATAATGGTTTCTAGAATACGTTTTTCGTTTTCATGATCATTATTTGTACTAAATAAACTAACATGATATCCTTTTTTACTAATTTCTGATTCTGCTCCGCGAATGATGGAAGGAAAGATATAATCTGAAATATATGTAGTAATTATCGCAATCTTTTTTGGACTCGAAGGAGGTGCTTCCTGTTGATTTAAAGCACGATCCGTACAAAAAGTACCCGCTCCCTGCTCCGTATATAGCCATCCTTCACTAACCAGCTCACCAATAGCAACTCGAACCGTATGCCGGCTGACATCGAACTGTTTCATTAATTCACTTTCAGAAGCAATTTTTTGATTAGGAGCATATGTTCCATCTAATATTTTTGACCTAATCCAACCTTTAACCTTATTATATTTTGTTTCAGCCACAGACCGACACCTCATTATTCTTTTAGGCTGGGATAAAATATAAGCCAACAAGCTGCATGATTAAACCGTTCAAATCTATCATTACAGCTGAATGCTCAGCTTAAAATCCTCTATATACTGCCTTCATAAGCAGACTATCTTGTTTGTTCACATTATTTCCATATAAACTCATTTATTTGAAGTTCACGTTTAAAACGGTAAAGATCCGTTTGTTGATCAATCATCACACACTCGATTTTCATCATTTCAGCAAAGTCAAACAATTGATCCTTCGTTACAGATAATGAGAAAACAGTATGATGAGATCCCCCTGCATAGATCCATGCTTCAGCGGCTTCTGTCAACGAAGGAAGCGGCTTCCAAAGCACCTTTGCTACTGGGAGGTTCGGTGTTTCGACAGCTGGTTGAACTGCAATTACTTCATTCAACACCAGTCGAAAACGTCCACCCATGTCAACAAGGGAAGCTACAATTCCCGTTCCTTTTTTACCATCAAAAACAAGCCGTGCAGGATCTGCCTTGCCGCCAATACTTAAAGGTCGTACAATCAGCTTAGGTTTTACGGCTGAAATCGTTGGGCATATTTCCAGCATATGAGAGCCTAGAACCATTTCATTTTCAGGATCCATATGATAAGTATAATCTTCCATAAAAGAGGTTTCTTTATTATTTGTTAGGACTTTTAAAAGCCGTGTCATGGCAGCTGTTTTCCAGTCCCCTTCCCCGGCAAAGCCGTATCCCTCCGCCATCAACCGTTGGACAGCTAGGCCTGGAAGTTGTTTCATTCCATGCAAATCTTCAAAGTTGGTCGTAAAAGCAGTATATTTTCCCTCATTCAAAAATGCCTTTAAGCCTAATTCAATCCGTGCTTGTTCCTTTATTGATTCTTGATGAGGACCAGGTACTAAGCTTTCTGGCTCCATGTCGTAAAGCTCTTTGTATTCCTCAAAAAGTCTATCTACCTCGTCCTCAGTAATTTCTTTCATTTTTACAACTAGATCCCCGATACCGTAATAATCTACAATCCAGCCGAATTTTACTTGTGCTTCAAGCTTATCCCCGTCTGTGCTAGCAACATTTCTCATATTATCTCCGAAACGTGCCACTCGGATATTTTGACTTTCGATAACGGCCACCGCAGTCCTCATCCAGTCGCCGATTTTTCTCTTCATATCGTCATGTTCCCAATATCCAACAATCACTTTTCTTGGAATCTTTAAGCGCGTAACAGTATATCCAAATTCCCGATCACCATGTGCAGATTGATTGAGGTTCATAAAATCCATATCAATCGAATCCCAAGGGATATCTCGATTAAATTGCGTATGCAAATGAAGTAATGGTTTCTGTAGTTTAGTCAAGCCAGCCTTCCACATTTTACCCGGTGAAAAGGTGTGCATCCAAGTAATGATTCCAGCACAATTCTCATCTGAATTTGCTTTAAGAATGAGATTGTTAACTTCTTCTGTTTTTGTTAAAACACCCATAAATTTAATCTTATGTGGAAGATTTTCGGCACGGTTTAAAACATCAACAATCGTTTGTGAGTTTTTGCTCACTTCGAATAAGACATTTTCACCGTACAAGTGCTGACTGCCTGTAACAAACCAAAATTGATATGGCCCTACTTGTAACATATGAACCTCCTAGATGAATCGAAAATAGTAGTTATTCGGAGGAAGATGTCCGGAGTACCATCAGTCTTTTCATGACATCATTTTCCCCACGACCAAAATAATCATGTAATCTCTTATATTCTGCATATATTTTATCATAGATTACAACATTTTCAGCTATTGGTTGAATAACTTCCTCTTTTACGCGGGCCATTTTTTCAGCTGCTTCTAAAATCGTGTCATAGCCACCTGCTTCTTTTCCTGCAGCTACTGCAGCAAACATGGCCGCACCTAATGCCATAGTTTGTTTGGAAGCTGCTATTTTAATCGGCAGGTTGGTCACATCTGAATAAATTTGCATTAACAATCGATTCTTCTGCGGGAGGCCACCACATGCATAAAGTTCATTTACGTGGATACCATTTTCATTAAAAGCGTCGACGATAGTTCTTGTTCCGTAAGCAGTCGCTTCTAGTAAAGCCCGATAAATCTCTTCTGGTTTTGTTTGTAGCGTCATTCCAAGCATGAGTCCTGTAAGTTGCGTGTCAACTAATATGGAACGGTTTCCATTCCACCAATCCAATGCCAGTAAACCACTTTCACCCGGTTTATATTCAGAAGCTTTTTGTTCTAAATACTGGTGGATATTTAAGCCTTGCTCAGTTGCTGCCGTTTTGACGTATGCAGGTATCCCTTCTTCGACATACCACTCAAAGATATCCCCTACGGCAGACTGTCCAGCTTCATAACCGTATAACCCAGGTATAATCCCGTCCTCAACAACCCCGCACATGCCTTCAACTTGTTTTTCCTCTGTGCCAAGCAGCATATGGCATATGGAAGTCCCCATTGCCATAACTAATTTCCCAGGCTCAACTACGCCTACTGCAGGTACAGCGCCATGGGCATCAACATTCCCTACTGCAACCGCAATACCTTGCGTAAGACCCGTTAAACGAGCCATTTCTTCTGTCAATTTACCCGCTTTAGTTCCAAGAGCAACCACATCACCACGGAGCTTTGTTTCAGTTAAATGTTCAAGGCGTGGGTCTAAAGCTTTAAAAAATTCCTTACTAGGATATCCTTCCTGCTTATGCCAAATTGCTTTATAACCGGCTGTACAGCTATTTCGAATCAGATTGCCGGATAGTTGTGAAATAACCCAATCCGTTGCTTCAACAAACTTGTCTGTTGCCTCATAAATTTCTGGTGCTTCATTGAGGATTTGCCAAACCTTAGCGATCATCCATTCTGAGGAAATTTTCCCGCCATACCGCGGAAGAAACTTCTCTCCTCTTTTTTCTGCGATTTCATTAATTTTATTCGCCTCAGGTTGTGCAGCATGATGTTTCCAAAGTTTAACCCAGCTGTGCGGATTATCCTTATACTCATCTAATAAACAAAGGGGTTGCTTAAATTCATTCACTGGCAGCATCGTACATGCTGTAAAGTCAATTCCAATTCCGATTACTAGGCTTGGGTCGATACCAGATTCCTTTAATACTGCTGGTACTGAATTTTTGATAACCTCAATATAATCATAAGGGTGTTGAAGGGCCCACTCATGCCCGAGAACAATCCCGGACTCTGGCAGCACCTCATCAATCACTCCATGCCGGTATGGAGTGACATGATCGGCTATTTCCTTTCCATCAGCAAGCGAAACTAACACTGCTCGCCCTGACTGTGTTCCATAATCGATCCCAATTGTATATTTGGTCATGGCAATATCACCTCTTTATTTTTGGCCATAATAAGCATTAACACCGTGTTTTCTATAAAAATGTTTCTCTAATAAAATTGAATTCATGGAAGGTAAACCTGGATTTAATTGAAAGGCGTGGTAAGCCATCTTAGCACATTCCTCTAAAACGACCGCATTATGAACTGCTTCTAAAGGATTCTTTCCCCAGTTAAATGGTGCATGGTTATGTACCAACACACTTGGCACTTCATTAGGGTTTATGCCTTTGAATGTTTCGATAATCACATTACCTGTTTCAAGCTCATATTGACCTTCAATCTCTTCCTCAGTCATCTCTCTTGTACAAGGAATGGTCCCATTGAAATAGTCTGCATGTGTTGTTCCCAAGGCAGGAATCGATTTTCCCGCCTGGGCCCAGGCTGTTGCCCAAGGGGAATGAGTATGAACAATCCCACCAATGTCAGGAAAATGCTTGTATAAAACTAGATGAGTTTCCGTATCTGAAGACGGTTTATAATGGCCTTCCACAATATGGCCATCTAAATCAAGAACAACTAAATCCTCCACTTTCATTTCGTCATAGGAAACACCACTCGGCTTAATGACGATAAGCCCTTCTTCTCTGTTGATACCGCTTACATTTCCCCAAGTAAACGTAACTAAGCCGTATTTCGGGAGAGATAAATTAGCTTCTAGTACTTGTTCCTTTAACTTTTCTAACACTATAAATCAACACCTTTCCAATATGAAATTAGTTTAGAAATTCCTTATTACCTCTTTCATTCTCTTATCCTATTATTTGGATAAGACTAACTTGTACTTAGTTGTTGTAATAAACACCACAAAGTTGTACGCATATTTATAAACCTATTTCTATTTTAATATAAATTGTACGTACATTCAATAACTGCAAAAAAAAGGGAGGACAACCCTCCCAACCTCCTAAAGATAGCAAAATCTATTAAGGGCATTTTGAACGTATTAATTGATTTCTGGTATTCTTTTGATTCTTAGGTCGGTAAAAATATCCTCTTCATCTGTACTTCTTGTTGAAAATTCAGAGACTACCGCCCCTTCACTTCCTGCTTTAAACCAGTGAAGTGTATTTGGATAAATGGTATATTGCTCACCAGGGTGCAAAACGATTTCTTTGTATGCAGTGTAATAATTTTCATCACCAACTGGAGGCTGCATCGTACGATTTTCTGTTTCTTCCCCTTCAACATAAAGATAAACCGTACCATATCTACACCGAAATGTTTCTTCTTTTCCGTCATCAAATGCACGTTTCGGATGTCTGTGTTCCGGACATGTTTGGAATGGCAGTAAGGCCAGCTCCTTTGCACAAACTTGTTCTGTATTGACATAAGTGATCAATTGCAATCCTGTATCCTCAACCTTATTCAAGCCAAAATCGGCAACCTCTACTTGTTCTTTCTCTTCATCCGTCAGAATAATATTTGCTTTATCAAACAGCTCTAATGCTTTTTCTTTCATTCTTTCATAATCTTTGCGATCCATACTGCTCATCTCCAGTCCAATCTTATTTGTAAAATATGCAGATTATTTTTTTGTATTTAAAAAGATTTCCATTGCTCGTTTCACATCTTCTTTAATAGCTTCTTTTGCTGCAGTTGTAAGGTCATGGTAGAAGAGATTTTCATGGGCATTAATATATTCTTTAACAGCTTGCGCACCCGCTTTAGCCGCATAACTATAATAATTTATTTTTCTTACACCGTTATTGATTGCTTTAAGGTAATCATCGGTACTGAGCCCTGATCCGCCATGCATCACGACAGGTCTTTGAATATTATCTGAAATCGCTTGAAGGCGGTCAAAATCAAGCTTAGGTTCACTCATGTAAATTCCATGAACCGTTCCAAAGGAAGCTGCTAACGCATCCGTTTCTGTTTTCTCAACAAAGTCTTTCGCAATCAGTGGATCGGTATAATAATCTGAAGCTTCACCAGAGGCCGCTAGCTCTGCACCTTGCGTTTCTTCTCCACCAATCCCGGAGGAAGTCATGACGCCAAGCTCTGCTTCAACTGATACATTATGTTGATGGGCATATTCTACAACTTCCTTAACAGTCCGAATATTATCCTCATAACTCATATGGGAAGCGTCGATCATGACAGAGCTAAAGCCTAAATCTATGGCTGTTTTGACAATCTCTATATTGGTACCATGATCTAAATGGACTGCAACAGGAACACTAGCTCTTTTCGCAAAATCTACGAGAATCGGCCCCATAATTTCAATCGGAACAAGTTCATTATGTACCTCGGCATGGGATAAGATAATTGGCACTTGCAATTCCTCTGCCGCTTCCGTTACAGCCCGAACCGCCTCTAAAGTAGGACAATTAAAAGCACCCACTGCATAATTTCCTTCTTCTGCTTTAGCTAGAATTTCGTTTAAAGTAACTAACATAATATCCTCCTTATAATCGTAATTCGTCCCGCTTAGGAAACTCTTCATACATAGCAATTAATTGCTGATAACCTTTAATTCCCGAAGTGCTATCCTCTTCAAACAATGATGAGGCAGCTGCCGCTGTCCCTAACTTCATAGAACTAGGAAGATCTAAACCTATTAAAGCACCGTATAAAACTCCAGATACATAGGCATCCCCAGCACCAACCGTACCTTTAATCATGTGTTTATCTAATAATAAGGAAGGGATACTATGCACATTCATACCATCAAAACCGAAGCTTCCTTCCGGGGTATGAAGTACCACCCAGTCTTTTACACCAAAATCCTTTAACTTAAACAGAACCTTCTTAATATCCTGAGTAACTAATTTTCCATCAACATCTCTCAAGTTAATACCGACACTCTTACCCGCTTCAAGCTCATTGATGACGCAATAGTTTGTATATTTTAAACTTGGAGGAACAAGCCGTTCGTACCTGTTGCTATTCTCACTAACTATATCTATCGAAGTTTTTATCCCGAGTTCTTGTGCTTGCTTTAACACCTTGGCCATCTTTGTACCGTATTCGCTATCTTCTTGGTCCAAAGATTCCAACAATAAAATATAGGCAATATGAAGGATCTTTGAATTTAATGTTTCAAGATCAATTGTCTTTTCATCAAATAAACTTGAATTTCCTCTGTAGTAGAAAAAGGTTCTCGTATGATCCGAAGAATCCGCAATTACATCAGTAAACGGTGTATTTCCAATCTCTTTTACTCGACTCAGATCCATATTTTTATATTGAGATAATTTATCCTTCAAAAATAGACCTTTTTCATCATCACCAATAAGCGTTACTACCTCGATAGGTAGACCTGGATCAATTTTTGACAAAGCAACCGAACAATTGGAGACGGCTCCACCTATCGATCTACCGATACTTTGAATCGTGGTAAGTTCAGATTTATTTGGATATTTTTCAATTCTTTTTATTTCATCCAATGCGATTGTACCCGCAATTGCAATTCCCTCTCTCAAACTATCACCTACTCGCATTAATAGTCTTAACATGCAACAGAATAATTGAGTATCGATTTGGGTAAAAAGAATACCTAAACAATAATTTGTTTAGGTTAAGCTTTTCTCTTTTTAATAACATCGGCATAAACAGCCACTAAAATAACGATACCCTTTACAATGTATTGCCAGAATGAGCTAACTCCCATTAAATTCAAGCCATTGCTCAGTACACCGATAATTAATGCGCCGATTACCGTACCACCAATTCGCCCCGATCCTCCGGTCATACTAGTACCACCTAAGACAACAGCTGCGATGGCATCAAGCTCTGCTCCATTTCCTGCAGTTGGCTGACCTGAGAACATCCGTGATGCTAAAACGATACCAGCAACTGATGCCATTAATCCGCTAAATGTATAAGCAAAGAATTTTACTTTTTTAATATTGATCCCTGAAAATTTAGCCGCATCAGCATTTCCGCCAACCGCATACATATAACGACCCAGCTTTGTTTTATTCATGATTAAATAGCATAGAAGTAGAATAATAATTAAATAGACGACCGGCATAGGAACAACTCCACCAACATAACCAGAACCGATAAAGTTAAAGGAATCCGACATAACCCGAACCGGTTTCCCGTCTGTCAAAACATATGCGGCTCCACGTGCGATATTCATCGTGGCCAGCGTAACAATAAATGGAGGGATAACCGTTGTGGCGACTACATAACCATTCACTGATCCAATCAAAATACCTACCAAAACACCTGCGATTACTGCAAGGTAAACGGGTACACCAGATTGAGCAATAAGAGCAGTCGTGACAACCCCGACAACCGCCATAATCGAGCCTACTGAAAGGTCAATTCCACCCAAAATGATGATCATCGTCATCGCTAACGCTAAATAAAGGTTAGTAGAAGTTTGTCTTAATACGTTCATTAAGTTGTTTGATGATAAAAAGTTAGGGTTTACGATGGAAATGACAATACATAATACTAAAAACCCTAAAATAATCCCTAAATTATGACGGATAAAATCTTTTAGCCCCACTCCAACATTTAGAACAAAATTGGTGTTCTTCTTTTCTGATACAGTCAATTGAGACATGTTAATTACCTCCAGTAGCGTAATGCATAATCGTTTCCTGACTAAAGCGACCTCTATCTAAAATGGTCTGAATTTTCCCCTTACACATAACGGCAACTCGGTCGCTCATATTGATAACTTCCGGCAACTCTGAGCTGATCATGATGATCGAAACCCCTTCTTTAACCAATCGGTTCATAATTGAATAGATTTCTGCTTTTGCCCCAACATCGACACCCCTGGTTGGTTCATCAAGGATTAACACTCGTGGCTTTGTCGCTAACCATCTAGAAATTAAAACCTTTTGCTGATTGCCGCCGCTCAAATTTCCGACTTCTTGATCAGCGCTAGGGGTTTTAATCGATAAATCCTTTATATAATTATTAGCTGCATTATTTTCATATTTAGAATCAACACTGAAGAATTTCATAAATTTATCCAAAATCTTAATAGTTGTATTGTATCGAACAGACTGGATTAGGAATAAGCCTTCTTCTTTTCGATTCTCCGTTACGTAGGCAATCCCATTTTTTATGGCATCATTTGGATTTTTAATCGCTTTCTTTTCTCCATTCACCAAGATTTCACCTTGTTCAAATGGATCCAGTCCAAAGATACACTTCATTAGTTCAGATCTGCCTGCACCAACTAATCCAGCAAAACCAAGGATTTCACCTTTCTTAAGTTCGAAGCTGGCGTTTTCTAATACCCCTTTTCTGGATAAATTATTCACCTTCAACACAGTTTCCCCAGTAGTTGAAAAGTCTCTAACATAATAATTGGTTAATTCTCGACCAACCATCATGGCAATTAATTTTTCATGTGTAGTCTCTTTTGTGACTACAGTCCCAATACAGGCACCATCACGCATGACCGTGATACGATCGGTAATTTCAAATAACTCATTCATTCTGTGAGAAATATAAACCATTCCAACGCCTTGCGCCTTTAAGTTTCGAATTGTTTTAAATAAGAAATCAACTTCTTTTTCTGTTAAGGAAGAAGTTGGTTCGTCCATGACAATAATTTTCGAATTGAACGATACCGCTTTAATAATTTCAATCATTTGCTGCTGGGCCACATTAAGTTTATTGACTATTGTACGAGCAGACACCCCAAGATCAAATTCATCCAAAAACTTTTGAGCATTCTCATACATCGTTTTTTTATCAATAAAACCTGTTTTCTTGACTGGTTCACGCCCTAAATATATATTTTCCGCGATGGATAAATAAGGTACTAAACAGATTTCTTGATGAATAATGCTAATTCCATACTTTTGGGCATCTTTTACATCGTTGATCTGCACCTCTTGTCCATTGATAAAGATCTTTCCTTCATCTATGCTGTAAATACCACTAAGTATTTTCATGAGCGTTGATTTACCTGCTCCGTTTTCTCCAAGAAGCGCGTGAACTTCTCCACTTTCCAGTTCGAAATCAACACCCTTTAAAGCATAAACCCCAGGAAACCGTTTATTTACGCCACTCATTTCCAACAGTTTGCCGCTCATATTCTCCACCTCGTTAAATAGAAAGGGTGACTCATAAGTGTTTGGCACCAATTCTTATACATAAATAGCAGATTTACCTACTAAAATATGTAGTTTGAAGGCTGAAACCTATGTTTTGAGTCACCCACTATAATCTAGACCATTATTGGTTAAATCTTACTGCCAGCCATCTAGGCCATATTTTTCTACATTGTCTTTGTTAATTAAGAAAGTTTCAACTGGAGTTCTCTTTTCGAACTTTTCTTTGTTTAACACTTTGTATGCAACTTCAACTGATTGAACACCGATTTGAATTGGTGATTGTGCACCTGTTCCAACAAATGGGCCACCTTCAGCGATTGCAGCTTTTGCATCTGGAGATCCGTCAACACCGTAGATGATAATATCAGTTTTGTTTGCAGCTTTAACAGCAGCTAAAGCACCTAAAGCAGTTGGGTCATTTCCGCCCATGATAGCGATTACATCATTGTGCGCTTGAAGAATATCTTCAGTAAGGTCAAGAGCTGTTTCTAAATCACCTTTTGCATCTTGTTGTGCTACTACTTCAAAACCTTTACCCTTAATAGCTTCCTCGAAACCTGCAATTCGATCGTTTACAGAGTTCATAGTTGGGCTATCAAGAATAACGATTTTCCCGCCATTAGGGAATCTTTTTACTAAGTCTTCACCACAAACGCGGCCCGCATTTTTGTTATCAGAACCAACATAAGCAGTTACATAATCGAAATCTTTTACTTCTGTATCATAGTTAATAATAGGAATATTAGCTTCTTTTAACATTTGTAAAGCAGGACGAATACCTTCCCAGTCAACTGGGTTTAAGTAGATTGCATCGATACCTTGAGCAATCATATCTTCAATTTGGTTAATTTGAAGCGCAACATCCATTGCAGGGTTTGTTGTAATCAGTTTATCGCCTTTTGCCTCTACTTCTTTACGAATAGACTCTTCAAGAATTTGGAAGAAAGGATTATTCTGGGTCATAGAGGTATAACCAAAGACGATTTGATCATCTTTCTTTTTCTCGCCACCTGAGTCAGTTGCTGCCTTTTCTTCTTTGTTACATGCAGCTAATCCTAAAGCTAGGATTGCAACTAACATTAAAGAAATAAATTTTTTCAATGTACTGCCCCCTCTTTTTATATTGTAAAAATTTTTATATTAAAATCACGGAATGTGATTTAATATACTTCACGCAACCCCACAGAATAAAGCGTTTTCATTTTCAAATAAAATATGTATTGATATAATAATAAAAACATAGTTTTCACTATCCACATAGTTCCAACTTGTTCTTCATCGTTATATTCACATTATATATATGTACGTATAAGTTTTCAAGAGGTTTATGAAAAATAACAACAAATTATTTTTTTTAACGAACACGTATGTATATTTGTTAGGTGATTAATAGTAAAAACCTCGTTAAAACACCTTTTTAATAAGGAAAGTTGTAAATTAATACTTTTAAACAAAATTGTGCGTATATCCATTTCTTGAACCAACCTTATTTATTAAAAGAATCACACATTAATCCCTCACTCAATAAGTAAATACCGCGGACCTTTACAATATTTTTGTGATGTAATAACTTTGTTATTTCTATTAAATTCGAGTTTTTTGGACAAAATCCCTTTACATTTTTTTGAAATAATAATAGATTTTGAGGAATTGTCGATTTTTTTTAAAAAAGACGTGTTGCTCCATCGTCATTTTTGGAGTTCAACACGTCTTTCTGGTATCATCGATTTTCTTCAATCCAGGCTATTAGCTCTGCAATAGCGTCATCAAAATATTCTGCTGTTGTACCGTCTTCTGGAATATCTTCCATGTACTTTTCAAATTCATCCAGCCGTTGACAGAATTCCTCCATCTTGGGATCTGAATTTTTTCTTTTGGATTGGTATTGTCTCGCTTCCTCCATTAATCCACTAAATCTTTCGTCCTCACCAATCTCTTCGATGCCACTCCAAACCTCATGCAAAGCTGTTTCTAATTGTTGAACGGAACGATGAAGCTTTTGTAACTTTTTTAAAGTTTTGTCCATATTTCCCTCCTAATAAATGGTAAATTCTTGATAAAATAAATTTTTTACAGATATATTGTTGTTTTTTCTTGATATATTTAATTTTTTACAGATATACCTCGTTTTTTTCTTGATATATTGTTTTTTTTACAGATAAAGCAGTTAATTTATATCTCACTCTAACCAAAACAGCACAAAAAAACAACAGCTCCCCCCTACCGATTGGTGAAAAGGCTGTTGTCTTTGTCCATAACTTATACTTTTATTTAAAATTCTCTAAAAATAAGCGAACAATATTAGCTCCACCAATGAAAGTCCCTAAGGAGCTTCCTATATTCGCGAACATCACGACAAGGAGAACTCGGGTTACCTTGTTGCGCCAAAATCCTTTAACGGAGAAAACGTCCTCAGACAAGTTTTCAAAATCTCTCACACTTGGTCGGCGGAAATAAGCTTGAACAAAACCAGCAAACCAGCCTGCTGCGGTAATCGGGTCTAATGCAGTGATGGGTGCAGCAACAAATGCAGTCAGAATCGCGAGCGGGTGCCCAAATGCAAGTGCTACTCCAAGTGCAGAGAATGACGCATGAAACAGAATCCAACTCATCGTCTGATGCAATCCCGCTGTAGGGTTCGCATAAAAAGTATAAGCAATCATCGCAATAATCAAGATTGGAATGATCCAGCCCATTAATTTCGGTGCATTTGATTTTGCTGGAAGCTCATTTAAGCGGGCGAGATCATGGTCTTTCTTTATTTCTTCTTTTATGCCTGGTACATGAGCTGCCCCTAAGACAGCAACTACCTTTTCCCCTGGTGCATCTTTAATTTTCTGAGCTAAATATTGATCCCGTTCATCAATTAACGGTTTCTTTAATCTTGGGAAAGCTTCGGTGAACTCATTAAGAACAGCATTAATCGTATCCTGGTTCTTCATTTTTTCCAGTTCCTCTTCGGAAATGGCTTCCTTACTGAATACGCTCGCAATGACTTGAGCAAGCAGGAGCATTTTTCCCTTAAAGCCCACACCACGCCAAATCCGAGAAAAGGTTATATGAATATTTCGGTCTGCAAGGACAAGCTTGGCGCCAACTTCTTCGGCTGATTTAATCCCTTGGATCATTTCTTGTCCAGCATTAATCCCAAATTGATTTGCAATCCGTTTTTGAAAGGAAGATAGGGCAAGATTCATTAACAGCAATGGAGCTTTCTTTTCTTTAATTACCTTAAAGATATCGGTATCTTTCCATTTGTTACCATCTACAATCGATTGATATCGTTGTTCATCTAGTTCGACACAAACTGAGTCTGGTCTTTCCGCTTCAATCACTTCTTTAACCAAATCCGCACTGTGTCGCGAAACATGGGCTGTTCCAACAAGGATATATTCCTTGCCATCTAGATGTATTCTTGTAATGTTTTCGTTTTCTACAGACATATACTACCTTCCTTTTATGGCTTTCTCAAAGTCATTTCTACAATTATATAACAAAAATGGGCTGAAATCATAAAAAAAGAGCTTGTTTTTATTTATAGTCCTTTCCTAGATGTAATAATCCAAATAGATTAAGTTCATTGTTCTGATTATATAATAGATTTGAAAAGGGACAGAAATGTAATCGAAACATAATTATGTAGATTTTAGTAATCTTTTGGGAAATATGGTGGTATCTTAGTTTGAGGGGTTTTCGAGAGTCCTTCAAAACGCTTTTTTCATTAAGACACAGGATTCCAACCTTCAATAACCTAACCCGTACCAGGCCTCATCCTTTTAAGGAACGAGCCTGGTACTTGTCCAATAGGATTAGTTCATAACCGCGATCTCTTCAAAAGCCTTAACCGCTGCTTCTGCTACCTGAATATCATTCGGGACCGTACTGCCGCTGACGCCAACTGCGCCAATCACTTTACCATCTTGAACAAGGGGAATTCCTCCGCCAAATACGACGATTCTGCCATTGTTAGTTGTATTCAAACCATACAGGTCTGAGTTTGGAATCGTTGCACTGGCTAATGCTGATGTTGGCATTTTTAAAGCAACAGATGTCCAAGCTTTATTTTGAGCGATGTCAATGCTGGCGATCCACGCATCGTCCATTCGATGAACAGCGATTAAATTGCCGCCTTCATCAACAATACTAATAACCATGGATAGGCCAAGGCTTTTCGCTTTTTGTTCAGAAGCTTCGATTAATTTCTTTGCTAGGTTTAAAGATAATGTTTTCATTTGAATCCTCCTAAAATAAGTGAAGTTCGGGTTACAATACTAGTATTGTCAACCGCCTATTCAGAATATTAAAAAAACGAACTCTCTACTATTAACCTGTAATATTATCTGACAAGGTTTTTACAAATTGACACAGTAATAAACAAAAAAACAGTCAGACAAAATCCTGCCTGACTAGAAAATTCGCTAATCTTTTTTACCGATGACTTTTTTAATTGTTTTGATTATGAATTCTAAATCCTCGTCGGTTGAGGATAATGGCGGTGCTAGTGTTAAAATATTATTGTAACCGGCAACTGTCGCCCCGTTTCGGCCCACAATGAGTCCATGTGACTTGCATTCAGAAATCATCTGCTCGACTTTGGAGTTAGCGAGCGGTATTTTTGTTTGTTTGTCCTCCACCAATTCTATTCCTAAAATAAATCCAAAACTGCGAATATCGCCTATGTGCGGATGGGTATTTAGTTCATTCAGTTCCTGACTTAGGCGGTCGCCTAATATACGTGAACGTTCAATCAGGTTTTCTTTTTCATAGATTTCAAGATTCTTTAATGCGACTGCACAGGCAGCAGGATTGCCGCCAAATGTATTGACATGCCGAAAATAGCCGTACTCGTCCGTACTCTTAAATGCTTCATAAATGTCCCTTCGAACCGCTGTAGCTGATAGTGGCAGGTAACCACTTGTTAAGCCTTTCGCCATTGTGACAATGTCTGGTTTTACCTTGAAGTGCATATGGCCGAATTTTTTCCCGGTCCGGCCGAACCCACAAATCACCTCATCGATAATCAAGAGGACCCTGTATTTTTCGCAGATTTCCTGTACCTTTTCCATGTAAATCGGTTCGGGTATGAGCACACCGCCTCCTGTTATCACTGGTTCCATAATAATAGCGCCAATAGACTCCAACCCCTCCCAAATAATGGTTTTTTCAATTTCCAAAGCACATTGCAAGTTAAACTCTTCAGCAGTTTGCCCGGCCGGACGACGATAACTATCCGGGGGACTGACATGAATAAAGCCAGGAGCAAGCGGTTCGTATTGATATTTTCTGACTGCCTGCCCTGTTGCTGATAAAGCCCCCATCGAGTTACCGTGATAAGCTCTGTATCGGGAAATACACTTATACCGGCTTGGTTCACCCATAAGCTGATGATATTGACGGGCAATTTTAAAGGCTGTTTCGTTTGCCTCGGAGCCGCTGTTAGAGTAAAAAATAACATAATCTCCCTCAAGCCAGTCATTTAGTTTTTCGGCTAATTCAATTGCGGGAAGATGACTTTGCGATAACGGAAAATAGGGCATCATTCTTATTTGTTCATAGGCAGCGAGTGCTAGCTCTTCCCTTCCATAGCCTACATTGACGCACCACAGACCTGACATAGCGTCTAAATATCTTTTACCATTGATGTCAGTTACCCATGAACCGGAGCCTTCCACCGCCACAGTGGGGATTGACTGTTCTTTATAGGGTGTCATATGATGCCATAAATACTGCTGATCCTTTTCTATCATTCTATCTGCTTTATTTTTAATCATCGACATAGGTTCAGCTCCTTATGTTCTCAATTCATACCGACCGGTTAGCATTTTCTTTCGAGTATAAAATTCAACTCCATCCGTTCCATTCGCATGCAGATCTCCATAAAACGAATGCTTGTAGCCAGAGAATGGGAAAAAGGCCATCGGGGCAGGGACGCCAATATTAACCCCAAGCATGCCGGCATCAATTGTTTCCCGAAACTGCCGCACAGCAGCGGCACTATCTGTGTACAAGCAGGCGCCGTTTGCAAAGCGTGAAGAATTGGCCACTTCGATTGCTTCAGACAAATCCTTCACACGAACAATGGAGAGAACTGGCGCAAAGATTTCGTCCTTCCAGATGTTCATTTCTGGTGTAACGTTATCAAAAATCGTTGGTCCGAGGAAAAATCCTTTGCTGGTTGCCGCTTCATCTTTCCTGCCATCACGGACTAGCTTTGCTCCTTGGGAGATACCAGATTCGATATATCCGATCGTCCGTGCCTTGTGTTCTTCGCGAATGACAGGTCCAAGGGATACCGCTTCATCCAAACCGTCGCCAATGATTAGGCTATCGGCTAATTTCATCAAACGTTTGATTAATTTGTCAGCAATTGTCTCCTCCACCGCGACGACTGCTGCCGCCATACAGCGCTCTCCTGCAGATCCAAAGGCAGCATTGGTGATTTCACGCGCTGTGAGATCGATATCTGCATCCTTTAACACAATAGAATGGTTTTTTGCACCAGAAAGTGCTTGAACTCGCTTGAGATGGGCGGTTCCCTTTTTATACATATACTCTGCAACAGGTTGTGAACCGACAAAGGAGATGGCACTAACATCCTTATGTTCTAATAATGCATTGACAACGTCATGAGTACCATTCACAATATTTAAAACTCCTTTTGGCAGGCCCGCCTCTTCGAAAAGTTCAACAAGCCGCGCTGCCATGAGCGGTGTTCGTTCAGATGGCTTTAAGACAAAGGTGTTTCCACAGGCAATCGCAAGTGGAAACATCCAGCATGGCACCATCATTGGAAAATTGAATGGGGTAATCCCACCGATAACACCTATCGGGTAACGGTACATGCCCGACTCCAGGTTGGTTGCAATATCAGGGAGTTGCCGCCCCATCATAAGAGCCGGAACGCCTGCCGCGAATTCAACACATTCTATCCCGCGCTGCACCTCGCCCATAGCTTCTGTCACGCTTTTCCCGTTCTCTAATGTGATGAGCCTGGCGAGCTCCTCCCCATTGTCAACAAGTAGCTGCTGATATTTAAAGAGAATTCGAGCTCGTTTCGGAACTGGAGTTTGTGCCCATGTTTTGAATGCTGCTTGAGCAGTTTGAACCGCCCGGTCGACATCTTCTCTAGTAGAAAGATGAATTTCAGCAATCGTTTCACCTGTTGCTGGGTTAAGTACGAGTTCTTTCTGATTGGAGCCTGGTTGGACCCATTCCCCGCCGATATAGTTTTTTATATGCTTGATTTTGTCTAGAAAAATCGTCATTTTAAAGCTCCTTTAAACAATAATTGATGGAGATTGAGGTTTATCTAACTTCTTCCTATCAATGATTCTGTTGCTCCAGCAGCTTCACCGAAAAATACTTCCTTCCCCCAGGAGAGATGATATGCAATGTTTCCATTAATTCGTTATCTGACCCGCTTTTCAAAAACTCCACCTGCGAACCGTTCAAATCCTCGTTCACACTGAAAATTTTGTAGCCCTTTTGAATAAGTGAGTCGATTTGCTCTCGTTCTATCAAAAACTGTTTGTATTCGGACATGCCGCTCTCCTTTCCGGATCACCTTAAATTTGTTCATTCACTGTCTCCGGGATGACGCCTAACTCCTCGTCAACGGCAATATCCCAGTCTCGGCCAACCGTTATCCCTAAATATTTTTCATCACTCGGGTCCTCAAGCTCAGCTTGTTTGTATTTTGCAAACCACCAATATTTCGCTAACAAGTAATAAAGAAATGCCCCCGCCACAAACCCAACGAGCGAAGAATAGGCAGGTAATAAATTAGCAATAATTCCACCGACGATCCAGGAGATCAACCCAGCAAGATTGAATCCCTTCATGTATTTGAACTGGCCATTCATTTCATACAAATCATACACGTTGACGCGGCGCTTTCGAATCATATAGTAATCTGCAAAAAGAATCCCAACGATAGAAGATAAAATCCCGCCTATTACAAGGAGAGCGGTGCTTAACACATCAAACAAATTCCACGGTTGTGCCAAAATCCCTATAATGCCAGCAACCAGTACCCCGACCCAGAACGGAACTTTTGGACCACCGACATTGGAGAAAATCGTAGCCGCAGGGATAACATTGGCAGACGTGTTGGTTGACCATTGAGCCAATACAATCATCAATAACAAAATACCCAATACGAAACCGGAGGCTGCCTCCTGTAGTGCGAAAACCGGGTCATAATTGTTTAAAGCAATGTAAGAAACTGCCCCAATCACAACCATCAAAGTATTAAAAATCGGCATGATAATGAGACTTCCTGCAAGCTGGGTTTTATTGCGTTTAAACCAGTTTCGTTCGTTTGCAGGTGCTTTAAAATAACGTGATAAGGAAGGCATATCCGCTGCTAGCGTACCCCAAAAGCCCATATTGCTCATCACGACCACCATAAATGCTGTAAACGCTGCCCCGCCGGTAACGGGGGTTTCAACCCAATTCCAAATGTCCTTCCCATTCTCTGCTGCTTGATCGGCGAGGGTTACATACATCCAGCAAGAAATTAAGATGATGACCGGTGCCGCTAAATCGGCAAAGCGTTCAATCGACTTGATGCCAAGCGAGGTATTGAACAGCTGAACCGCCGCAAAAATTAAAAAGCAAATAAACCAATTATCATAGCCAAACAGAAGGGTTAAAATCCCGTTCATTGCCGTTGAACCAAAATAAGTATTAATCCCAAACCAACTAGCCGCTGTTACACCGCGGACAATCGATGGAATATGGGTGCCTATCGTTCCAAACGGGGCCCTCATATAAACAGGAAAGGAAAGACCGTGTTCAACTCCGATATCTCCAATAATCACCATGAAAATCCCAATCGCCACTGAACCGATTAGTGTAGCGAGGATCACCATTGGCAGTGACAGGCTTTGAACGCCTCCCCCGCCCATCGCGAACGCCGCCAAAACAATCGCCATGCCGATCCAAATAACTGAAAAACCAAATGGGCCAATATTCCGGTTCTGATGAGAAATGGGCAGCAAATCTTGGGATTTCAAATAATTTCCATCTTTATTCATGATAATACCCCCTGTTTTGACATGTTTTTGCAAGGACGATTTGTGGCACCAATAACAATCGCATCTAAAGCTTGATTGTTTTCATTTCGTTATTTACTTGGCTGTTTCCATACTTAGCCCGTTTCAAATACATTCCGGCGCCAGCTTTTCCAACGAACTTCTTATTTCGAATCACAAATTCCCCGCGTGATAGAACGGATACCGGCTCACCCGTCACTTTCATTCCTTCAAACGGATTGTAATCCACCGCCATATGGTGTGCTTTTCCAGAAATAATTCGTTCAACGGTTGGATTAAAAATAACGATATCCGCATCAGCACCAACGGCAATTGTGCCTTTTTTCGGATATAGCCCAAACAGTTTGGCCGCTCTTGTAGAAGTCAGGTCAACAAATTGATTAAGGCTGATTCGATCCTTTACAACTCCTTCAGAAAACAGGATGCTGACGCGATCTTCGATGATCGGTCCCCCGTTTGGTATTTTTGAAAAATCGCCCTTGCCTAGATCTTTTTGCCCGTTAAAATCAAACGAGCATTGGTCCGAGCCAATGGTTTGCAGCTCACCGCTCTTCAAGGCATTCCATAGCACCTCTTGATTCCACTTCTCGCGAAGAGGCGGAGACCACACATACTTGGCTCCCTCGAAATTTGGCTTTTCAAGATATGATTGGTCCAGCACCAAATATTGGGGACAGGTTTCGCCCCAAATGTCAATTCCTTTTCGTCTCGCATTCGCAATTTTTTCTGCCGCCTCGGCACAGGAGACATGAACAACGTAAAGCTGTGAGCCAGCAAGCTCTGTTAAAATCGCCGCTCTTCCGGTTGCCTCGCCCTCAGCTTGGGGCGGTCTCGTCAACGCATGAAAAATTGGCTCAGTGTTGCCTTCCTGCAGTGCTTTTTTCACTAAAAAATCAATGACATCTCCGTTTTCGGCATGAACCATGACAAGTGCACCGAGCTCCTTTGCTGTCACCAAGGTTCTAAACAAGGTTTCATCATCTGCCTGAAACTGATGTTTATAGGCCATGAACACCTTCAACGAAGTAATCCCCTCTTGTTCCATCACAACAGGAAGCTCCATTAACACATTCTCATTCATTTCAACAATTTGCAGGTGGAAGCTGTAGTCAATCACCGCTTTAGCCTGTGCTTTCGCATGCCATGTATCGATTGCGCTTTGTAATGTTTCACCTTTCTTTGTCAAACAAAAATCTATGATTGTGGTCGTTCCCCCAAAGGCTGCTGCTATCGTCCCTGTTTCAAAATCATCCTTTGTTACCGTCCCCCCAAAAGGCATATCCAAATGGGTATGGGGGTCGATTCCACCAGGAAACACATAACAGCCCTTCGCATCAATGATCTCGGCACCTAGGTAAGATAACTGACTTCCAATCTGGCTAATCGTTCCATTTTCAATACAAATATCCGCTTTAAAGGTATCGACTGCTGTTACAATCGTTCCGTTTTTTATGATTTTTTTCATTTTCAACCTCCTCATTTTTCAATATTCAAACTATTGAACTCGTAGAAAATCCTAATTGCTTAGCTATTGGTTGAGTATTTAAGCCTTTTGAGAATAATCAACATTATTCCTCTCTTTTGCATTTAGCTCATGTGACATTGCCGTTAATACTTCCTGTCGTTCATTCCAGGTCATTGACGGCAAACCGTTTGTAACTTCAATCATGTCAATTGCACCATCAACAGGACAAACAATCGAACATAAATTACAGCCAACACAATCCTCTTCTCTTACTTGAAGAAAGCTATTTCCGTGCTCATCTAGTAACCTGTCAATACATTGATGCGAGGTATCCTCACAGGAAATATGGCATTTATTGCATTGAATACATAAATTTTGATTAATTCTAGCCACCACGCTGAAATTCAGATCCAAGTCACCCCAATCTGAATATTTTGGTACGGTTTTTCCGATGATCTCCATAACCGCTGAAATTCCTTTTTGATCAAGGTAGTTTGATAGCCCGTCAATCATATCCTCAACGATTCGGAATCCATGGTGCATCGCCGCTGTGGCAACTTGTACACTGGTAGCACCCATTAACATAAATTCAACAGCATCACGCCAATTAGAAATTCCGCCAATTCCTGAAATAGGAATCGGAATGCGTGGATTTCTGGCACATTCCCCAACCATGTGTAAAGCAATCGGTTTTACTGCTGGTCCGCAGTAGCCTCCATGGGCTCCTTTGCCTCCTACGTGAGGAATCGTATTCCAAGTATCAAGGTCCACGCCTGCCAAGCTGTTAATCGTATTGATTAAACTGATAGCATCCGCGCCACCATTAACCGCTGCTTCGGCAGTAGCCGTAATATCCGTAATATTCGGAGTTAATTTTACAATAACGGGCGTTTTTGCCACTTCCTTAACCCATTCCGTTTGCTTTTTAACAAGCTCTGGCACTTGTCCAGAGGCCGAGCCCATCCCCCGTTCAGCCATTCCGTGTGGACAGCCAAAATTCAACTCCAGTCCATCTACTCCGACCGCTTCCGCCTTTTTCACAATTTCATGCCATTTGTCCTGTCTTGGCTCAACCATCAACGAAGCAATGATTGCGTGCTCCGGGAAACGTTTTTTCGTCTCGTAAATTTCCTTCAAGTTCACATCCAAAGGCCGATCGGTAATTAGTTCAATATTGTTAAATCCGGCTACCCTCTGACCGTTAAAGTTTACAGCTGCAAACCGGGAGGATGTATTGACGATCGGTTCCCCTAATGTCTTCCATACTACTCCTCCCCAGCCAGCTTCAAAGGCTCGCTGCACCTGATATCCAGAGTTTGTCGGCGGAGCCGATGCCAACCAAAATGGATTAGCTGATTTGATTCCGGCTATTTGAATCCGTAAATCGGCCATATTCATACCTCCTTATTTATTTGAAAAAGCAATCCAGGATCCGCTGCGGATTCATTTAGGAACTGGTGAATTCCATAAGCACTTTGTTTCCCTTGCTGAGCAGCAGATACAACCATCGCCTCACCCTGGCCCTGTCCAAAAATGACATCACCACAGGCAAACACCTTTTTGTTTGAGGTTTGAAAGCGGCTCGGATCAATCATGACCACGCCATTCTCATGTTTGAGATTAAATTGCTCGACCAGCTCAATATATCTCGACTGCCCTGTTGCTTTAATGACAGCGTCTACCTCTAGGACAAACTCTGTTCCGGAAACCGGTTTTGGGCGCCGTCGACCATCATCACCTTGTTCAGCCAGCTCCATTTTGATGCATACAATACCTTTAACGCGCCCGTTTTCATCTCCGATGATCCGGACAGGAGCGGTTAGCCACCTAAATTCTACCCCTTCCTGCTTAGCGAACTCATATTCAAAAGGATAGGCGGTCATCTCATCAACCGTTCGCCGGTACAGAATCTTCACATTGTCTGCGCCAAGCCTCACCGAGCAAGTCGCAGCGTCAATCGCTGTATTTCCAGCTCCAATCACGGCTATTTTTTTACCAAACAAGTTAGTCTTAATTGGTTTCGTCTTTGTACTCTTCACAAACTCAATGGCATCCATAACTCCATCAAGGTCTTCACCGCTGAGACCCAGCTTTGGAACATTTCCCATTCCAATGGTTAGCAGGACCGCATCATAGTGCTTCAGGAGATCCTCGACCGAAATATCCTTTCCGACTCGAGAACGGGTCCGAATTTGCACACCTAGGCTTTCAACCTGCTTTACTTCCCATGCGGGGATAGCTTGCGGCAGCCGGAAGGACACAATCCCGTACGAGTTTAACCCACCGGCTTTCTCCTCCGCTTCAAACATCGTAACAGTATAACCGAGCAGGGCAAGTTCCCACGCAGCAGACAATCCAGCTGGACCGGCGCCAACTATCGCTACTGTTTTCCCATTTTTTTGTGTGGGTTCAAATAATTTTTCATTGTTTTGGATGGCTACATCGGTAGCATAGCGCTGCAGCAGCCCAATCTTAACAGGCTTCGTAGAGTGGTTGAGAACACAAGCACCCTCGCATAATTCCTCGGTTGGACAAACACGGGCACAGCTTGCTCCCATCGGGTTAGCAGAAAGAATCGTTTTCGCTGATCCTTTAACATTTCCGGATGCAATTTTTTTAATAAATACGGGGATATCAATACCTGTTGGACAGGCTTGAATACATGGGGCATCAAAGCAAAAAAGGCATCGGTTCGCCTCTTCAGCCGCTTCCTGTTTTGTGAAACCGGGATTGATTTCTTGAAAATTTACGCTTAAGTCGATCGAAGTTGATTTTGATTGACTCAATCACGGTCCCTCCCTTTAGTGATTAGCTTGTAAGGATAACACTGTTTCCAACAAAACGTTGACACCATTCGTGCAGTCTTCCCAACTGGTTAGCTCTTCTTCACAATGACTTTTCCCCTTCTTACTTGGGACAAAAACCATTGCAGAGGGTATGAAGCTTGCGATAAATTGCGCGTCATGGCCCGCTCCGCTGACCATCCGTTTATATCGATATCCTAATGATTTAGAAGCACCCTCTAGCTGATCACAAAGAAGTTGATCAAACCAGACCGTTGAACGGTCCCACATTTTTTTTGCGGTAATGATACAGCCTTCATTGGCTGAAATTGCGGTTAGTCCTTGAATAATCTCTTCCACTTTCTTCATCACTACGGGATCCTTATGACGTGCTTCTAACGAAAAAATGACCCTATTTGGAATCACAGTATGAATATTAGGCCAAACATTCATTCTCCCTATCGTAAACACAAGCTCATGATCGATGGTACTCAACTGCTCCCGGGCTTGGGCGATAATGTTATTGGTTGCAAATAAAGCATCCCTTCTCATTTCCATCGGCGTTGTTCCTGCATGATCGGACTCGCCAGTCACTTCAATTTCATAACAAACCATGCCAAGAACACATTCAACGATCCCAATAGAGAGAACTTCTTGCTCCAAAATCGGCCCTTGTTCAATATGGAGTTCAAGGAAAGCAGAAGCTTCCGTTAAGCGATTCTCTTCCTTGCCTGCATAGCCCGTTGATTTTAAGGCTTGTTCAAACGTAATTCCGTCCACATCCCTTTTGTGAACCATAGCCGCCTTTGTGAATTTTCCGGATAAAACACCAGATGCCATCATCGACGGCTCAAATCGGGCTCCTTCTTCATTCGTAAAATTAACAATCATCAACGGCAGTGTGGGGGTAATTCTATTTTCTACTAGTGTCCTCGCCACCTCTAAACCGGCTACCACACCTAGCACACCATCAAAACGCCCGCCCTTTTTAACTGAATCAAGATGGGAACCGATAACAACCGGTGCTTTGTTTTCCTTTCCTTCTAAAACTGCATACATGTTTCCCATATCATCAACCTTTACAGACATTCCTAATTCCTCACAGGATGAGCGAAAAAAATCCCGGGCTAAACGGTCTGCTTCGGACAATGATAGCCTGGTAACCCCGTTATTTTCCGTCCGTCCAAATTGAGCAAACTGTTCAAGCGTATCTTTTAATCTCGCGCTGCTAATAAGCAACTTTTGTTGTTTCATGATTGCTCATACTCCTTTCGTGAACATGTTCCATATTTTTAGTAAAGAAAAGGGTTTTGAACTGTTTCATCTGGATGTACAGGTATTGACCTGTCTTATCCTGTAGCTCATAAGATGATTATCTTCTGAATATTTATAATTTTCTATTAATTAGTAAGGTAAGTTAACAACCAATTTTTTGGAAACGTTAACAACTAAGGTGATTTGCCGGTTCTCACCCTTTGCCTGCAAAGCGTTGAAATTATCTTCTTCTCAGAAGCACTTCTACTCTTATATAATATTGTTGTTACGAAAATGAAAAATAAGCTGTAAAGGATCATAGACATGTCAACACCAAACTTTGACAAACAAGAACCACTTTTATCTTTTGAATTTGCCACATCTGCCGGAGTAGTTGAGCCATTTACGTTTAAAAATCCACTGAAAATCATATCAACCTCATCGATTGAGGAAGTTCTATCTTGCATGGAGCAGGTTCAAATTGCCGTCAATCACGGCTACTATGCGGCTGGATTTTTAACGTACGAAAGCGCAGCGGCATTTGACCCGGCGATGAAAGTAAAACCCGGTCATGCAATGCCACTGGTATGGTTTGGTATCTTTACCGGACCAGAAAAGCTCGAACTAACAAGCGCCGGAACCTATACGCTTTCAGATTGGAAGCCTTCTGTTGGAAAAGAAGAATACCACACATCGATTCAGTATATAAAAGCGGCCATCGAAAGCGGAGATACATATCAAACGAACTATACAATTCGGCTTCACTCCCAATTCTCTGGCGACGAGCTTGCTTTTTTTACAAAACTTAAAAAAGCTCAAGCCTCCAATTATTGCGCTTATATCCATACTGGTGACCACAGTATTTTGTCGGCCTCCCCTGAACTGTTCTTTCATTTGGAAGGGGACAACATTACCACCAGGCCGATGAAGGGAACTGTTAAAAGAGGGAATACATTGGCAGAGGATGAGGAAAACGCCAGTTGGTTATATCGCTCTGAAAAAAATCGTGCCGAAAATGTTATGATCGTCGACCTGCTTCGTAACGACCTAAACATAGTGTCAGAACCAGGAACCGTACATGTCCCAAAGCTTTATGAAATCGAACATTACCCAACCGTTCATCAAATGACCTCGACAATTGCAGCGAAGATTTCTGCAGAGACGTCCCTTGTTGATATTTTCAAAGCCCTCTTCCCTTGTGGCTCGATAACCGGGGCGCCGAAGCTTAGTACAATGAAGATCATTACTGAACTGGAATCAGAGCCGCGTGAAATTTATTGCGGAGCAATCGGCTTCATCACACCGACCCGGGAAGCGATTTTTAACGTCCCGATTAGAACCGTAGTCATTGAGAAGAAAACAGGAAAGGCCACCTATGGAGTGGGTGGTGGTATTACATGGGATTCAACGGCTGAGGGTGAATACGACGAAATACTGGTTAAAGCAAGTTTACTTGGAGAGGATCGTCCCGAGTTTCAGCTATTAGAAAGCTTTTTATTAAATAAGGGAGAATATTTCTTGCTTGAGGAACACTTAGGAAGGCTGGCGCGCTCAGCCAAATACTTTGGGTTCGCCTATCAAGAGAGGGATGCTCGAAATAAACTAACGCAATTTGCAAAAGAGCATGGCAACAGCTCGGTAAAGGTCCGTTTCCTTTTAAGCAAGAACGGTGATATAACAATCGAGAGTCAACCCGCTGGACAACTTGGTTCCCCTATTAAGGCTATCCTGGCAGAGGTGCCAGTAAATAAACACACCCCCTTCCTCTACCATAAAACAACACATCGGGATATTTACTCTCCGTTTCAGCAGAAGAAACCAGCCGATGTATTCGATGTGTTGCTTTGGAATGAAGACGGAGAATTGACGGAATTCACAAATGGGAATGTTGTCCTTGAGGTGGATGGGCAATTTTATACTCCGCCCATCAGCAGCGGCCTCCTCGCTGGCACCTTTCGGGAAAAGCTGCTTAAAGATGGGGATATTCAAGAAAAAACATTAACTGTTGCTGACCTAAGCAAATGTACTCGAATTTGGTTTATCAATAGTGTTCGGAAATGGCTCGAGGTTGAATTGATTAACATTTAGTGAAGCGGGATGCTTCCAATATGGTAAGCGAACAGCACGGTTGTACTGTTCGTTTTTTTTCGAATGATACGTTTTGTTTTATAAGCAAAACAAACAGATCATTCGGAATTTGTTGCATTAATGAATACATGGTTTTGCTATAATAATAGGGAAAAGCATCATAAGGGAGCTGGATGTTAGATGAGAAATTTAGCGCTGACAAATGAAGTCATTTCAGGGAAAGTCTATATGGTCAAACTTGCAGGTAGCGAGATTGATTCTTTTCGAGTTCTAACCGAAACACCAACACATTATATTTTTTCCTTCTCAAACGATGAATCAGTAGAAGTATTTGAAAAAGCAAAAAAAGATATAGTCGGCATATACGAAGTAAAGGAATGGGTTGACACCGAGGAAATTTAGCAGGCTTGATTACTACATACCAGTTGGGAAGCGCTAAGCTGCTGCTTCCCTTTTTGGGCCTTTAGACACAAAAAAAGCACCACCTGATATAGATAGCGCCAGACATTTGAGAGAATTGAATTTCTTTTGAAATATAGTTAGCCATCGCGAGTTTTTATTCGAATTAGCTGGAACTTATTATTTCAATCCAAAAACAACCTATAAGTATAAGTTAAGAGCTTGTAATTTCTCCTCAAAATATTCATTGATTAGTTTATCAAGCTTTAAAGATAGGGAAATATAATCTGAATTCCCCGGACCCTTTTGTAAGTATAATTCACGCAAGTCTGTTTTGAGTGTCAGAATCTCCATTAAAAGGGTCATGTTTTCACTTTGTATAGGTTCTCTTTCCAAATTCACACATCTCATCCTATAACCACCTTTTGTTAAATGATTTTGAATGCATGATCACTTGAACTCATACCCCATAAGTTCTGGATACTTTTAATTAAGCACCCTAAGATAAATCTGATAGTAGCACAGACATTATTCTATGTGAATGCGAAAACAAAAAGTAAAAATATTATGAAAAATAACAAATGATATTGATATATTATGGTAAAATACCACATTTACCAACAACCTCTTGATAATAAAAACCTATTTTCGAAGGTTATCTCAAAACAAAACGAATGAATTATTTTGACATAATTATTCTTTTAAAGTAAAAATATTTTAAAATTGCCAAAAACTTTAGTGCTCTAACATATGTATGTGAAACCAACCAAGGAGCCAATTGGTACTTTTGTCCCTTTTTTCAAAAAGTAACCAAATAAACATTGAATAATGTAAGCGTTTTCATTTATAATATATATGGGTGGGATGACATCAGTGGTCATCATGGTATTCAGCGTAGGTGGGGCTGGTACTAATTGTGTTTTTTTAAAGGTAGCTGTTCAAATCTGATTAAGCGGATTTGTACAATTAGAAAAAAGGGGCTTGGTCTAACATACCAAATATATCCCTTAAGTTGCAAAGGCACCATTCCTTTTGGATGGTGCCTAGTTATTTTTTATGAATGCTAAGCATAATTTTGAAACATTACCTGTACCTAACTTAAATTACTTCTGCACCAAGAGATTGGGAAAAATGCTGCAAAGCCCACTCATGCCCTGTTTGATTAAAACTGGCAACCGCACTTTGATGAACGACGATTTTAAACCCTTTATTGTACGCATCAACTGCGGTATGTAAGACACAAATGTCTGTGCATACCCCCACTAAATGAATCTCTGTAATGCTACGCTCTCGTAATTTCAATTCCAGATCTGTTCCTGCGAAGGCTGAATATCGTGTCTTATCGATCCAATACACATTTTCTTCAAACCTATTATTTGCGTATACCTTGTTTAAGGCACCATATAATAAGCGCCCTTCTGTGCCGATAATATTATGGGGTGGGAATAATTTCGTTTCCGGATGAAAGGCGTCTTTTTGGCTATGGGCATCAATTGCGAAAACGACATAATCGTTATTCTCGATAAAATCCAGAGTAATTTTCGTAATTTCCTCTTCAATTTGCTGCCCAGGCTTTCCGCAGGTTAACGCCCCTTCATCTGCCACAAAGTCAACGGTGTAATCAATATTGATCAAAGCTCTTGTCATACGAACCCCTCCTTCAAATGCAACGATAACTATATGGTTCATTATTAATTAGAAAATATCAAATATAAAGCTTTTTAGTACATAAACTTCTGCCTAAACTATTTTTCCTTTGCGAGAAACTATTCATATTTCTAGACTAACAATAATTCTATTAATATAGTAATATTGTTAAGTACATGATTAAATGATTGTGAGGCACAACCTATGCTTAAAAATAGAAATGTTTTGATTTTACTAACAGGAGAATTTATTGCCGGTGTCGGATTATGGCTTGGCATTATCGGAAATTTAGAATTCATGCAAGAGAAGATTCCCTCGGATTTCTTAAAGTCACTCCTCCTTGCATCTGGACTGTTAGCAGGAATTGCTGTCGGACCCTATGCAGGCAGACTTACCGACTTAATAAGTAAGAAAAAAGTTATGCTGATTGCCGGCTTTATCCGTGCGGTCAGTGTTATTTTCATGCTCATTGCACTTGGAACGGGTTCGATCTGGTGGATGGTTGTATTTCTCGTTTTAATCCAAATTTCGGCCGCATTTTATTTTCCAGCCCTACAAGCAGCGATTCCGCTTGTTGTCGAAGACAAGGATTTGCTCCAATTAAACGGAATTCATATGAATGTCTCAACCCTTTCCCGAATTGCAGGGACTGCATTGGCTGGACTGTTATTGGTCATCGTTCCGCTTTCGATCGTGTACGTGACTAACCTTGTTGCTTATATTGCTTTATTTATTCTCACCTTTTTCTTGAACATCGATGAAAAGAAAGATAATATCCATTCGCTTCCAAGAAGCACGGAAAAAACTAGCTTTAAAGATGTTTTTCCGATTATTAAACGTCTTCCTGTCGTCTATATGACGATTATCATGACACTTGTTCCTGTACTATTTTTAGGTGGAATAAACCTTGTGATCATCAATATCAGTGAACTGCAAGACAGCTCTGCCATTAAAGGATTGATCTACACAACAGAAGGAATCGCTTTTATGCTCGGGGCCTTTTTGATTAAAAAGATCAGTGACCGAATTTCTGAATATATTATTTTGTTCGGGAGCTCGTTTATGATTGGTCTTTCCCAGGTTATGCTGTATTTTGCGGACAGCCCAGTGTTAACGATTATCGCGTTTATCTTATTTGGTTTTTCAGTAGGATCCTTTTTCCCAACCGCTGCCACGATATTTCAAACAAAGGTGCCGAAGGATTTCCATGGCAGATTTTTCTCCTTCCGTAACATGTTGGACCGTGTCACCTTTCAGATAGTCTTGCTAATAACTGGCTTCCTCTTAGATTTGATGGGGCTCCAGCTAATGTCCGTCCTTTTCGGAGGAGTATCCATCATTATGACTTTAGTATTTTTATTAAAAGTAAAGCAGTTGACCGGGAAAGATAAAGCTAAATTTGAGGTTGGTTAAAAGAGTAATAATTTCATCAGCGTTTTCGGAAATATCTACATTTTTTGGGGGTTAACTAGGCACAATAATAGAAAAATCAAATACAAGGAAGTGTGGAGAATGACTGAAAACACCCCTGAGGAGCTTGTCCAAATTGAACAAAAAGCAATCGAAGACGAACGTAATGCAAAATCTGCATCAAATGTAGTAAGTCATGCTATCTCGAGTATGAATGCACAACGAAGTCAGAATAGAGATAAGGCCAAAGATCGACGATAAAAAAATAAGAAATGGGAACCTTTTGCTTGAATTGGTTCCCATTTCTTATTTTTCATGCTCCAGATGAGGCGTTCAATGCATTTCCTTTTTCAATATATTGCTGCATTTCTTGACTTGGGACCATACTTCCTCCAGTTGCCCATACAATGTGAGTGGATTGGCTCATGGCAGTTTGACCGATTTTTGTACAGTAGTCAGAATGATTTTGAGTTAGGAAAAATCCTGGAAAACCAGCGGCTGCTGACGGCTCAATTGCAATATTTTCCTCACTCGCTAATGTGGAGAGGAATTGGAATAAACGGTCATCTTCAACAGTGAAAATCCCGTCTAACTGATGACCGATTATCGTTCCGACAAACTGTGAAGCCCTCCCCACCGCTAAACCGTCCGCTGCTGTCCGACCGGTTAAGCCTATATCCTGAACACATATGTTACTGTGTAATCCGGTCATAACACCAAGAAGCATGCATGGCGCCTGGACAGGTTCCGCAAAAAAACAATGGACATGGTCCCCATAAATTTGTTTTAGACCATATGCTACTCCGCCTGGTCCACCACCTACACCACAAGGGAGATAGACAAACAATGGATGTTGAGCATCTACTGATATATTTTGTTGTCTCAATTGATGTTCAACCCGCTTGGCTGCAACGGCATAACCGAGAAAGAGTGCCTTAGAATTTTCGTCATCGATAAAATGACAGTTTGGGTCTTGCTCCGCTTGTTTTCTCCCTTCGGCTACTGCCTTTTCGTAATCCGCTTCATATTCAATAACCGTAACGCCTTTTTCCCTAAGTAAATCTTTTTTCCATCGTCTTGCCTCGGCTGACATATGAACAGTAACGTTAAAACCAAGCTTGGCACTGATGATGCCGATGCTTAATCCAAGATTCCCAGTAGAACCAACAGAGATAGAGTAATTAGAAAAAAGCCTTTTATATTTATCATCAGCTAGGACAGAGTAATCCTCCTCAATTGATAATTCTCCTTTGTCTATGGCAATCGTTTCTGCGATAGAGAGAACTTCATAAATGCCTCCCCTTGCCTTAATCGAACCTGAGATAGGCAAATGACTATCACATTTTATCAGCAATCTGCCTACTAAAGTTTTTTCACTATATTTTTGAAGCGCCACCTTCATTTTCGGAATCTCTTTCAGCTCCGATTCAATTATTCCATGATTCATAGCTGTTTCCGGGAAGACCTTTTCTATGTATGGGGCAAATCGTTCTAACCGTTGTCTTGCTCCTTCAATATCCTCAGCCGAAATTTGTGGTGCGGATTGAGAACTAACACATTGATTAAACCAGATAACCGCTTTTTCCTTCTGCATATCTATTATGATCGGAAATTGTTTTTCCAAATGCACCATCGTCTGCCTCACTTTCAAAATATTCGGCTCGTTCATTTTTTTTCACAAAAAATTGTTTGCCTTCCATCCTGTTCATTTTCTTCATAATAAAGAATCTTCCAATCTGCAAATTCAGTTAACAACTCATTAGAGTATAATTTGTATTGATTAGAAACTCCTTCGTTCTTATTGTATGGTGATAAATAGAAGGTTTCCATAAAGAAATACCCATTCTCTTTTATGATGGATTTTACCAATGGAAACAGTGAACGATCTAGATAATATGTAATGACCACCAGGTTATAAGAACTGTGATGGAGCTTGAGATGATTCATTTCAGTAAGATCATACATGTGAGCATCCATTTCAAGCTTGTGTATAGCGGCCTGCTCGGCAATATATTGTATTGCCACTTCTGATATATCAATTGCTTCCACTTCATAGTTTAGTCGAGCTAAGAAAACACTATTTCCTCCAAGACCACAAGCAAGATCAAGGGCTAACCCCCCGTTTAGATAAGAAGATAACTTCATTAATCGTTCATTGGGTGCAGGTTCTTCAGCATTGTTAATACGTTCTTTATGTTTTGAATTCCACTTTGTTTTGGGATTCATTTCCGGAGCTCCTTTTTTGGATAAGTTCTCGTTCTATATTTAGATTATCTTCTATTAACATAAACGATTATAATGATAAATGAAAATGATTTTTCGAAGAGAGGAGCTTTCACTTGGCTTATCCAAACACTGAAGAAACAATATGTTTATTAAAAAAATTGGTCCAAATTCCAAGTCCTTCTGGAAATACCAATGAAGTCATCACGTTTGTAGAACATTTCCTCAATGAATTAAATGTTAAAACAAAGAGGAATCGCAAAGGTGGATTGATCGCAACCCTTCCTGGCAAAGACGAGCAAAACCACAGAATGTTAACTGCTCACGTTGATACTCTTGGTGCGATTGTAAAAGAAATTAAGCCGAGCGGCCGCCTTAAGCTAGATTTAATTGGCGGGTTTAAATATAATTCCATCGAAGGTGAATATTGCGAAATTGAAACATCCTCAGGCCAAAAGTTCACTGGCACGATTTTAATGCATCAAACATCCGTTCATGTGTATAAAGATGCAGACAAAACCGAACGCAATCAGGATAATATGGAAGTGCGTATAGATGAAAAAGTACATAACGCAGACGACGTGTGTTCCCTTGGAATTCAAATTGGCGACTTTGTTTCCTTTGACCCTCGGGTGCAAAAAACACCAACTGGCTTTATTAAATCTAGACATCTTGATGATAAAGCAAGTGTTGCGATCCTTCTTCAGCTAATAAAACAAATAATATCAGAAAAAATTCTGCTTCCCTACACAACCCATTTCCTTATCTCTAATAATGAGGAAATTGGCTATGGCGGAAACTCCAACATTCCTATTGAAACGGTTGAATACCTAGCTGTGGATATGGGCGCCATCGGTGATGGTCAAGCTACAGATGAATACACCGTTTCGATTTGTACGAAAGATGCAAGCGGGCCCTATCATTATGAATTAAGAAAAAGACTTGTGCAGCTAGCAAAGGATCATCAAATTGGCTACAAACTAGATATCTATCCGTATTATGGCTCAGATGCTTCAGCTGCCATACGTGCAGGACATGATATCATTCATGGCTTAGTTGGCCCTGGTATCGACTCTTCCCACGCATTTGAAAGAACCCATCAGGATTCCATTGCAAACACGGCGAAGCTTCTTTATCATTACGTACAATCTGAAATGATTTTATAAAGAATGCTTCCCAAAAGTAGGAGTTCAAATATAACTTTTTATAAAAATAACCCAGTCAATTCTAGCTAATTTATCTTCTATTACAAAGCTCAATTATTTACCGGACATAGAGGACCTTATTTTGATAAAATTACCCTTTTTCTAGACTTACGCGGACACAGGATACCTTATTTACATAAAAACCACAAAATACTGCCAATTTATTAGCAAATAAGGAATCTGGTGTCCGCTTAGCCAATCAAAACAACCCTTTTTGTGAAAATAGCGGAACATATGTCCGCTACCAAATAATTGCATTCAAAATGTAGAAAAAAAAGCAGGGGTACACCATTCATGGTACCCCTGCTTTTTAAACAGTTTCCATCCTACTTCAGTTCAACTGTGTTTTCAAATTGAACCTTTAAGTATTCTCCTTTTTTCATGGAGATATGACCGGACTCATATAGCTTGTTATCAATGGTGATGTACACTCTCTCGGAATTATAGTATTGCCCGAACGTATTGGCAATGCTTTGAAGAATCATTCCTTCATACCCGGCACCAGCCACCATTTCGTCGATAAACTTCTGATTTAAATCAATGTACACATGTTGATCTTTATTTAAATATAAGCTGTTTATCATGGTATTTGCAGAAAACACAATTCCTACCTGATTATTAGCCGCTTGTTTGTAGGCTTCTGCGACAACTTTTCTAGTGATGTCATTTGTATAAAACGAAACGGGCTTGCTCTTATAATAGATTTTCCCGTCATTGATATTCGGATAGTAAAAATTAATGTTTTGGATAAGTGGAACATTCTCCTCGATCTTACTTAATGTGGAGGTTATTTCATTACCACCTGAGATGAAAACGGATTTTACTAATCCGATGTTTTTAGCATAATAATCAATTGTTTTATCATTATCGCTTTCTGTTGTAACTTCAAGCGCTTGATAATTTCCTGTCGGTGTGGAAATGGCAACTGAAGTAGCTGTGATCGTTCTAACTCTTGAGTCTTTTAATGTCCATGTTGTTCCCTTTTTGATCGGCTCCATCAATAAAATTTCTTGATTATCATCCGCTGTGTTTAAATGGTTTTCTCGATAATACGCTTCTCCTCTTGAATAAACCTTTATTAGCTTGCCATCCTTTAGCTCCAGGACCCGAGCCAACACCGAGCCGCCATTGTTGATTCTTTGTTGGAATTTTGTTCCTGATACATAGTCAGTGTAAATATCAAAGGATGCAAACTCGTTTCCAGCTCCTTCATAAATATATCGAGCGTTTTTCTTAATGGGATAATAATTCTCGATAGTCAACAATTCCGGTTTCGGTTTTTCATTCTCGTTGTTGTTATTGCTGCCATTATTGCTACTATTGTTGTTATTGTTTTTGTTGTTATTGTCATCAACACTATTGTTACCGTTATTCATGCTGCAACCAACCAAGATACCAAATAGAAAAACGACAGCCAAAAATGCGGAAACTTTTTTCATTGTCAACCCCGCCCTTTTCAAATTGTTCTAGTCCATGTCTTTGAATGACTATAACCTGCTTATTCTCCTTTGGCATTACAAGGCACTTGAACTCAGTTTTGATGCCAATATCTGATATTAAATATATATATGACTTCATATTTAGTATAATATAAATTTATTTTTGTGAGTATCCGGGCGAACCTAATCTTAGTAATTGTTTAATTAACTCTATGAAAGCTTTGTCCTGAAAAAATTTTTGCTTAATATCCTCTTTTTATATCTACTTTATTAGTAAGCGGCATATTTTCTTGGATATTTTTCAGTGTTTCAATAAAACAAGCTACCCCTTCATCCGGAGTGGTAACAGCTGAAATATGTGGGGTTATATGGATTTTGGGATGATTCCAAAATGGATGCTCCGTAGGAAGCGGCTCCTCTGAAAATACGTCAACTACAGCAAATCGGACGCGGTCTTCATCGATTGCAACAAGGAGGTCATCTTCATTTAAAGAGGCACCCCTCCCAACATTGATAAACCCGGCACTACATAAGAGTTGAAAGATTTCTTTATTGAACATATTCGCTGTTTGTTCGGTTAACGGCAAGGTATTAATAAGATAATTCATCTCGCTTAAGCGCGGTAAATGTGAATCAACCGAGAGAACTTCTTTAAAGTATTTCTTTGCTTCGCCGCTTAAAGACACTCCAATTACATCCATCCCTAAAGCAGAAAATATTTTCGCTACTGTTTGACCGATTTCCCCTGTTCCATAGATCATTACTTTTTGTTCATTTAACAGCTTCGGAGTGATCGGTTCCCATTTTTTCTGTTGCTTAAAGGCCTGAAATTCCATGTGGTACTGCAAATCACGCAAAATATAGCTTAAACAATACTCCCCAATTCGTTGACCAAATGAACAAATTGTTCTTGTTAACAAAACCTCTTCATTCCATTTTTTTTGGTAAAGAAACCGGTCAACTCCGGCTCCAAGGGAATGAACCCATTTTACCTGACTGTAATCGATAGTTGATTTTAAATTAAAACAAACCAACGCATCAGCCCATATTAAATCTTCCTGAGCTAACTCTTCCTCAGGAAGATAACGAAAAGTTGGTGTTAATCCTTCCCTTTCAATAAGGATCTGAAGTTCCTTGTACATTGGACTGACAATTAATATATGATTAATAATCATGTTTCCCCCACCAATCAAAAAGAGTGATCTTTATAGAATAATTGTAACTTTGGTAAAGAACTCTAAAACCTGTACATAAGCTACAAAGTGGTTAGTAAATTATTTTCTACTGGCCAATACTTACCCGTTGGACCTCCATATTGGTCTGCTTTTTTTTGGGTCTTCGCGGGCACATTCCCCCTCTGATCGTTCCCATTTCCTCTTTTTTTGGGTCTTCGCGGGCACATTCATCCTCTGATCGTTCCCGTTTCTGCTTTTTTCGGGTCTTTGAGGGCACATTCATCCTCTGATTGTTCCCGTTTCTGCTTTTTTGGGTCTTCGCGGGCACATTCATCCTCTGATTGTTCCCGTTTCTGCTTTTTTTGGGTCTTCGCGGGCACATTCACCCTCTGATCGTTCCCGTTTCTGCTATTTTTGGGTCTTCGCGGGCACATTCATCCTCTGATTGTTCCCGTTTCTGCTTTTTTTGGGTCTTCGCGGGCACATTCACCCTCTGATCGTTCCCGTTTCTGCTATTTTTGGGTCTTCGCGGGCACATTCATCCTCTGATTGTTCCCGTTTCTGCTTTTTTTGGGTCTTCGCGGGCACATTCATCCTCTGATTGTTCCCGTTTCTGCTTTTTTGGGGTCTTCGCGGGCACATTCATCCTCTGATCGTTCCCATTTCCGCTTTTTTTGGGTCTTCGCGGGCACATTCACTCTCTGATCGTTCCCATTTCCGCTTTTTTTCGGTCTTCGCGGGCACATTCCCCCTCTGATCGTTCCCATTTCCACTCACTGGCAAAACTTACCCGTAAAACCTCCATAATGGTCAGTAAGCAAGTCCCAATGGCAAAAGTCAACTCCGCCGGAGCTCCAAGAAATCCACCTTCTAAATTTCCCTTTGCAAACGTATCGTTTCAAGTTTCTCACTAAAAAAAGTTGAACCTAATATCAGAAACCCGCCAACAATTTGAATCGGACTCATGTTTTCCCCGAGGAGAATCGCCGCCATCACCACCGCTGAAATCGGGTCAATATAGCTTAATACCGCAATCGTTTGTCCTTTTAGATCCTTGAGAGACACAAAATATAAGAAGTAAGCTAATCCAGTATGAATCATGCCGAGAATGAGAATGAAAACGACTGAATGCCGATCAAGACCTGAGAAATCGAGTCCTTCTTTTATGTACACATAAGGAAGCAGCACAATTGAAGCGACCAACAGCTGGATTAAGGTCGTTTCAAAACCAGACAGATTTTTAATAAATTTATTCATCAAAACTACACTAGCGTACAATCCTGCAGCTAGAAGACCATAAAAAATACCAACCGGGTGATTATACGAGCCCCCTGTAGTGCTTCCCCCATTATTTACGATTAAAAATAACCCGATCATGGCAACGATAATACTTCCTATTTTTACAGGGGTTAGTTTTTCCTTAAGAACAATTGGGGCAAGAGCCATTACAAAGACAGGTGCAAAATAATAGCTTACTGTTGCATTGCCGATCGTCGTAAATCGAAAGGCTTCAAATAAGAAAATCCAGTTAAACCCAATGGCGGAACCTGAAAAAATCAACAATACAACGTTATCCTTAATAGCATGAAAAGAAAGTCTCTGCTTAAAAAATAAACTGGCTATGACTAAGAAAATACTTCCTATTGTCCCTCTCAATAAGGCAATCTCACTTGAAGAGAGATTAATATTTTTCACAAAAATTCCAATGCTACCGAAGATCAGCATTGCAGTAATAAATTTCGCTTGTCCCTTCACCTTTCGTTCCTCCCCTGATGTTATCTATTCTTGATTATTAAAGGTTATCACTTTCAAAAAAACTAAAGAAGTTCTCTTGATCTATCTGGTTTAACCCCAAAATTAAGATATAATTATATCGATATAAAGTTTATTCACTTCCAAATTATAAACAATTTCGGAAATAAGATAAATGATACGTACTAATTAATTTATGGGAATAGGGGTTATTTTTATGTTAAGTTCAAACACAATCAAGTATCCTTCTGAAATACTCGAAGGGCTAAAGCAAGCTTTAAGAAAAGAACTTGACGGAGCACGCTCTGATGACGCTTTAAATGAACAAATTCTTTCTATGACAAAAATTGAAATCATGGACAAATATTTCGAATCCAATCATAAAAAAATAACTAGTGACGAGATTTGTAAAATAGTAAGTGCCCTTTTCGGATTTAATCTAGACAATGTACTTATTTTAACAAAAGATATAGATGTGGAACTAGAATTGGTTTCACCTGCAGAACCTACTTTGGCAAGAAAACTTATTTCCTCTTACCTCAACCAAGAGGATAAAGTAATAACAGGGAAAGAGATTCGTACCTTGATTAATGATATCTTTGGGATAAATTTAGAAGGGATTTCTTCATTAGAGGGTGCAGGCATTTCTTTATTTTCAAAAGGTCAGTGGGTGCTTCAACAAGAAAAGGATCTTTTTGTCGTTCACACAGGTACGGGAGATGTTGAGGTGAAGATTTTTCCAACCCGATATTTTACTGAACAAACAGGGTTAGCAAGCCTGCCGGTTAACTTAATCAATGCCTTAACAGAAATCGGATATTCCTTTGACGAGAAATTGGGCGGCTGTACATACACCAATCCCACAGGGGAAGCGGTAACCGATTCCTTTAAAGGCCAAACAATCGGCGCCACGATTCAAGAGATCCGCCAATCATATCCAAAAGGATAAACATAAAACGCCTCTGTCATCAAGACAGAGGCGTTATCGTGTTTAAATATTTATTTTCCAAAAGAAGATAAAAATTTAACTCGATCTCCCATTGGCGGTACATTATTATCCACTAATGCAACCTCTAAAACAGCCGGTCCATCTAAATTCAATAAACTATTAATCACTTCTTGATTAATATCTTCTAACTGATTAACGCGATAGGTTGGTATATTCATTGCCGCTGCCATCGCAGAAATATTGGTTGGTTCTTGTTCGAAGGTTGAATGAACACGCTTAAATTGTAGAGAATGTCCATGGTAAACCATTCCTAAACGAGCATTATTCATCACCACAAACAAGATTGGTAAATTGTATTCTCGTGCTGTCAGGATTTCCATTCCATGCATGAAGAAGCAACCATCTCCTGTAATGCAGACAGCTGGGCGCTCAGGTTCAGCTAGTTTGGAACCAATTGCAGATGCAATTCCGGTTCCCATCGCACCAAAGTGAACATTAATATTAAATGTATCCGATTGGTGAACCTTCATGTGGTGGATCACATAGGACATAAACTCACCAATATCAATCGAATATCGGGTGTTTTCTGGCAAATGCTTTTGAATATTTAACAGCACATTTTTCGTATTATATTCATCTGTAGTTTCAATAGAATCGATATTGTTTTCTACTAGTTTAATATTCTTCTCTAAACCTAAAACCTTCAATTCTTGTATTAAAAATAATAAGCTTAAATTGATGTCTCCTAAAACAGGAATATCAATCTCATATTTTCGGTTAAATACCGATTGGTCAAAGTCGAATTGGACCGTGAAACGATCTTTCGCAAGGTTTTGATTATAATTATTGGTTGCTGTTTCACCTAAGCTTGAACCAAAAATTAATAATGTTTGTCCATTACCTTCACCAATCAATTTTGAAGCAGATTCATGTCCTGCAAAACCAAATACTCCAGCAAAAAGAGGATGATTTTCAGGAATATATCCTTTGGCTTGCGGTGTCACGACGATCGGCCATTCAAGCAGCTCGGCAAGCTCGATTAATTGATCAACGGAATTCCTAACTCCTTGTCCCACAAAAACATAGCCATGCTCTTTTTTCACTAATTCCTCAGCTACATTTTTTATGATTCCAAGATCAGGAACCATCGCTGTTCTTTTAGGTGGAGCGGGTATTTCAACATCTTCCACTTGTTCATGTTGAACGTCAATAGGGATTCCAATGTGAACAGGACCTGGAACTCCTGACACTGCTATTTCGGCTGCAGTTACGATTTGATTCAATAAGTCCTTTGAATCTCTTACCGTTACACTGTACTTCGTTACTGGCCTAAAAATAGGTTCAGCATCTAATTCCTGGGAAGCATTTAACCCTTCAGTATTTACAGGGACAGCACCTGTGATGAATAGAACAGGCAAATGCTCACGCATTGCATTGGCCGCACCTGTTACCAGATTGGTTCCACCCGGTCCACTACAACCGATGCAAACACTCATTTGATCAGAGTATTTTGCATAAGCGGCTGCCATATAGGATGCTGCACCTTCATGCTTTGAGATAACCGGTGTGATTTCCGGCATATCATAAAGTTCATTGAAAATGCCATTTACAGACCCTGCTGGAATCCCGAAAATATGCTTGACTCCACTCCCCTTTAAATATTCTAGTACTAATCGAGCTGCTTTCATGTTATTCCTCCATTATTGTTTTTCTGTTGAAGTAAAGAATTTATTAGAAATATCTTCAGCCTCCATTGGTCGACTGAAATAATACCCCTGCATTAAATAACATTTTCGATCAGATAGAAATTCTGCCTGTTGTTTCGTCTCAACACCCTCAGCAATGACATTAAGGTTTAAATTTTGAGCCAAGGTAATGATCGTATTGGTAATGGCTGCATCATCAATTGGCATATCTTTAACAAAAGATTTATCAATTTTTAGTGTATCGATCGGCATATTTTTCAGATAACCTAAAGATGAATACCCTGTCCCAAAATCGTCAATCGCGATATTTATTCCTAAACCTTTTAATTTCTTCATTGTTTTTAGCGTTAACTCAGCATTTTTAACAATTAGATTTTCAGTGAGCTCTAGATGTAAATATTCTGGTGAAATTCCCGCCTTCTTTAAGACGTTTTTTACAGTGGAATATAAGTCTTTTTGTTCAAACTGCCGAACAGATAAATTGACGGACATGCTGATTAATGGACTTCCTTGTTCATGCCATTCCTTCAATTGTCTGCATGCCTCTTTTAAGACCCACTCACCGATTGGAACGATTAAACCGGTCTCTTCAGCAATTGGGATAAACTTATCTGGTGAAATCATGCCACGCTTCGGATGATTCCAACGTAACAAAGCCTCGACCCCGACAATCTTATTAGATTGATAATTGATTTGAGGCTGATAGTATAAAATCAACTCTTCTTGTTCTAATGCTTTATATAAAGCATTTTCGAGCTTGATATTTTCAAAGGTTCTTGTATCCATACCTTCACTGAAGAAATGGTAGCTGCTACCTGATATTTCTTTTGATTTATACATCGCTGTATCAGCATTTTTGATTAAAGCATCTGTCGTATCCCCATTATCTGGGAACAAACTGATTCCAATACTGGTTTTAATGTAGATTTCATTGTCCATTAAATTAAAGGGTTTAGAAAATGAATCGATAACAAGATTGACTACCTTTAACACTTCATTTTCATTTTTAATTTTAGGAAGGTAAATCGTAAATTCATCTCCCCCTTGACGGGATACTGTGGCACTTTTTGGAACACACCCACAAAGTCGTTTGGCAACATCTTGTAGCAATAGATCCCCATAGCTATGCCCAAGGGTATCGTTGATATACTTAAAACGATCGAGGTCTAAATACAGTACTGCAAATTTTTCACCATTCATTTGAGCGTAAGTAATACCTTGGTTTAACCTGTCCTTTAGCAGGACCCTGTTTGGCAGATCCGTTAAGCTATCAAAATAAGCATGATACTTGATTTCTTCTTCTAACTGCTTCCGTTGGGTAATATCTTTAAATGTAACAACTTCCCCAACAATTTCATCTTCTTCCATTATAGACGAGATGACAAATTCAACAGGAAAGTAGGAATTATCTTTTCTAAAAAACTTCTCTTCTTTATGATAATGATCAGATATTCCTTCGAAAATAGACGATGTTTCCTCTTGGTAGCCCAATTCATACCCATTAAATATCCGACTTACAGGTACTCCAATAAGTTCACATTTTGACTCATATCCAAGCATCATGGCTCCAGCCGGATTACAGAATGTAATATTTCGATTAAGGTCTAAACCAAATATTCCTTCACCGGCAGAGTTAAGAATTAACTCCTTCTCACGGCTCATATTCTGTAATTCTGTTACAACTCGTTCAAGTTGGAAATTTTTCTCAGTGATTTCAAACGTTCTTTCCTCGATAATGACCTCTTGCTTTTCCAAATACAATAGGTTAGATAAAGTCGAGGCCGTTGCATCGACAATCGATTGCGCCAATTGGATTTGAGCATCCGAATAGATGACGCCTTTTTTCTCAAGATTGACAACAGCTATAGTCCCTAGAACCTCACCCATAGAAACTAATGGAAGCATAAATAGTCCCTTTATGCCAAAGTTTTCACAAAGTTCATGATTCGGTCTAATATCTGCAAACACATCCGGTATGAGAATAGCTTTTTTAGTTTTTATTACCTCTTGAAAAACCAAATCATTATTTTGATCGTTGTTCATCTTTCTATGCGTCTCAATCCAGGCTTCTTCTGTCCAGTCACTATCCTTACTCAATCCAGCCGGTTTAATTTTTCTCCCGACTAATAGAGGATCTAATAAATG
Organism: Neobacillus terrisolis; assembly: GCF_051233475.1. Classification (NCBI taxonomy): domain Bacteria; kingdom Bacillati; phylum Bacillota; class Bacilli; order Caryophanales; family Bacillaceae; genus Neobacillus; species Neobacillus terrisolis. Next base: position 4,754 of record NZ_JBKFGH010000035.1, on the reverse strand, counting down.
AACACCTGTATTATTATTATCTAAAACCTTTCCAACATAAGAAAAACAAATATCGAGACTTTCTTGCATTGACGAACACATCGACAAATCCCGTGTAACATCAAGTAACAACTGCTTTTCGGCGATAAGATTCTCTTTATGAGTCAGGTTATTTGCATTTTGAATCGCAACAGCAGCCATGTTGACATAGGCTTCAACTGTTTGAATTTCTGACTCCGTTAAGTTCATCGGAATCCCGTAGTCAAATAAAAATACTAAACCAAATAATTCCTGCTCAAAAGATATCGGCAGAGCTAACAAGGATTTAATTTTAAATCCTTCGACCGCTCTAGGATCCGGACGATTATCCTTTGAAGTATCGGGAATATAGATCGTTTTTTTTGTTTCAATTACTTCTTTTGCCAAAAGATCTATTTCAGTATCTATAACATGCATATCGAGTGTCCAACCATCAATTGTTTCTGGTTTTCCTACATAACCTCTGAAATTCCCATCTTCCTGCGGCAAATAAATCCCAACAGAATCACATTGAACAATTTCTTCAGAAATGGCTGTTGTTACATGCTCTAATACTTCACGTAATTCAAGTTTCGTATTGATTAATTTTGTTATATTAGCAAGACGAGAATACCTCGTTTGTTCCTTTTGCATTTAACCGGTCTCCAATCTTAGCATAATTAATTTGACACTGATGTTTTAAGACCTGGATCAGTAAATGGTACCGCTTTTTCGTCTTTTTTCGACACATTCACTTTTAGTTTTCATTTTACCTTAATTTGCAATCAATTTAATACAAAGATTATCAAAGTTCACAAATTGTTAATGATACCAAACAATGGAAAAATATTATATTTTTTTACACACTATAAAATTATAACGGTTAGAGCAAAGAAATCATCTATAGTATTTTTCCTTAAATTTGAAAAAAATATTGTTGAACTACCCTTTTTATCATGAAAAAAGCTGTAGTATACAGATTTTTGTATACTACAGCTTTTTTAAAAAAACTTTCTTTTTGGTAAAATATCCCATTTCAAGCTTTAAATTTCACAAAAAAAGTAGTGCCTTCTGGTCCTGTTTGAATTTCAATTTTTGCATTATGTCGTGCTGCTATACCATAGCAAACACCTAATCCCAGGCCAGTTCCATTTTCCTTTGTCGTAAAAAATGGGGTTCCCAATTTTTCTAATACTTCAGGCTTGATTCCATTTCCTTGGTCCTTCACTGCAAGCACAACGCAATCATCTTCCTTATGAGTTGCGATTGTTAGGACTTTCCCCGGTTCCATAGCTTCTAAGCCATTCCGATATAAGTTCAAAATTAATTGACGAATCTCATTGCGATTTAACAATAATTCCGGAATTTCTTTCGTCTCCAATTGAATATATTTGTTTTGGTTTATAGCATCAACCATTAGTAGTGGCGTAATATCATGGATAATCAAATTTAAATCTAACTTCTGTAATTCAGATTTTCGGGTATTACCCATTGAAAGAAATTCCGTAATGATAGAATTAGCACGGTCTAATTCTTCAATCATTAAGTTTAAGTACTCTTCGTATTTTTTAAATTTTTCCTCTTTACTGAATACCTGTAAAAAACCTCGGACTGTCGTCATTGGATTTCTAATCTCATGACTGATTCCTGCAGCCATTTGCCCGATTAAGTCTAATCCAGATAATCTTTTCATTTCCTTCTCATATTTTTTCTTTTCGGTTATATTTTTTAAAAGACAACAAATCCCTTCATCAAAAGGGTAGGCAACAACCTCATACCAATGATCGTCATAGGCAGAAGGAGCTTCAAAATGAACGGGGACTCGTTCAAACATGGCCCGATGAAATTCCTTATACATCGGTGTATTTACGGATTTAGGGTAGACTTCCCATATATTTTTATTTAAGACCTCTTGAGCTGTTTTCTTTTGCGGCAAAATCTGATGTTGATTTATATAAATATATTTCCATTCTTTATTTAAAGCAAAAAATCCATCCGAAATACTTTCGATAACATTCGTAACCTTTTCATTGGCAGCAGCTAGTTCTTTTGTTCGCTCTTCTACCATATTTTCAAGTTGGTCCATATATAGAAGGTTAGATAATGTGGAAGACGTAGTATCCACAATGGATTGTGCCAATTGAATCTGTGATTTTGAGAAATGATGGTTATCCTCCTCAAAATTAATAACTGAAATAACCCCTAACACCTGACCCATTGAGACTAATGGAAGAATAAATAGTCCTTTAATGTAAAATTTCCGGCATACATCATGATTAAGTTTTTCGTCAGTAAATATATCTGCAATGTGGATCGCTTTTTTAGTTTGAATCACTTTTTGAATCCAGAAATCATAACCTTGATCATTTTTAATAGTATTACATAATTTAATCCAATCAATATCCGACCAGTTACGGTCCTTATTAAGGATAATTGGTCTAATTTTTGAATTAGCTAAAGGATCCAGTAACTGAACATCAATATTATAATTGTTTAAAACCTTTCCTAAGTAAAAAAAACATTTTTCAAGACAATCCTGCATCGACGAACACATAGAAAGCTCTCGAGTCACATCCAATAACAATTGCTTTTCAGCGATAAGGTTTTCTTTTTGTTGTAGATTATTTGCATTTTGGATTGCAACCGCAGCCATGTTAACATAAGCTTCAACACTTTGAATTTCTGATTCGGTTAGGTTCATAGGGGTTCCAAAATCGAATAGAAATACTAATCCAAAAAGCTCTTGCTCGTAGGAGATTGGAAGAGCTAATAGGGATTTAATTTTAAAGGCATCAACCGATCTAGGATCCGGACGACTATCTTTAGACGTATCAGGTATGTAGATCGTTTTTTTGGTTTCAATAACCTCTCTGACCAGTATATCAATATTCGGATCAATTACCTGCGTACGGAGTGTTTCACCATTCATGATTTCAGGCTTTCCGGCAAATCCTTTATATGTTCCATCCTCCTGTGGTAAAAAAATACCAACTGAATCACATTGAACAATTTCTTCAGATATTGCCCTAGTAACATGCTCCAATACTATTGATAATTCTAGTTTTGTATTGATAATTTTTGTTATATTTGCAAGTCGAGAATACCTTGTTTGTTCCCTTAGCATTCAGACAGTCTCCAATCCATGGCTTAAGTTATACGGCATTGTATATTACTCTCTATTTCAAGTCTATTTCGCTATTTTTCAATTATATTCGACAATATTCTCTGTATTTCTTCATTTTACAACAGAATGAAATCGTTTATATACATGCAATAAAAATTTTTACTAATTGTAAATATTTCCAATTAAAAACACAGATATTCTTTATTATAACAACTCCAAGGCCGTGTTGCTTAATAATTTTCAGCAAAAACAAGCAAATTTTCATGTTTTATTACGAACTTAGTTCTTCCAGGGCGTTTTGTTATAATTCGACAAAAAAATAGAAAGACCATCCATATATCGGATGATCATGATTGTTATTTCACTTTTTTTCAGAAAAGATTGTATCTAATAAATCTTTTAAACATCATACATCATGGATTGTTGGTTCAGGGTAGAACAAATACAATTGTGAGAAGATTTTCTTTGGGAGAAATAGGCTTTTAGTTCGTCACGGACTAATGGGATGGGGCTAAGCGATTCAGTGGAAATAGCTCCGTTAACGTCAATTAATAGTGAACGGTACAAATTCAAATCTATTAGACTGTCACCACATGCACATTCCCCTTTCTTTATATGCCTATTAAGCATGTAGTACGCCTGGCCTAACTCAAACCTTACTAATCCAAGTAATTCAAAAGACCAAGTTTCATTAAGAAGATAAGACAATGCATTTAAAGCATGGCCATGTGCCATTCTACCCTCATTTACGACCATAATAATCCTCCTTCATTCATAACTTTTATGAAAGAATCAATTGATAGATTATTCTAATATTTCAATTATATCAACATCCATTTCTTCTATCACAACTTGATTTTGAATATATTATGACACTTGAAATATTGTAATCCCAAAATATAAGAATCCTTGATTTAATTCAATTAAACAAGACCATGCGGTTGCATGGTCTAGCTTTTCCACACTTATGAAGCAGATCAAAGGGTAAAATCCGTTTTTTCGATCATCGTCACCCTCTATTAATGCTGCTGATTAATTGGATATTGGTGCATGTTTGTTTGACTTCCAGCACTTACATTTCCCATCCCCATTTGTCCAAAAGATGGAGATGGCTGTCCAACACTGCCCCTTTTTGTCTGTCTCCCTAAACCAACTGCTGGGATGGATTGACTTTGTCCTGATTGTCCTATTGCTCCATGTATTGCCATGTTTTGGGTAGCCATAGTTCCAGAAGTTACATCCATCAAATTCCCCATCATCGGCTGACCTTGTGGTTGTCCAAATTGGGAAGTATATTGAGCTTTTAGCGCTTCTCCGGCAGGCTGAAAGCTGTGAAGAAACGTTTTTGCTGTGTGATCTTTTATTTTAGGTACCTGATATAGCCCTTGTTGGTTCATAAATAAAAATACCTCATACGCTTGATTCACACAGTTAACCGCACCGTTTAATAGCATGTGACGAAGATTTGGGTCGGCAATTTCCATTGTGGCTCTCACACCATTGGCAGCAGCATTTTTATGTGCTTGAAGCAATGCGTTCGCTACCTCAAAATCATTAAAGACCGTATTCGTCTCTGGAGTTACCATCGTTGGATTATTTAAACCGTATTGTATTTGATCAGGTGTCACACCAC
>NZ_JBKFGH010000034.1:0-23751 GCF_051233475.1 Neobacillus terrisolis | reverse complement strand
ATTAAAGACCGTATTCGTCTCTGGAGTTACCATCGTTGGATTATTTAAACCGTATTGTATTTGATCAGGTGTCACACCACTCATATTAGTATTAGCAGGGAGCGGAGAAAAAGATTGATAATCATGAGTATAGGCAACGATTGCATCATAGCTTCTCAACTCTTCCTGCTGATGACGGATGGTCATATCTCTTAGCTGTGGGTTTTTAGTCTGCGCGGCATAAAAATTGAAATGACTGATCATATTGACTTTTTCTGAAAGTATTTCATGGACTTCCATGGTTTCATGAGCACCAAATGGCATGGATAACACTCCTTTTTGTTTTCTACAAACAGATATATTATCCTCAGCTTTACTGTGCTATATGTGAACCGTCCCTATGTAACAAATGGTAATTTATGTATTTTATAGATTTATCTCAGTTTCACAAATTATCCCTAACACTGGGCTACGATAAAACCCAGTCAATATAATTTCCAATCCCTTTTTGGATGGGTAGCCCTTGTTCTTCCAAAGACTTCCACAATTTACGATCAAGCGCATAAGGATCCTTTTTTTTGAGCATTTCAAGTTCCATTTCAGAAAGCTGAACGTAATAATACCTATCATTATTCTTTATTGTTAATTCATAGTACGAATATTTCATAAGGAACACTTGATAATCTTCATTCCATTCTTTAAGCTGCCGCTCCATCAGATCTGCAACATGTTTAAAGAACTCCTCTCCGCCCTGATGACGTGCCATGTAGCTCCTAGCAATTCCGTTAATGTTCATTCCGGATAGCCTCCTTTAATCTTGGGTAAAAGGTTACAAGAAAAGAACGATATAAAAAGGGCCCTTGCTGCACATGAATGCAACAAAGAGCCGCCGCTGTCGTTGTTATCATTCAAAGCAAAGCTTTGCTGGTTGTAGCACCTTGCCAGATGGCAGGTTGCTGTGAAATCAATGAGCCAGTACTCTAATTCACTCTCGATAACCCTTTGTTATTAAATTAGTTTATCATAGGAATGGAGCAAAGAAATAATCTCCATATCCCAAATAAGTTACAATTTCTTAAAGTTTTTTGATATTTCTATTGTGGAGGCTGTGTTAAACTTGACTGTTGATTGCAGCGAGAGGCGCTTGCTTTCCGCGGGGCGGGCGGTGAGCCTCCTCGGAGCTAAAGCTCCTGTGGGGTCTCACCTGTCCCGCTGCTCCCGCAGGAGTCAAGCACCTTCCGCTCCAATCAACGTTGTGTAAAAAAATCAGCTCTGAGCTTTAACACAGCCTTTGTGAAAAAGGATGATTGGCATCATCTGGGTTTATTATCCTCGATCCTTAGGCTTAAAGGTTTTACAACATGTTTGTGCTGAAGTATCAACTTTATCAATATGATTCTTTTCGCCTAATTCAGAAGACATTTCTGTATCGTATCTTGCATGACTATCTACTTCAACCATAATTCTTTCTGCTGTACAAACATTGCCTTCTCCATAAAACGAACAGTTTGCAATTGCGCAAGAAACCTCTACTTTTGCCATTATTAAAAACCTCCCATTAATATTCATTTGAATGCATTTTTCAAATAATGATTAGTTTACCCAAAAGCAAAATAAAAAAAACTTACCTTCTCCATTCATTTAGGTAAGTTTTAAAAAAACATGTACTCTTAAATTTTAACCGTTGTTTTATCGGTTAATAACTGATAAAACTCCTCTGGGCTAAGTGGTTCACTAATATGGTAGCCCTGTCCAAAATCACAAAAGCGCTTCAGCAGAAAATCATACTGCTCTTTATTTTCTATCCCTTCAGCGACGACCTCTAAGTTTAGGCTATGTGCTAATGAAATAACGGCTGAGGCAATCGTTGCATTAGCTTCATCAAGTTCTAAATTTGTGATAAAAGATTTATCTATTTTGAGAGTATTAATCGGGAACAATTTTAAATAGCTTAACGAGGAAAAGCCCGTTCCAAAATCATCAATCGATATTTTAATTCCTAACTGCTTTAATTTTTTCAAAACAACTACGGCTTCTTCAGGATTTTTCATTAACATTCCTTCTGTTAATTCCAATTCTAATGAATGTGGCGGCAAACTCGACTCCTCTAATACAGAAATAACCAAAGCTTCAAGATTATTTTTTTGAAATTGCTTTGGGGATAAATTTACACTTACTGATAAATGATCGAAACCTGCATCATGCCATTCCTTACATTGCCGACAAACTTCCCGAATAGCCCACTCGCCAATGGGGATAATCAGCCCTGTTTCTTCAGCAATTCGGATAAAAGTATTGGGCATAAGGATTTCATTTTGTTTATTTCTCCATCTTAATAATGCTTCCACCCCATATAGTTGACCTGTTAGCAAATTAATCTTTGGTTGATAATGGAGAATGAATTCATTTTCTTCTAGAGCTTCTCTCAATTGAATTTCTAAATCCATTCGTTCCATAGCATACTTTTTCATATCAGGATTATATAAGCTGTAGCAGCTCCTGCCTTGCTCTTTGGAATCATACATGGCTATGTCAGCATTTTTTATTAATGTATTAAGATCTTTACCATCTTTTGGGTAAAAACTTATCCCGCTACTGGCTGAAATATTAAATTTTTGTCCATATATATAAAACGGCTTATGCATTGTTTGCGATATTTTCTCACAAACTGAGGAAATTTCTTCCTCATTTGTTAAATGCGGGACAAGACAAATAAACTCATCTCCCCCGAACCGAGCGACAATCGCTTTTCTATCCTCAGTTGCCGCTTGAACTCGTATCGACACTTCCTTTAGTAAAAGGTCACCAGCATCGTGCCCCAAGCTATCATTTATGACTTTAAAATTATCTAAATCGAGAAGGATAATTCCGAGAATAGGATCCCGAGAATCTATATTAGCTATGTAGTATTGCAGATAGGACTGAATATACCAACGATTCGGGAGGTCAGTAAGTGCATCATGATAGGCCATGTGCCTCATTTGTGCTTCCACTCTTTTTTTATCGCGAATATCCCTACATAAAGCAAAAAACATTTGTTTAACGCCTATTTTAATGGGACGAATATTGATATCAACCGGGATTCTAATGCTGTCCTTTGCTATCATGATATCCTCAAAGTTAGTTGATGAATCTTCTTTAGTATCATTATATTGCCTTAACTTTTCAGGAAGACTAGAAAAAACCGTTTCTGTTTTCAACGTAAGCAGTTCATCTTTAGAAAAACCTAATACCTCACAAGCGGTTGGGTTTACATCGATAAATGCACCATCTTTTTCGATTAGAAAAAAACTGTCGGCGGCTTGCTCGATTACACTTCTAAATTTTTCTTCACTTTCTCTTAATAGCTCTTCTGCTCTAACACGATCTGAAATATCTAAACCGAAGCCTAATAAATAATCCTCATTTGATTCATTAATATGAATAATGGTTTTCCCAGTAAACATATGGTGTTCTTTACCTTGGAATCCTGCAAGAATTTCCTTTGTGATTAATTTCCTTTGCCTCCACACCTCAAGATCATAGGCACGATTTATTTCAGCTATTGCTGGTGGAAAAAAATCATATACTGTTTTTCCCATTAAGTCCTTGAGGCTTTTTCCATTCGATTGGCAGGCCTGCTTATTCGCAAAAATCGTGTGCCCTTCTGGATCTTCAAGAAATATATTGATCGGCAAGGCATCTAGCACGCTTAAATATAATGAGTGATTTACCCGAATTTGCTTTGACAGCTTCAGGTTTTCTCTCTCTAGTTCGATGATTTGTGAGCGAAGCTGTTTCAGTTCCTCTGTATGTACATTCTCCTTTTCGTTCACAAATACCCTCCTCTATTTGGTCAAAATGTTATATTATAATTGAAATACGCCTATACTGCAAGGTCTCGTTTTAAGGATTAAACATAATTAAATTATATTATACGGCTATTCCGTATTTCTTTAGAATTCCGAAAGATTCATGAATATGAATTTTATTTAAACCTCTATTGGTGTTTATCCCCATATGATTTTCATGGGATAGTTTGCTTCCATCAGGGACAATATACTAGAGCTTGATCATTTTCATAACAAATGGAGGGGACAAAATGGCTGACTTATTTGGACTATTTGGAAATGAAAGTGAAAATACACAAAACACAAGTGATACAGATACCACCAATCCAAAAACTGAAAGTGGAACGCTTCAGCTTCATAAAGAGGAGCTTGATATATCGAAAAATAGCACGAATGCCGGAGAGGTTGTTTTAAGTAAAGAAATTGTAGAAGAAAAAAAAGAAATGGATGTCCCTGTAACCCATGAAGAAGTTATCATTGAAAGACGGTCGATCAACAATGAACCAACAAATGGGACAATTGGAACAGAAGAAACGATTCGCATCCCTGTCAGTGAGGAACACGTAGAAGTAAACAAGCACGTCGTTACCACTGGTGAGGTCTCAGCTTATAAGCGGGCAATTGAAGAGACACAGCATATTTCGGAGTTGTTAAGAAGAGAAGAAGCCCGTATTAATACAACCGGGAATGTAAATCTCCTTTCAGATGAAAATGATCCAAGCTTGGCGAATGAAAATGATACAAACGAGACAGATCGAAACAACACTTTAGGCGATGTAAACAATTTCGCGAATGTAAACGGTGCAGGTCTCACTAATCCTGTAGATAACAACTTAACCGGAGACCCTAATCTCAGTTAAACTTTGCTAACCAAATAAAACACCTCTTAAATCGTTTATGATTTTGATTTTTGAGGTGTTTTTTCAAAAAAATTGTGCTGGATTTTACCCAAACGTAATGAAAGGATTCTAAACAGAATGAACAGGAGGTTAAATAGAGGAAATGAAAAAGAATGAATATAACGACAACTACAAGGACAATTTCACACTCATTAATACTGGTGAACGGTCTGATTTACGTACCATAAAGCTGAATGAAGAAATTTTAGATGTTTCAACAATTCGTTTGCCAATAAATGATGTAAACATCCGTAAAGAAACAGTAACAATGAATAAAACAATTACTATTCCTATTACTAGTGAGGAATTAGTGATCGAGACAAAAGCTGCAAGTCCTAATGGGCAAGACGAAATCATGCGAATTCCGCTTTCCTCTGAGACGATAGAAGTCATTAAACATCCCACGCAATTAGAGAAGGTTAACATTTATACCAGGCATGTTCAAGACATTGAACATGTGAATGAGATCTTAAAACGTGAACAGATTCGTATCGAAAAAACAGGAAATCCAACCATTATTGTGAATGACACTGAATTATAGAAGCTTTTAAAGAAAAACGAGTGACCTCTTTAAACAGCAGAACCGCTCAAATACTCTTCTAATTTAATCTTATACGCAGTATACTCTTTCAATTTTTTTGTAAAGTTTAAAAATGACGTTTCATCACCAGTATCAAGAGATTCATTGATCTTATAATGTAGATGGTTTAACTTAAGGTCAATATCTAATAAAGAAATAAGCTGTTCATTAAATACATACTGCTCTATATCGCGTAGTGACATATAGAAACTACAATCGTCATTGATCCTCACTAGGTAGTACCATCCATTTGAAATAGAATGCTTCCGGTTGTGCGTGACTACGAAAGTATCCCCTTTACTGATGGTTAATAACTCGGCATGCTCACCACCTGGACAAGAACAGGCGATTTCGTGTTCAAACGACTTTGCTACGATAAAGTGTCCATTCATTGCTTCTTCTCTCCTTTTTAAAAATTGAACTGTTGATAATTAACGCACAACACCGAAAACGATTCTCAATCATACCCTTAAAAATGGCTACACTACATCTTTAAGCGCATTATAGATCGAACTCCACGAACGCTTTGCGTAATAAATAGGAATTGATTGTGTTTTAGCACGCTTCTTTATTACCGTAGACAGATTATGATTTACATAATCAGTTAAGACAAGGATGCAGTTGATTTGTTCTGGCAGCTCTTTTTTTACCATTTGTACCTTTCTTCCGTTAATATGAAATACTTTATCAAAACCCACTGATGTTAGTTTATCTGGAATAACACCTAAATGATCTGCGCCTACAATAAGTAATGAATTCATATATACTCCTCCAAAGAATAAGTCAAATTTTTTTGTTCATGGTTAAAAAAATAATTATATTAAACAGGTTACCACATAATTGATAATGGTTATCATTAAATACATTTTAAGTGATAATGATTATCACTGTCAATTGTGTTGAAGAATAAATTTTTGAAAAATTAATGAAAAAATAAATACCGACCCAGATAACCTGAGCCGGCAAAATTAATGTATATGGTTTGTTATTAATTTCTCGCCCATTCCCTGTAGGATGGCGCCAATGAAGGTTATTAAGCTTTTACTGCAGATAAATTTTTCGCAACCTCAGCCACTTTTGCTAAACCTTCGGAAACAATTGCTTCGGCTTGTGCCGGCATTGCATTGTGACCTTCAATAATTACTTCTGAAACGATCTCCATTCCAAATACGCCACCAACAACGTTTTTAATATAGTTAGCTGCCATTTCCATTGGTGCCGCCTCTGGTGTGGAATAGACTCCACCACGTGCGCTTAAAATAACGGCCTTTTTATCAGTCAATAAGCTAACTAATTGCCCATTCTCATCATACTTGAAAGAAAATCCTGCTTGGAAAACATAATCGATGAAGGTTTGTAATTTTGCAGGAATAGTTAAGTTCCATAATGGAAATGCGAATACCACTACGTCTGCCGCAGTTAATGCATCCATTGCCTTTTGTTTTGCAGCTAAAATCCGTTGTTCTACATCAGTCATTTCTTCGCCCGACTCAAGTTTACCGAACGCATTGAATAAATCTTGACCCAAGTATGGCATATCTTCAGCAAAAACATCGAAAGTTGTTACATTTACACCTTCGATGTTTTCGATAAATGTTTCATACATTTTACTTGAAATAGCTTCTGAAGCTGGACGGTTATTTGCTTTTACTACTAATACATTCATTGTTGTTAGTCTCCTTTAAAATATCTTCAATATAATTATCTCGAATTAATAATATATTAAACTAGTACATGTGTCAACAAAACAACTTATTTTAAAAAAATAAAAAAATTCAAAAAAAGGGTAGCTGTTTTCGAAAGTGTGTTATATAATAAAACAAAAATATTTACCTGTTATACAACATATAATTCGTTTATTAAATTCACATTAAAAGATTGACAAAATCGGGATGGCTTTCTGAAATGACAGTCGGAAATAGAAAAAATTATTAAAAAGGGGTAATAGGAATGAATAAAACAGACTCAATCGCACGAAGAATACTAGGTTGGAAGTTAAACAGATGGGATCGTTGGTATGATTATGAAAATAATGTTTTCATTCACGATTCAGAATTTCAACCCGAAGAGAACCTTGATCACGCGATGTTAATCGTTGAAAAATTGGAGAAAGTCGGGTTTTCATATACATCAAATGGAGTATCTGAGGTTTCATTTAACAACATCCGCGCAACTGGGGAAACACTTCCACAAGCAATCACCAATGCCGCATACTCCATCATTGAAAAAAACTCTATTACAGACAGCAGCAGAATATGGCAGCAAATGTGCTAAATTGTTTTTGTGAAAAATAAAAGGTAATGGTACGGTTTGGACTGTTCAAAGAGATATTATCCTGTCCAATAGAAAAGAAGTTGGATGATCTACTTAAAAGTAGGCATCCAACTTCTTTTTTTTATTTGGCTATATTAAAAATCGAATAGAATCTCTCAGTATTCGTCCTTGATCGCTCTTATCTAGGACATTTTCTCTCAATTTCTTCGGCGTTTTGTCCTTGATCGCCCTTATCAAGGACATTTTCTCTCAATTTCTTCGGCGTTTTGTCCTTGATAACCCTTATCAAGGACATTTCCTCGCAATTTCACCGGTGTCTTGTCCTTGATCGCCCTTATCAAGGACATTTTCTCTCAATTCCACCGGTGTTTTTGTCCTTGATCGCCCTTTCAAGGACATTTCCTCGCAATTTCACCGATGTTTTGTCCTTGATCGCCCTTATCAAGGACATTTCCTCTCAATTTTCCTGACGTTTTGTCCTTGATAACCCTAATATAAAAGGGCCCTTCCGATTAACGAAGCAAATAAAGCACGGAAAAGAAGTGACAAATGGAGCCGCCTAAGACGAAAAGGTGCCAAACAGCGTGATGATGTTTGAATAATTTCCACATATAGAAAATGGCTCCAACCGTGTAAGAAATCCCACCAAACACCAATAATAGGAATCCTGTTGGATGAATATTTGCAGATAAATCATTCCAAGCGAAGACAATCAGCCACCCCATAATGACATAAAGGCTAGTAGATGTGAACATGAATTTCTTCACGAAGAAAGATTTAAAAATGGTCCCCCCAATAGCAAGACCCCACACAATTCCAAATAACGTCCAGCCCAACCACCCCTTTACCGCAATGAACATAAACGGTGTATATGTTCCGGCAATAAAGAAATAAATGGCCGAGTGATCCATAATCTCAAAAAAGTCTTTCCCTCTTCCCGGACGGAGAGCATGAACAAGAGTGGAAGATGTGTATAGCAGAACCATCGTCACTCCAAATAATGTGAAGCTGACTACATGCCATGCGTTGCCATATAGTGATGCAAATACAATTAAAATTACGAGCGCTGCCACACTTAATAACGCTCCAATTCCGTGTGTAATCGAATTTGATATTTCTTCCTCTTTTGAAAAGATATGTGTATTGGCCAAGACCCTTCCTCCCTTCCATTCACTTTAATAATTCTTATTTTAAATTATGAATGAATGATTGTTCGTATTTATCCATTATTATATAGTTCGCTGTTATGTTCAACCTTTTAAGTCAGTACAGGAATTATTAGAAAAACCTTATTCCCGCCTTCTTTAAACTTGAACTATTCCCGCAACAAACGAAGAATTGGTTAATATATTTACTTTAACCTGCATAGCATGAATGTAGTTTAAAATTTAGGAGGCATGTGATGGATGAATCGAAGCATTTAGTAGGAATCTCCCCTTCTGCGAAAATCGACTTAGGTGATATTGCTTTAGGCACTGAATTTTTCCTTCTCATAAAAAACGGATTGGACCGGCTGGAAAAAGGTGAAATCATCGAGGTGAAAAGTACCCAATCTCATGCCAAAGATGATTTAAAAAGCTGGTGCCGGTTACGGGGACATTCATTTTTAATGGCGTTGGATGCAGGTAATGATTATCGTTACTTGATTAGAAAAGGTAATAAAGCAATGCTTGATCAACCAGATTGGGGCATCAAAATCCCGACTCGTAAAGGAAAGTACTTAGATATTCGCGATTGGTTTGAAGGAAGAATTGGCAATCTGCTGGATGAGGCCCCATCCTATATTGGGTTTGTGCCTCGAGGATCAATTGCAGAACCAGGAACACCCGATTTTGGATTTACGCTAAACCGAAAAGATGATGTGTGGGCCGATAATTTGTTAAATCTTTATGAGCAAGCAAAAGAAAACCAATGGAATGCTACGACCGATATAGAATGGGATCAAATTCCAAAGCTTCCAGATGAACTGGAATGGGCAGTTTGTCAGGTAATGACCTTTTTAGCTGAGAATGAGTATTCAGCTTTGTATATTCCTGCTAAATTTATGTCCAAAATTAATCCTCATTATATAGAAGTTTTAATGTATTTATCTACTTTGGTTAACGATGAAGCAAGGCATATTGAGGCGTTTATGAAGCGGGCTGTTGCGAATGGTGGTGGTCTGCAATACTCTTCCATTTTAACAGAACGATCCCTACATAGCTTATTTGTACAGGAGGATTATTTTAAATCATCCTTTCTACTTCATGTGCTTGGCGAGGGAACCTTTTTAGACTTATTACATTACATTGAGGAATATGCGCCTGACCCTGTTACAAAAAAGATCGTTCATTTAGCAAAAATTGATGAAGGACGTCATGTCTCCTATGGAATTGGACATGTTCGCCATATTTTAAAAAAGAACCCTCATATGGTGAAGTTTTTAGTAGAGGCAGCAGAAGAGCGAAACCAATATCTTGAAGGTGCAGGCACACAGGAAAATACCCATTTTATGGAGGCTTTAGCGATTCTAGCTGGTGGCGGACGTAAACCCGATCAACTAAAACGTGGATTTGCTTGTGTAAACAAGCTGAAGGATACCATGTATGAGCACCGCATTCAACGAATGCTTCAAATTGGCTTTGACCATGAAACAGCAGAAAAAATATCAACATCCCATACCCCAAATTTTATGTAGTGTTAAAGGAGAGGAAATCATTGACCGCTTCATATAATCCAACACCTATTGAACTGGTAAAACAAGTTGCAAACGAGGTGATCGCTCCTCTTGCGGCAACGATAGATCAAGAAAAAAGATTTCCTAAAGAAGCATTTAGGGCATTTCGAGATACAGGTTTACTAGGGCTATTAGTCCCGAAAACATATGGAGGATTAGGCGGCAATCTAGGCGATTTAGTTTCAGTCGTCGAGATAATCGGTGAATACTGCGGATCAACCGCAATGTGTTACTTAATGCATTCCTGTGCCACTTTTGTCATCTCCTCCCATCCGACAACGGAGGCGCTGCAAAGCTACTTAAGGGAAATCGCTAGAGGGAAAAAGATTGGAACTCTTGCATTTAGTGAAACAGGTACGGGGGCGCATTTTTATATTCCTGAAATCAAAGCGACCCATAAAGGAGATTACCTTCAATTAAATGGCAGAAAAAGTTTTGTTACCAATGGAGATGAGGCCGATTTTCTAATTGCCATCACTAATGCTTCTAGTCAAGAACTTGGACTAGACATGGTTGTCGTAGACACAGATACAATTGGTGTCCATTTTGAAGGTACATGGGAGGGAATCGGGCTACGGGGAAATAACAGCATTTCCTGTGAATTAAATGACGTCAACATACCATTATCAAACATAGTAGGCGAAGAAGGCGACGGAATGGATATGATATTTAATGTCGTAGCCCCTGCCTTTATTCTTGGTTCCTCCGGAGTCAATACCGGTTTAGCACGAGGTGCTTATAGAACCGCTTTAGATCATGTTACTAATCGGAAATATACTACTGGTAAATCTTTAGCGGACATCCCAGCGATTCAGTATTACCTAGCTGAAATGTGCTGTTATGTTGAGGCCGCTTCGACCTTTGTTCATGATGCAGCAAAAAAGGCTGTTTCAGGCGATTCAACAGCGATGCTCCATGTTATGCAATCCAAACTATTAGCCTGTGAAAATGTGAATCTTGTAACGAATAAAGCTATGCAAGTATGCGGAGGAAATGGATACAGTAAAGAACTCCCTGTTGAACGGTATTTAAGAGATGCAAAAGCCGGCTCTGTCATGGCACCGACTGTTGAAATTTTAAAGGAATGGGTTGGAAAAACCGTAGCAGGCATTCCATTATTTTAAGGAGGCGTTTCAATGAGTAGACACAAACATGTACGGCTAGGTGCAGTAGCCTATGATCCAAAAGTAATACCAATTTGGGACATTATCCATGACTATTACCAAAAAAATGATTTTCCGATTGATTATGTTTTGTTCTCAAATTATGAAGCCCAAGTCGAAGCATTATTGGAAGGATTTATTGACATCGCTTGGAATACAAATGTTGCTTATATTAAAGTCCAACAAGCGTTGGACAGCAAAGCAAAAGTTTTGGCGATGCGTGATACAGATGTTGACTTTACAACAAGATTTATTGCTAGAGTTGACAAAGGAATTAAGTCACTCAAAGATTTAAAGGGTAAAAGATTTGCATTAGGTAGCGCTGACTCTGCTCAGGCAGCTATTCTGCCGATTCATTTTTTAAAAACAAATGGTATTGACCCTCAAAAGGGTGTGGATCTTGTTCGTTTTAATCTTGATGTAGGGAAGCACGGAGACACAGGGACGAGTGAGTACGAAGTATTGCGTGCGATACAGTCGGGTGAAGCAGATGCCGGAGCTATAGGTGAAAACACTTGGATTAGGATGCTTGAGCAAGGATTGGTTGAAAATAATGAAATCCAAGCGATTTGGACCTCGCCTGGTTACTCCCATTGTAACTTCACCACCCTGCCGGAATTTGAAAATGAACTTGCCCAACAATTTACATCCTTGTTATTTGCGATGGATCCAACCAATTCAGAAATTAAAAAAATGATGGAAATGGAAGGCTTAAATGAATGGATCCGTCCGGAAGGAAAAGGATTGGAAGGTTATAAAGTTCTCGATGCAGCGATGAAAGAGCAAGGAATTCGATGGTAACTGTGATCATGTTAAGGCGCATAACTATTGTTATGCGCCTTTTCCCTTTACAAACTAGCTTTCTATTGACCAGTTATCCCAGTAATATCAATAAACGGGGTCGCACCACCTGTTACGCTTGGTAGTTTTCCATCCCATTTTTGCAGCGCCTTCTCTTGTACTTCAATTTGCTTTAATTCAATCAACTCAGGTGTTACCTCTGCCTTCTTTAATCTTAACGCTTCGGCTTCCGCTTGGGCTTGAGTTATTTGCTGCTCAGCTTCAATTTTGATTCTTTCTAAATCGCGTGTTGCTTTCAACGCATTTTGTTCTGCAGTTTGTTTTTGTTCAATTGCATTGTTGAATTCCTCGCTAAAAGCAAATTCTTTAATATTAATTTCTTCTAGTTTCATAAAGTATTTCGTCAACTTTTCTTCTAACATA
The DNA here is from genome assembly GCF_051233475.1 of Neobacillus terrisolis. NCBI lineage: Bacteria > Bacillati > Bacillota > Bacilli > Caryophanales > Bacillaceae > Neobacillus > Neobacillus terrisolis. Next base: position 11,086 of record NZ_JBKFGH010000034.1, on the reverse strand, counting down.
TCTTTCACTTTTGCCGAAACTTCAGGACGCTTCGATATCAATTCTTCTGCCGTGTACTGTGCCGTAACCGCTTTTAATGCTTCGGCAATAGCCGGGTCGATAATTCTTCCTTTGTAGTCCATTCCAATCTCTTGATATAGTTTGTTAACGGCATTTGGATCAACAGAAAAGTTTACCGCTACTGTGGCCGTAACAGTTTGAAGATCCTTTGATGCTGCAGTCTGAGAGCTTTCTTCTTTTTGGACCCGAACTTCGATAGGTTGTACAGATTGTATAAATGGGAGCTTAAAGTGTAAGCCTTCATCTAAAATGGTTGGCTTTACTTCCCCTAACTGTAATAAGACCCCTCTATGACCAGATGCAACGGTTGTGACAGAAAAGAATAATAGAATTAATACTGCCGCAAGAATAACACCTGCTGTTATAAGATTATTCTTGTTCATAATTTCCTCCTTTTAAGCTAGTCATACTATATTACTTCTAACTTTTTAGGACTATTCCTGTTATTTCACCAAGAAAACCAGCTAAAATTAATGAACTATGACTTCTTTGTGAAACTTTTCAATTGAAAAATAGTGAACAGTATGAAACGATTCACCCAAATTCATAAGGATTTGATAACATATTGATATATTAAAAACATAATACTTATGAACAGAATAAAAGGGTTTTTAGCCAACGATAGCTACTTACACAAAATAGAATGTTCATTCCATGAGATTGGAGATAGGCATGTTCGGGATCAAAACGTTTAGACCAAGATTAAGCAGTGAAACCATCCTTTGTCTGATCCTTCTAGGATTAACCTTTGTTTCATCAGCCTTTCATATTACCTTTGTTTATGGTATTACCTTTTCATTCACAAGTATTTTCATATTTTTGTTGTTTCGACTTTACGGACTTCCTTTAGCCATATTTACTACGTTACTATCTTTTTTATTTATTCCACATACTTATATTTTTGTAATCTATAACATCATATTATTATTAGAGATACTATTTGTTGGCACTTACTTTTATGTAAAAAAAAGAGCCAAAATGTTTTTTGTTGATGGATTTTTCTGGTTGACGATTGGATTTGCTGCGCTTTTCCTAATAAATAAGCCAGTATTAGCTGATGATGCGCTATATTTCCAGATTTTTTTAGATACCCTTAATGGATTATTTAATGTTCTAGTTGCAGATATGCTCTTAGCTTATTTTCCGTTTTACAAACTGCTCAAATCTAGATTAAATAAAAACAATGTGTCTATTCACCAGTTCTTATCTCATATCACTATTATTTCGATTATGATTCCGTTTTTCTTAATCATACTGACAAAGACTTGGACGGCCCATGAGTTCATTTCTAACGATTCAAAGAAACAAGCTGAGAAAGTCGCCAGTAAAATAACAAAAGAGCTCCTGCTTTTTAAAAATAACGATTACAGTCATTTTTCATTACATGATAGCGAACTGCAAAATAAGCTTGAAGTACTGATTAAAGAACACAAATCAGCAGAATTTAACATTGTTATAACAGATGAAAAAAATAATATAATTACTTCTTGTTCAAGTGTTAAGGTAAAAAAAGAAGAATACTACAATTGGGAAAAGATGAACGATATTAGGAAAATTTCAAATAACTTTTATGAGGTTTTGCCAAAGGATCAAAATGATGTCCTCCCCATAAATAAGTGGAGATCAGGAAAGTTAGTTTTTATTGATAGCATAGATTCATTATCTTTGAAGGTATTCGTTCAGTTTCCGATTGCCCAATATCAAGACAAAATATTTAAGGAATTTTTATTCCATCTTAAAATTTCAATCATTTTTGCTCTATTTACGATGATCTTTGTCATGGTTGTAAGCAAATGGTTTATGGCAAATTTAAAGCGATTAACCATTGTAACCACAGGTTTACCTCAGAAGTTAATCAAGCAAGAAAAGGTCGATTGGCCGAATAGTAATATATCCGAACTACGTCTACTTACGCAAAACTTAAAGGAAATGGCACAGAAACTAAAAGAATTATTTCAGGAAAGTACTGAAATGAACAGAATCCTAACAAGTCAAACAAAAAAATTAAAAGAATCGGAAGATAAACTGCAACAACTAGCTTATTATGATGTATTAACTTCTCTGCCCAATCGGCTTCATTTCCAGAACTACGTAAAAGATCTAATTAAAAATAAGCATGACGGATATATTGGCGTTATTTTTATCGATTTAAATCAATTTAAGCAGGTCAATGATACATTTGGACATGATGCAGGTGACGTCCTGCTTCAACAGACTGCCAGCAGACTTAGTACGTTTCACAATGATAACAGAGAAATTTTCCGCCTTGGTGGAGATGAGTTTGTCATTGTTCATGAAATCGAGAAACGCGAGGAAATCACTAATACACTGAAAAAAATCAGTAATGAATTTTCATCTCCTTTTATTATCAATGGACAAATTCTTTACGTTTCCGTAAGTGTAGGAATCAGCTTGTACCCTGATGATGGAAGAAACTTAGATACTCTTGTGAAATGTGCAGATATTGCCATGTATGTCTCAAAGGAGAAAGGTGGAAATGCTGCTCAATTCTTTAATGACACGATGCGGGGTAAATATCATGAGAGGTTATTAATTGAAAATTCATTGCGAAATGTTGTCGATCACGGTGGGTTCAAATTATTTTACCAGCCAAAAATGCAATGTAATGAGGTTACCAGCTTAGAAGTTTTGTTGCGTTGGTATGATCCTGCCCTAGGGAATGTACCTCCATCCACCTTCATACCTATTGCAGAGGAAATTGGTCTAATTTCACAAATTGATGAATGGGTGTTGATTGAGGCCTGTAAGCAAAACAAACAATGGCAAGAGGAACATTTACCAAAAGTACCAATTTCGGTTAATATTTCAGCAAAAAACTTTCAGCATGACCATTTGATTTCCTTGATCGAAAAAGCTTTAGACGAATCAGGAATGAATCCTAAATACTTAAAGCTCGAAATCACAGAGAGTGTCTTTATTAAAGATCCAAAACATGTCGCGGAAGTCATCAACAAAATAAAAAGCTTAGGTGTTCTCATTTCGATCGATGATTTTGGGAAAGGCTTCTCATCCTTAATTCATTTACTGCAATTACCTATTGATGAGATTAAAATCGATAAACAATTTATTACAGAAATCGATCAAAATGAAAAAAAGGCACTTTTAGTCAAGTCAATGATTGATATTGCACATGGTTTTCATCTAAACATTGTTGCAGAAGGGATTGAAACAAAGTACGAAAGAGATTTATTAATAGAGTTGGGATGCGATGAGCTGCAAGGATATTTGTTTAGCCCACCAATAAGTCCGAATGAAATGAAGAAATTTCTTTCTAAGACAAATACTTATCTGATGCATTCTTAAATATTAAAGCGAACCACAAGGGAATTAGAGCAAGTGAGGTCGTCTCAAGGTCAATCATTTTTGACCTTTGAGCGGCCTCTTCTTTTTTGGAAATCTGTAATTATGTCTCACTTCCCCTCCCAACGAGACCGTATGTTCATTTCAAGCAATCAAGTGTAAAATGAACTGTAAAGATGGACTATTAAAAACATTAAACAAGGAGCTATCTATATGAAAGTCCGCTTCGGTCGCTTCCTCCTTTTATTCTTACTCATTATCATGACAATGTTTACATACTCCCAACAGAGTTGTAGTGCGTCTACAGACAAAATCATTATTCCTGAACGATTTTCTGAGTTGAGAGTTTCTACTAATCTAGGTATATATGTTGACCGATTCAGTAAAACTGCAGATCAAGATATTATCAACAAACAAGATCAATTTCTGCCGATTAAGGATGCAGATGTAGCTGGCGATTTATCTAAAGCAACTTACTGGCTACGACTCAATCTAATAAATTCAACGGATCGAGAAAAACAAGTCATCCTGGAGCTCAAAAAACCGCATTTAAGTTCCGTAAAATTATTTTCAGTTAACAATCAAAAGCTTAACATGAATGAAAAAATGGGATACGGTTATTCTTTTAATTCAAGAATAATTAAGCACCGAAACATGGTCTTTACGCTTACCCTACCACCACAAACTACTGAGGTTTTCTACTTAAAGATCAACACAGATAGTTTTTTTCAAGCACCTGTTTCCATTTGGGATCCTGTTGCATTTTCGATTGCTAATTATAATGCTCAAACATTGTTCGGGCTTTTCTATGGAATAATGCTGGCAATGATTATTTATAATGGGTTCTTATTTTTTTCACTAATGGAAAGAACCTACTTATATTATATTTTATATTTAACTGGATTCACCCTATTGCAATTGATTTGGGATGGATTTGCTTTTCAATGGTTATGGGGCGGTTACACATGGTGGGCCTTGAGATCTAATTCATTTTTTATTATTTGGACCGCTCTCTTTTCCTTACAGTTTACAAACCATTTTCTGCAGCTTAAATGGAGTGCGCCACGATTACATAAACTGGTCACGATCTATGTTATTGCATGTTCTTTTTTATTAATAGTACCTTTTATCCTTTCTATCCAAACCTCAATCTTGATTAGTATGGCTGCAGTTTCCTTGCTTGCCATATTTATCATTGGGGTTGTTTACAAAGTACGTCTTTATACACGTGAGGCGAAGTACTATATTATTGCATTTACACTCCTTTTAATTGGGATCATTCTTAATTTATTAGCAGGCTATAAACTTATCCCGTTAACCCCACTTTCCCTATATGCGCCAAAGATTGGCGCGGTCGTCCAGGTTCTTGTCCTTTCTTTGGGCCTTGCTGACAAAATAAAACGGGTGACGTTAGAGAAAGAGCAGGAATCTAGAAAATATTATATTCAAACATACCTACAAGGCTCATTTAACCAAATGGCCAAATGCAAAGAGCTTGATCATTTAGTTGATAGTGGACTCCATTGCTTAATGGCAGTTACAAAGCATGAAAACGGAATATATTTAGTAAAAGAAGGGGGATTTTGGAAACCTCTTTTGAATAATGGAAATGAGATCATAGTTGACCCTTACATCATGATCCAGGAGCAATATGCAGAAAAACCTCTAACAATAAAAGATGTAAACGTAAACCTATTGGGGATTCATAATAAATCGCAATCATTGCTTACAATCCCGATTCATACTGAATACCATTCCGGAATGTTTATTGTTTTTAGTAAGGTAAAGTCTGAACTTCTTCCCTTCGAGACCGAAAGTATCGTTCCGTCCTTTACCAGTCAGCTAACCGTTTTGATAGATAATCTGTTTCATTATCAGCACTTAGAAAAATCAGCTCAGTATGACCATTTAACCAATATTTTTAACCGAAAGCATTTTCTTGAAATGGCTAATGAAGTGTTAACTCTATCATCTAAATTAGACTCCCCCGTTTCTATGTTGTTAATTGATATCGATTATTTTAAAAAAGTAAATGATCACTACGGTCATACGATAGGCGATGAAGCGATTGTTTTTGTAGCAAACATTATTAAATTAACGTGCAAAGAACTAGGGATTGTCGGCCGCTATGGCGGAGAGGAATTTATCGCTTGTTTACCGCAAACTACATATCAAAAAGCGAATGAAGTCGCCAATTCGATCATTGAAGCTTTTCATCTCCAGCCTTTCTCTCATGACAATGGGATCACAATCCCACTTACAGTAAGCATTGGTGTTTGCAGTAATCAATATGAAGCAATGAGCCTTCAAGAAATGATAGATCGTTCTGACAAAGCTTTATATAAAGCAAAAAAGAATGGCCGTGATCAAACTGTATTGTGTGTACATTAATTCATTCTTTTTTAATAGGATGTGTTAAAGCTCAGTGTTGATTTTTTACACAATGTTGATTGGAGCGGAAGGCGCTTGACTCCTGCGGGAGCAGCTGGATAGGTGAGACCCCACAGGAGCTTTAGCTCCGAGGAGGCTCACCGACCGCCCCGCGGAAAGCAAGCGCCTGGAGTGGAAATCAACAGTCAAGTTTAACACAGCCCAAAAATAAAAAGAGAGCGATCATAAATTTGATTGCTCTCTTTTCTTCTTATTTTAGATAATCTTATACAGTTTCAACCAAAACTTTCTCCGCTACCTTATTCGTTACAATCGATTCAATAACAAACGCCTTCTCAAACCCATCTTTAATCGCATTCGTAATTGTACCTGGATTTATCGCATCACCTATTACAAAAACATTATCAAAATGCTGACTATATACATCTTCTAATGGGTTATAGGATTGTGTTCCCATTGAGAACACAAAGTAATCTAGGTCAATTTCTGATTGAGTTCCAGATTCATCCTCAATAATAACCGAATTTGGACGAATCGCAGAAACCTTATGAGCTGTGATAATTTCTACTCCCGCCTTTTTCAAGCGGTTTATCAACATAGATCTTGTTGGTGCAGTTACTTTACTTCCGGTTTCAGTTGGAACTTCAAGCAACACCACATCGTTACCCTGTTTGGCAAGCTGGCTCGTAACACTGTAGCAAACCATTCCACTTCCCATTACAACCATCTTCTTGTTCACAAATTCTTTTCGTTCTAATAAAACATCTTCATAGTCACATACATTTGGAAAACAATTTCCTTCAACTTCTGGAATAATTGGTTTTGCACCTGTTGACAAGAAAACAGCATATGGCTGTAGTGCTTTGATACTTTCAACAGAAGCTTCTGTATTTAAACGAACATCAACCTTTAATCGCTCCATTTCATTGCGATGATAATCAATCATCCAATTCATCTTCTCTTTTGCAACAGTGTTATTGACAAGGTTCAATTGCCCTCCAAGCTTTTCATCCTTCTCAAATATGGTAACATTGTATCCTTTTAAAGAAAGAACTCTTGCAGCTTCCATTCCGCCTGGCCCACCACCAACAATGGCGACATGACGGTTCTCTTCGATATGAATAAGCTCTTTGAACTCTAGCTCCCGTCCAGCCTGAATATTGATCGAACATTGAACATGAGAGTTTTTAAATATCGATTTCATACAATTAAGGCAATTTATACACTTTCTAACTTCTGATTCCCGGCCTTCCAGTACTTTTTTGGCCCATTCAGGATCGGCTATTTGCCCGCGTCCAATCGCAATAAAGTCAGCACGGCCTTCTGCCAGAATTCGTTCGGCAAATTCCGGTTCACGGATAACCCCTACTGTTATCACAGGAATATTGACTACTTTTTTCATTTCCTCTGCTAAATACACTCTCCAGCCTTGTTCAAATAACGATGATTCAATAATCTTATCTATTGAATTATAGTTACCACAGCTGGCATGGATTCCATCTACGCCAATACGCTCTAAGTATTGGCAAATTTCCTTACTCAATTCGACATCCGTTCCACCTTCATCAAACTCATCCACACTTAGTCTTACTGTTACAGGATAATCCTCACCACATTTTTCCTTAATTCCAGCGACAATTTCCGAAATAAATCGCATTCTATTTTCAAAACTACCGCCATATTCATCAGTTCGCACATTCGTGTTAGGGCTGATAAACTGGTTAATTAAATAACCGTGAGCACCATGTAGCTCGACTCCATCGACACCTGCATTTTTGCATCTAATGGCTGCCAACACAAATTTATGAACTAATTCCTTTACTTCTGTGTTTGTTAATTCCCTCGGTTCTTCGCCAACTGCTGCACAGGTCACCGGACTTGGTGCAACAATTTGTTTCCCTCCAATTAGGCCGGAATTTGATTGTCTGCCAGCATGGTGAAGCTGGACGAATATTTTTGAATTATATTTATGAACGGCATCCGTCAATCTTTGAAACCCTGATGAAAAACGATCTTCATCAATCCTAAGTTGATTACTCAAACCTTTCCCTAATTCATAATCAATTGCGGTAAATTCTACAATAATTAATCCAGTACCACCCTTTGCTCGCTCCTCATAATAAGCAATCAGATGATCCGTAATCTGTCCATCATGTCCTGCTAAATTCGTTCCCATAGGCGGCATAACAATTCTGTTCTTCAAAGTTAAATTCCCTATTTTTCCTTTTTCGAATAAATGACGGTAATTCATGGTAAAGCCCTCCTTTGAAGTTTGTTAAACTTTTCACATAATGATGTAAAAAAATAATTCCAATTTTTATTATAAACGAACTTCTCTAATATTTTTGTGATATAACAATGAAAATTTTCTTATTGTGATTAAAACAGATTGTGATATGAATCGTAACTAATTAGGTTAATCCATTTTTTTAATACATTCAAAACAAAGGATATCCTTTTCCTCAGTTAGAATCCCGTTAAGAAAACCATCAATACAAAATATATTTTTTTTACAACACTTACAAAACCCAACTAACTCCTTCACTAAGAAAACCCCTTATTCAAAAAAATATTCATTCCATATGTTACGGTAAAAATTCATCACAAATTAGTGAATTAAAAAATTTTTTGAAATTTATAAATACCCTTTTTCAAAAGTGTAATTTTACACTATAATGGAAGTGAAGTAATATAATCAAATTTTAAGGGGGTATCATAAAATTTACAATGTAGTTACTACCCTATTTTCGAATCATATCATGCATATTTCAAAGGATGGAAAATCGATGGGAAACATTGATGTGCAAGAGAAAATCATCTTGGATGAACTAAGCTTAGTAACATAATATAAACATTACTTGGAGTGTGGCGCTATGAAAGCCAGGAAAATATTTATATGGACTTCGGTCATTATCATTTCACTGTTAGCTCTCTTCATTTATTCATTATTCAATGGAACACCTTGGGGTAAATATGAGCAAAAAAAACAAATGGAAGTATATCTTGAAAATAAATATCAGCTATCATTTCAAATTAACAATCCTAAATACAATTTCTTAAGCGAAACCTATCAGGCCTATGCCTCTCCAAAGGATGAACCAGAACTTAAATTTTTCGTTGAACAGGATATAGATTCACAATCTGGTTATTCTGATACCTATCCAACAGAATTTTGGAAAAGTAATTTATCTAATAAAATGAAAGCCAAAATAAAGGATATTTTCCCTGAATTGGATGAAAGCTCATTGAGCCTTCAGAGGATTGTTGAAAGAGGAGAATATTATGGAACACATATACCAACCTATAAGGAAGCACAGGTTTCTCATTTAGCATCTTCCCTCACTATAAATATTCGAATGAATTGGGATCAGGTCGATCAAAGCGTTAGCAGAAAAAAAATAGAAGAACTTGCTGTATATTTACAGTCAGTCCCTCTCCCAGTCTTAGTAGAAGTTTGGTATTACGAAACAGATATTGACCCGGATATAACCAAAGCCATTTTTATTACAGATAATGGAAGGATTGTAGAAAAATAAAAAAGAGAATTACTTCAACAGAAATTCTAACTATCTGCAAATTAAAAAGAGGAACTGCATTTCTGCAGTTCCTCTTTTTATTATGTAATGGGCCTAAATGGACTCGAACCATCGACCTCACGCTTATCAGGCGTGCGCTCTAACCAGCTGAGCTATAGGCCCTAATCATGGAGCGGGTGATGAGAATCGAACTCACAACAACAGCTTGGAAGGCTGTGGTTTTACCACTAAACTACACCCGCATATGTTATTGGGGCGACTGATGGGAATCGAACCCACGAATGTCGGAACCACAATCCGATGCGTTAACCACTTCGCCACAACCGCCATAATAGTAGTTTTTATGAATCATTGATTAGACCTTTTATACTGGTGGAGGGGGACGGATTCGAACCGCCGAACCCTGAGGGAGCGGATTTACAGTCCGCCGCGTTTAGCCACTTCGCTACCCCTCCATTATTTAGAGAGTCATTCTAAAAATAAATGATGGCGGTCCGGACGGGACTCGAACCCGCGACCTCCTGCGTGACAGGCAGGCATTCTAACCAACTGAACTACCGGACCAAATGAATTGCGGGGGCAGGATTTGAACCTGCGACCTTCGGGTTATGAGCCCGACGAGCTACCGGGCTGCTCCACCCCGCGACGGTAAAAACTAATTCTATTAGGAAAATATGGCGGAGGAAGAGGGATTCGAACCCCCGCGCGGTTTAACCCGCCTGTCGGTTTTCAAGACCGATCCCTTCAGCCGGACTTGGGTATTCCTCCAAAAACTTGGTAGCGGCGGAGGGGATCGAACCCCCGACCTTACGGGTATGAACCGTACGCTCTAGCCAGCTGAGCTACACCGCCAAATATATCATTTATTAAAATGGTGGAGCCTAGCGGGATCGAACCGCTGACCTCCTGCGTGCAAAGCAGGCGCTCTCCCAGCTGAGCTAAGGCCCCATTGTATTTTTTAAGATGGCGCGCCCGAAAGGAGTCGAACCCATAACCTTCTGATCCGTAGTCAGACGCTCTATCCAATTGAGCTACGGGCGCATTAATTATATATAAATTTAAAGAAGATACTTGGAGGCGACAACCGGATTTGAACCGGTGGTAAAGGTTTTGCAGACCTCTGCCTTACCGCTTGGCTATGCCGCCAGTCGCTCAAAGCGGAAGACGGGATTCGAACCCGCGACCCCCACCTTGGCAAGGTGGTGTTCTACCACTGAACTACTTCCGCACATATGCGGGTGAAGGGAGTCGAACCCCCACGCCTTGCGGCGCTAGATCCTAAGTCTAGTGCGTCTGCCAGTTCCGCCACACCCGCATTTTGATTCAAGAGAAAATGGTGCCGGCTAGAGGACTTGAACCCCCAACCTACTGATTACAAGTCAGTTGCTCTACCAATTGAGCTAAACCGGCAAATATGGTGGAGGATGACGGGCTCGAACCGCCGACCCTCTGCTTGTAAGGCAGATGCTCTCCCAGCTGAGCTAATCCTCCATATATTACAGCCCGGCAGCGTCCTACTCTCACAGGGGGAGAGCCCCCAACTACCATCGGCGCTGAGAAGCTTAACTTCCGTGTTCGGTATGGGAACGGGTGTGACCTTCTCGCTATCGCCACCAGACTATTATAATAGGGAATTTCATTCCCTCAAAACTAGATAATGTAGAAGAATTTGTAAACCGAGTTCACCTAGAACTTAATTTGGTTAAGTCCTCGATCGATTAGTATCAGTCAGCTCCACATGTCGCCACGCTTCCACCTCTGACCTATCAACCTGATCA
>NZ_JBKFGH010000033.1:0-45319 GCF_051233475.1 Neobacillus terrisolis | reverse complement strand
CCGTCTCCACGTATTTCTCTATGTTGTTCTTTAAATTATACAAAAAATACCCTATAGAAAGAGCACTTTTTTTAAGTGTCTATTCTATAGGGTACATTTTACCTTAGGACTACTTTTTTATTTACTAATATTAAACCAACCTGACCTTGCTTGAATTACATTCCATAGTTTTTCTGGAATATTAAGCTGGTCAAGTTTCGTTAAGTCCAACTCAGAAGCGATCTCGGCTTCAAGTCCATTTGCGACCTTTTCAACCCAATCAGGATTCATAATTAACGCATGCCCAATAGCTACAAGCGGTAAACCTAATTCCATGGCTTTAAGTGCATCATCTGATGTTATCATGGAACCAGCAGCCAACACAGGTACCTTACCGTTTGCTCTTTCAATAATTAATTCAAGCATTGTTTTTTCATCTTGACTATTAACTGGCTTTGAAGACACTTGACCTAATGAAGCATGTATATAATCTAAATTTTGTTCAATAAGGAAATCAATAAGTTCATATGTGTCTTCCATCCGTAATCCGTCCACTTTGGAGGATTCTTCAGGAGAAAATCGGTATCCTAAAATGAATGGTTTGGTAGCATATGTATCAATTACCTTTTTGATTTCTTTAATAATTGCTAATGGAAAACGCAGTCGATTCTCAAGAGTTCCGCCCCATTGGTCTGTCCGTTGATTGGTTGCTGGAGACCAGAAGTTTTGAATTAAAAATCCATGAGCCCCATGAATTTCGACACCATCAAATCCAGCTTCAATTGCCCTTCTCGTTGTGTCGCCAAAAGCACGAATAGTTGACAGGATTTCCTCATGTGATAGTTCTCTTGTTTCTACACTTGCCTCAGTTTGATATGCACTGGCACTGACTGTATCCAACCCAGGCAAGGCTTTATCGCCTGCATGAAAGATCTGAAGTACAGTAGGGGAACCTCCACTTTTGGCTGCATCAGCTAATTTTCGTAAACTGGGAATAAATTCATCGTTGTATCCAGCAAATTCATTCGTAAAGCCTTGCCCATTAGGTGAAACATGAGTACAACCTGTAATGACGAGTCCTACTCCATTTACTCTTTGTTTGTAATATTTTACCTCTTCATCCGAAATGGTAAGGTCCTCATTACTTGACCAAGTTGTCATAGGTGCCATAACGACTCTATTCTTGATTGTTATCCCGCTTCTGAATGTGAATGGTTCAATTAACTTACTGTATTTTTGATTCATTTTAATAACCTCGCTATCCTAAATTCTTCTAATGATGAAAGATTATCTTAGTGCATAATTGTTATCATGTTAAGCCATCAAAACTCTCCACATTAGAAGTCTACTTTAGTATAAATAGTTGACGTAAGGGTAAGACAAGAGTAAATGATTATAATGTGTTATACACAAGGTTATTGCTATAATATTCTTCCTCATGATATTCTTTTAGTTACTGTAACTGTAACTAAGGAGGAAAAGAGAATGTTGTATCCAATGAAATATGTAGTGGAGAACTTAAATATAACGGCAAAGACACTTAGATTTTATGAAGAACAAGGGTTACTGCAAGGTGTATCTCGTGATGAAATAGGTCGAAGAGTATATAATGAACAACTTGTAGATTGGATTTCTTTTATTCGTTGTCTTAGAGAAACAGGAATGCCACTTTCGAAAATTAAGGAATATAAGGAACTTTACGAACAAGGGAATTCTACCTTTTTGTATAGAGCAGAAATGTTAAAGCAACATAAATTGGAAGTGCAGAAGAAAATTGACGAAAGCATAAAAAATTTAGAAAAAATTAACTATAAAATCGCCATGTATGAACTTCAGAAAGAAGAGGTTACGAAAAATCCTAATCATAACTTTAAATGTCACCGTATGGAGAGTAAGATTGTGAAGTAATGAACTTACGCTAACGGGGGTAAGAGTTAAAGAGTGGAGCTGTCATTGCGGAAGCTTTTTCTTGTATGTCATCCGCTAATGCATTCGTTTTTTAAAAGTGTATTTATTCATAATCTACATTGTGATTGTTAGGTGCACAATTTCTAGTTTAAGGCATCTTCCTTGAAATTTGCCATTTTCCTCCACAAAAAGCCCACACTTTTATCGTTCTTCTGGCTTAACTAGTAGAATCTTAGAAATAAATTCTTTGAAAAAGATTAGTATAGTTGAAGCACAACTAGGTCCCGCGATTGTTCTAAAAATAAGTTAATAAAAATTAATATTAGCAGTTCTTCTTAAAATGTTTGAAGGGCCTTCCTATGTGGTAGGACATCCTAAAATATTTTATATATATGTCCTAGATTTAGTACTTATTATCAAAAAGCCATAATATCCTTTTACGTAGATATCGTAAAAGGAGAGATATGATGGATCAATTTGATGTAATTATTATCGGCAGCGGCCATAATGCGTTAGTAACGGCTGCCTATTTAACACGGGCCGGGAGAAGTGTATTAGTTTTAGAAAAAAATGACCGTCCAGGAGGATTTCTGCGCACAGAAGAACTAACACTGCCGGGTTTCAAACATGATGTCTATGCTGCTGCTCATCCGCTCTTTACAACCGGACCAGCGTATGCAGAGTTAAGAGAGGACTTAGAAGCACGCGGGCTTCGCTATTTAAATACAGACTTGCCGACTGGCGTTTCATTTGAAGACGGACGAACCGCAGTCCTACCTAGTTCCTTTGAGGAGCTCATCGCTGAGGTGGAACGGTTGGCTCCTGGTGACAGTAAAGCGCTGGCAGGCATGTTTGAACAGTTGAATCCTTATGTAAACGATGTTTTTGGATTATTTAACATGGATCTTTCCAGTTCAGAAGCTGCACCTATCATCCAGCGTTTACTTCATCAAGAAGGCGGTGTGGGTTATTCACCATTTGCAGCATCGCTCGTTTCCACGGCCCGTAATACGGTTAGTTCACTGCAGTCACCTGTGACGAAGGCGATGCTTGCTTCCTGGGTTACTCACCTTGGCCGCACACCGGATGAGGTGGGAAGTGGAATTTGGGTGCCGCTCACCGTAATGGCATTGATGGGCGGCGGAATGCCAATACCGGAGGGTGGCAGTGAGAAGTTAGTTCAAGCATTAGCTCAGTTGATCACGGACAAAGGCGGGGAAATTCTTACAAAGATTCAGGTCGAGCGGATTTTAGTGGAAAATGGTAGAGCAGTTGGCGTAAGGACCTCGACGGGGAAAAAATACCGTGCCAAACAAGCGGTCGTTGCCTCAACGACACCTGACCAGCTGTATCTTACTCTATTAGCCGATACAGAAATATCACCACCACTACGGGCGCAAGCAAAACAATTTCGATACGGCAGAGGCTGTGTACAAATTCATTTAGCTCTGAGTGAGCCACCAAACTGGCCGGATAAGCGGTTTAACCGTGTAGGTCAGCCACATCTAACAGATGGGCTAGACGGATTTTCCTTAGCCATTGCCCAAGGCGCAGCTAATCTGCTTCCGTCAAATCCAACCTTTACCGTAGACTGTTCGACAAATCTTGATCCTACGCGGGCACCGTCAGGAAAGGCCATTATGCGTATTCAAGTGCTGGAAGTACCTATAAGGCCAAGAGGGGATGCTGCAAATCTCATCGATGTGGGGGATGGGACATGGTCGCATGATTTGACAGAGCGTTTTACAGAACGCGTTTTAAACGTGGTCAGCAAGCATATATCAAACATCCCAAATGCGGTCATTGGAAAATACGTGGTCACGCCAGATACAATTGCGAAGTATAACCCGAATGCTGGTCCGGGGGATCCGTATGGTGGTGCACATGATTTAGGTCAGAGTTATCTTTTGAGACCATTACCAGGGCAGCCGGGTCATCAGACAGCAATTCCGAATGTGTATATGCTCGGGGCCGCCACTTGGCCCGGACACGGGGTAAATGGTGGATCGGGGTATATAGTGGCTCAGAAACTATTAACACAATAAGACATATTAACTTATGGAGTACAATCCAGAGTAAATTTAGATTGATTGAAACGTTTCATCAATTAAAGGGTCCCGATATTGGGTGCTATATTAATTACACAAGAATGGCACATGTATTGGCATACGTCTTTCCATCAGGACAATTTAAATGAAATTAAAGATTAATAAATAGAAGCCCCGAAAATTCAGGGCTTCTTTATTTGCATGTAACCATAAGACGGTCAAAATTTGATTGAAAAAAATATGTTTCCTTAATCTCATTGATTATTGTGGATGAATTAAGCCGCTAATGCGGAGTTTTGAGCCATTCATTGTGGGGAAAAGAGCCCTCATTTGCGGAACAGAGAACCATTAATAGAACTTACTCAATTATGTAATAATGCCAGCTATAGCATAGACAAATCGATTCTAAGTATTCGCAGATCGGGCCTTGATGCCTTCCAGATTATGCAATGGATAGGGTGTTACAAACTATATCGATACTTTTTTTGAACGATAATAAATCTCCAAACTCATTATAAATAAAGTGCTTAATCCAATTATGCCATATATAATGCCGGCCATTGATACACCCATTCCTTCAAATCCTTTTACCATACCAAGTCCAGATAAAGTCATTATAAGACCAATTAAGATGAATGATACTGAAATTAAAGCTACTAGGATTCTTCTTTTAAAATAAAGTGTAATACCAAAAATTGCTAGAAGTGTAATTGCATATGTAAACTGGTAATTCATAAGATTTATTAAAATATCCTTCAAAACAAGCTTCCTCCTATCCGAAACCACTTTTACATATTATACCATATAGTTAGGTGGCTACTTTCAAAATAAAGAAAAAGCTGCCGAATGACAGCTTAATTGTTCGAGGAGAGTGCCCGATTGCTGAAGAGTTGAAAATGCGGAAAAACATGTATTATTACCTGTCGAATATTTCCTTCAGTATCATAAAAAGTTCGGACCAGAGTATAGTCTCGAATCCATGATTTGAAATATTTCAAACAGACTTTCATATCTGTTTTACAATTTGATCTATATACTTACTCACTCTCTGTTCCTATATGATAAATATTCTAAAAATCTCTTAGAGGCAAGGGAAAGTGATTTTTGCTCTCTCATAGCAACACCAATATTTCTAAAAGCAGGAACTTCAAGCTCTTTCGCTATAATTTTGTGAGGAATACGCCGTAATATCAATTCTGGTAATATGCTGATTCCTAGCCCATTTTCCACCATAGACATAATGGCATAGTCATCCCATGTTGTAAAATTAACATGTGGTGAAAGATGGTGTTTCTCAAAAATTTCAGAGATTTCTGCTTTGGCCCCCTTTTCCAATAGCATAAACGGACTGTCTAGTAAGCCGTGGATAGGAAACTTTTCGCAATTGGCAAGAGGATGATTTTGTGGAATCACTACCATCAAACGGTCTTGTTCCAAAAATAAAGTTTCAAGTTCCGCTTTTGTTGGTAGCCGCAAAAATCCAAAGTCAACACGCCCATTTAGGATCCAGCTCTCAATTTCTGTATAATCACCAAGCAGAAATTCAAAATCGATCATTGGGTAATCCTTCTTGAAAATTTTAATCATGTTAGGGAGCCAATGGGATGCTACGCTGGAAAATGTCCCAATACGAATCATCCCAGACTCCATATTATTTAATTCATCGATCTGCTTCATTAAGATTTCATACTCATTGCAAATTCGCTTTAATTGGGGCAGTAACTTTAAACCATCTGACGTTAAATTGATACCGGCACGACCTCTTTCAAAAAGGAAAATCCCCCATTCCTTTTCTAAATCGTTAATCATCCGGCTAATCCCGGACTGTGAATAGTCCAATATTTCGGCAGCTTTTGTAAAACTACCCAATTCTACTGCTTTGACAAATGCCATATATTTTTGGATATTCATATCTCTACTCTCCCACCCAATCTGATTTTGTCATACTCACTATGATAAACATTCGTTTTTGTAATGTATGTGAGAATGATATGCTATTACTATTAAAAATTCAAGCTAGGGAAGGGATTTAATGATTCAGTTAATATTATCAATGGTCATTTTCGGTACAATTGGGTTAGTTGTCCGATATATTGATCTTTCTTCGAGCGAAAGAGCTTTACTAAGCAGTTTCATTGGATTCTTATTTTTAACATTAATATTCTTTATCATGAAGAAAAGAATATCATGGAGTTTAGTTAAATCGAATGCTTTTTTTTTACTACTTTCCGGTATTGCATTGGGTGGAAATTGGTTTTTTCTTTACCAATCCTACGACCATACAACCATTGCCAACGCAACGTTAGGTTACTACTTTGCACCAGTTTTTGTAATGCTTCTTTCTCCATGTGTACTTAAAGAAAAATTATCATTAAAAAAAACTGTTTGTATAATTGTTGCGATTATGGGTCTAGTTTTAATTGTAGGTGAAGGTGTGAGCGCATCTAAAAAAAATGATATCCTCGGACTTTCTTATGGATTGATTGCTGCTGCTTTTTACGCTGCTTTAATGCTGTTAAATAAATTTATTAAAGATATGGAAAAACTAGAGCTAACAATTATTCAGCTTGGAACAACCTCTCTACTTCTTATACCTTATGTTTTCTTGACTTCCGGTTTTGGTATATTTGAAGTATCCATTTCTGACATTCCTTTTATATTAATTTTAGGGATCGTCAATACGGGGATTGGATTTTGGTTATTCTTTTCTGGTATGGAGAAATTAAAAGGACAAAGTATCGCGATGCTGAGTTATGTAGATCCATTTGTAGCAATACTGATTTCGGCAATGATCCTGCAAGAGCAAATGACATTTGTTCAGATGCTTGGAGGTGCATTACTTTTAGCCTCAACATTTGTTAGTGAAATAAAATCAGTCAAATTTTCAAAACGATTAATGAAAACTCCAGCTAAATAATGAGAAAACAGTGGATAGCATTTGTTTTTCCCTTGTTTTAATTTTAAAGTTGCTATTGAAAGTGAGTTACTTCACAATCTGGCCCTTATCTTAAATAAGGTTAAGAAATGCTCATCCATAATATCTGATTTTCTAGAGTCACGAATTATTTATTTTACACTTAGAGTATATTTGTCCCGCACATACTGGCTCAGATGACCGCAAACAGTGTCTTAAAATCCGCATAGCTGGTCCATTCTATCTTTAATGCTCAATTTCATCAAAAAATAAGCCTGATTAGGGTTTAATCCTTTTTCAATTTCATGATTTTAAAATCATTTTGTATCCTATTTTAATGCAAAGGTTGGCTCACATTAAGCACTATGAAAAAAATGTAGTGTTTTCAATACTTGGCATTTTAGGGGTAGACGATAATGAATATAGTGGGTCATTTTAATTTATGGAAGTAATTTTTACGGGTGCGTTTCTACAATAGTGGAGACGTTCTTTTTATTTTGCAAACGGAACAGCAGCGGAATTTTTATGGTAAAATAAGGAAAGGGATGCGGGGTGAAAAATATGTTCGGGGAGACACTTCCAAGTTGGTTTTGGGTAATCTATTATTTATTTTTATTTGTGACATTGGGAATTGCAATTATGTGTGTCATTCGAAAGAAAATGAAAGTTATTTCGATTATAACAATTGTCCTAACTATTACTGTTCCGATAAATAGTATGTTAAATAGCATTGGAAGAGCGAAAGGTGATAATGAATTAGAGCACTTAGTTACTCAGCTACAACTAGGTTCAATTTGGTCTTTTTATGCAGTGGTAGGTTATCTTTACTTAATTGCTTTTTGGGTTATGTTACTCGTTAAGTATAAGATGAATACTGAAGTTTCTCACTAAATAACAAGGTGATTGCTAAACAAAGGGAGGGATACTTTGCTTGCAATTAAAGAGTTTGCATCAAGTTTCTTACTTATAGTCAGTTGGTTTATATTTGCTGTAAGCGCCTATTTATTATATTGGACAATCATTATGCCTATACTAGCAATCATTCCTTTTCTTATTTCTTTAATTTCTGGTTTTTTATGTTTGTTATGTTCAAGAAAACTTGACGGTAGGAAAAAAAACAATAGTTCTTCTATTAACGGAAAATGATTTCTATAATACTTTTACGTAACGATAATTTTTTTATAGAATTCATCTAATGGAGTGGATTACTTTTACATTTTTTATGTACCATTATTATAGGTTGATAGTTACCATAATAATAGCATTAGAATAGGGGAGGAAATATGATATCAAACATAGGTGTTCCAGGCTTAATTCTGTTTTTTTATATTTTTCTTTGGATAGTTGGTTTATTTATATTGTATAAAGTAATTTCAGTAGCAGTCAGGGATGGTATTAACAAGTCTGTGATTGGTCAATTTATCGAGAAGAAGTATGGGTCTAACGTGGATAAAAAGTCATTTCTTGATAGTGATTTGGATAATGACAAGTAAAACTTATTGAATATGGGGGCCATTCTTCCGTTTGAAGAAGGGCCTTTTCTTTATGTGTGCCTAGGCCAGCCGTTAATTGCTAGTTGGAGGAAGTCCAACCCGAGTATCTCGATATCTGACAGGTGACTGATGGACTATTTAAAGATTAAAGAAAATACACATTCAGAACAGTTAGCATGTTAAAATATGGTAATAAAACACAAGAAAGGAGAGAAGAATATTTTAGCTCGAAAAATAATTTCAGCATCAGTTTCTGGTACTATCTTTGCAATTATATTAGGGTGTTTAACAGTTTCATGATTCATAGACATCAATAGACATTTATTGATTCTAGAGCTATAGTATATTTATGGAAAAATTATATAGGATGAATGAAGCTGCAAAAATTCTAGGTGTCACGGTTAAAACTCTCCAACGTTGGGATCATTCAGGAAAAGCCACTTTTATTCGGACTCCTAAAGGCCAGCGAAGATTGCCGGAAAGTGAAATAAACCGATTGAAAGGAAACTCTTCAAAAAAAGAGAGGAATAAGCATTTAGCCATTTATGCCCGAGTTTCATCGCATGAACAAAAAACGAAAGGAGATTTACAACGGCAGATTGAGTTTATCAAAAGTAAAATGGATATGACTTCATTTAATCAGGTAACTATTTTTGAAGATGTAGGGTCAGGGTTAAATGACAAACGGAAAGGACTCGTTAAAATCATGAAACTGGCAGAGGCGGGACTCATAACGGACCTTGCTATTCGATACCGTGACCGTCTTACAAGATTTGGGTTTCATTACTTGCAAACTTATTTTGAAAGTCACCAAGTTAAACTACAAATTTTAGATGACCAGATAGATGATAAACCACTACAAGAGGAGTTGGTTGAAGATTTGATTGCGATTATTACCAGCTTTTCAGGAAAACTGTATGGCATCCGAAGTCACAAAAATAAAATTGTAGAAAAAAAGGTAAAGGAGGTTCTGGAAGATGTTGCAAACCTACCAAACGAAACTACCTGACATCCCACTGCATAATGGTCTTTCATCGAATAAGTACCTTCAAAAGTATGCAGCGTATTTCAGTAGGCTGGAACGAAAGCTATTTGTTCAATCTCACATCAAAGGGGTTACCTCTTCCAGCCTCAAAAAAACCTTCCTTCAGCAATATGGCATGACTGCCCGGCAATTTAATTCTTTAAGAATGCAACTGGATGGGAAGGTCTCATCCTTTATTGAAAAAAGAAAGCTGGAAATTCAAGAGTTAAAGTCTAAAACAACTTACCTAAAGAAAGTGGTTGACAAAAAAACCACACAAAAAGAAAAACTTCATAAAAAACTCCATTTACTCCCGCAAACTGACCCATCATTTCTGAAATTAGTAAAAAGATATAGTCACCTTAAATTTTACCTCCATCAAAAGAAACGAAGGCTGAGGAACCTCCAACAAAAATTAGCAAAACTGGAGTCAGACGACCAAAATAAAAAAATCTGCATCTGCTTTGGTTCAAAAAGGCTGTTCCATAAACAATTTCATTTAGAAGAAAATAACTATAAAAACCACCGAGAATGGCGAAACGATTGGCTTGACGCCCGCAGATCCCAATTTTTGGTTATTGGCTCGAAAGATGAAACTTTTGGGAATCAAACCGCAACATATGATTTGAATAATATGCTCAGGTTACGTGTCGCCAACCATTTTATTGACACATATGGGAAATATATCGAATTTCCTTCTGTCATTTTCTCCTATGGGCAAGAGTGGTTGGACAAGGCGAAGGTTCCAAGAATGGGTCAAACGCGAAGTGGTCGTCCACAAAAATACTATTCTTCTATTACCTATCGTTTTATAAAGCGGAAAAATGGATGGCACCTAAACGCAACGGTTGAAAGGGAAATACCAAAAGTGGGAACATCCAATTTAAATGGATTGATTGGTGTCGATGTAAATGCGGGATTTTTATCAATTTGTGAAATTGACCGAAATGGAAATCCTATCAAAAGCTGGACGATAAAAGTCCCCATGTATAGTAGAAGAAAAGAGCAGGTGCTGGCTTCGATGAGTGATGCCATAAAAGTGATATTGGAATACGCTGTTTTGGTACAAAAGGATGTTAGTATTGAGAAATTGGATTTTTCGAAGAAGAAGACCCAACTACGGGAAATGGGGCCAGCATACGCCAGAATGCTCTCAGGCTTTGCTTATTCATCGTTCCAACAATGGATCGAGTCAAAGGCGAAAAAGACAGGTGTAGAAATCAAACATGTCAATCCATCCTACACTAGCCAAATCGGACAAGTGAAATTTATGGCACGATATGGGTTAAGCTCTCACGCAGCTGCTGCTTGCATGATTGCTAGACGAGGTTACCATTTCAAAACGGAAAAACCAAAGTACGATACCATTCTTTCCTTTCCGAAAAACTTTGATAAGCATCAAACTAACTTCAGAAAATGGCGAACCATTACTAACCATTTGAAAAAAGAATACTTATATCAGGATAAAATTGAACTATTAAAAGCAGATAGATAGGAAATAAAAATTGGAGCAACGCTTCCTCTTAACCTGTAAGGAAGAAAAGGACCACGTACTCCAATTTACGTACTATAAGTTTTACCCAGCGTGGCTAACAGCCTTTCCAGAGTATCGTAAGGTATCCTGTGCCGTGTAAATGGCATTGAGACGGGAACGAAGAAGTTTAAAGAAGTTGCTAGACCTCTTTGGACGGATGTTTCCATTCTGGAATTAGGGCGTGATTCCCTAAAGCGATTCGCAAAAAGTACTGTTCGTTTTGCGTGCTAAAAGAATCATAATTCTTTTAGAGCATATAGATTTCGACTGTACATAGATGTCTATATTTTTAGGAACGGCTAATCCTTCCAAATCCCTTTGGTGATATCAGTGTAAATTCAATCAAAGATTATTTTGTTTCTTCTGTAACGATCATTCCGATATATATGATGTATAGCTTTCCAGCAATTTTAATTTATGGTGTTAGTGATTAGATCGGAGAGATGGTGTCAGTTAAAACACAAGATATTAATCTAGAACTTACTGTTTCGTTGGTTATGCATATTGTTTTCGGTTTAATATTATTTTGGTTTAGTCTTGGGGCATCAATATTATTTTTTATTACCGATAGGGTAATCAAAAGACGTAATAAAAGTTACAAGTGGTTAGTAGCATTAAAAAGCATGGCAATACCGTTGATAACTTGGCTAACACTTATGGGAATTGTTTGGGCGAATGATATGTTTTTAAGCTAAGGGAAAGATTATTTAAATTAAGCCGGTTCAATTCTTATTCCCAAAAGAAAGAGAAATACTACTGTACTTCAGCTTACCGGTGATAGCTAAATATGGTGATCGCTTTTTTATTGCAATAACGGGGAGCATGGTTGAAGTAGGAATTTGGAGTACGATTCCTGAATACAAAAATTAATTAAACTGGGGGAACACAATGGATTTCTATTGGGTGGGTTTAATCTTTTGGACCTTAATTATTGCCTCATTTTTATTATTAATCTTGGGTTTATGGAAAAAATCTCGGAAAATTTTATTATATAGTGGAATTTCGCTTATTTTACCATCCCTTTATTTTATCGGAGGAGAGAATTGGACTAGATTGTTGGTTCCTTCCCCGATAATTCCTTTCGTACTCACTTATTATAAAAAAAGAGTGTATAGCCTTTTTAAGTAATAAAATTTGTGAAGCAAAGAGCTTTAATTAGAACTTTTTCCATTCCTATTATTTACAGAAAAATCCTCCATCCATTATGGATGGAGGATTCATAGAAGGAGATTAAAAAAATTATTAGAGGATTTGGGTCATCGACCTTCCATTGCTAAAGATGGTTATTGGTAACAGGTAAAAATGTAATTGGTAATTGGATTATTGGTTTTACCGTTTGCCATTACAATTGTACTTGAGTACACAAAACATCTCCTTCTATGCCTTGAAGTAGAGTCTCACCACTTCAAGGTTTAGAAATATTTTTCACTTTCAAAATGTAATTCTATTGAATAGTTTTTGGCATTAATTAAATTAGATAGTCGATTAGCTTGGCGTTCTATTTCTAATCCTTTTAACCGATAGGCTTCTGGATCAAACATCGCAATTTTAAGAAGGGATACACCCTCACCATAAGAATAAGGAAACTCCTCTTTAGGTGCTGTACCGTATACCTTATATTTCCGAGCTTTTGCACGTAACTGGGTAGCGAGTTCTATTGCTTCAACAATCGTAAATGATTCATCATTAAAAACAATTTCGTTTTCAATATTCGCTTTATACATGAGTTTGTCAAGTAAACGAAAATCTATTCGGACTTCTTCTAAATCATGTTCGACATCAGTTAATGTTCGAATTTGTTTTGGAACTTTACTTCCTTTTTCAATGTCTATAAAAGCGACACGATCCATTTCTTCTTCTAATTCATGTATTCTTTTGGATAATATGCTCTTTAACTTTACAGCTTCAGCAAGAGAAATCTTAGTCATGGCATAAGCTCCTTATATAAATATATATACACTGTGTTTTGAGATTATCATTCTATCAAACATCTTTCAACAGAATATTTGTGAATAAGAACCACTAACAGTTTGTGCTTTAATTAAACTAATGGGCGCTTTCCTACAAAAAAATTAGCACCTAATTTTCTTTTTGGGCCATTTTGTTGTGGGTCCTTTTAAGAAGGGGTAAAATTATGTTCTTAACGATTTTATCAAGTATCAAGTATAATAATTCAGAGACGAAGAGAGGATAGATTATCATGGGAAACGTATCCGATGCAGATAAATTGGAATCAATAAAATCCTTGCAATCGACAATTAGTAAACTCGAGAAGTCCTTGACTCAGATGACTCAGAAAGGTGCAAATACTACTTTAGTAAAGAAACGACTCAAAGCTATTTACATCGGCCTAGCCATGCTAGAAAACGTTTGGAATCAAAGACCCCATCAATACACCGAGGAAGATTTAGCAGAAGCTCACAATGTTCTTACTGGATTACTTTCATCAATTGAGAACACTTATGGTAAGTTAAAGGTGGGTAGTCCTCAAAGAACGCTTTTAGATAGAAGAATGAAAGCTTTGGAACTAGCTGTTCAAGCGATTGACAATCTTTCCAATAAATAACTTATTTAATAAATAGAGTAGGTTTTCCCCACATGTTCCTTTACGGTACATATCCAAAAGTCATACTAAATATAAAAGAGTAACCGAATATCAACGCCAACCCAACTATTAAGAAAAGAAATAATAGAATTCTTTCATTTATTTCTTTTTCTCTTTTAATCCAAGACAAGCATAGGATAAGAAATATGATAGCTGTCGGCACTAAATAAAGAAACATTCCTATTTCAGACCAATTCGAATTCTTTTCCCAATAAATATCAGGGATAGGGGACCCCTTATAATAAAGGTTACTAATTCTTTCTCTAACTATGATGAAAATAAGTGACCAAACTAAGAAGTATCCAAAACCAATATATTTAACTACTTTAGAAAATACTTCTGAACGATTTAGTAAAGCAATTACAACAATAAATAATGGTATCAATAATAAGTAATCACTCACCATTTATCACCTCTTCCTCCGATTATGTTGATCCAACGGTCATCCCCTTCCTGCTTTATGTATAAAGTACGGAACTATTAAATAATTCCATTTCATTTTTTAACTTCTTTTTTGTGCGGGCCAACAACCAAATATTACCATATTAATTATGTATTGGGGATTTTTTTTTATTGAAATATCACACCATATATTAGAACAAAGGATTTTGGTATTAAATTAAAGGGTTTAAACGTACCTTTACTTCAAGAGGAATAGCGCTTAATTGTTGTTCTACTAAAGACTGGTTTTGTTAAAGAGGATATGGATATCTACGGACAGTAATTGCAACAATTTGAATAAAAAAAGGACTAACCTGATTGATTAGTCCTTATTAGAATAAATTAATTGTTGTCTAGTTTTTCTTGGAAATAACTCCAAGCTGCCATTGCGCATGCAGAAATTACATCACCAAGAAATCTTAATAATCCGATCACTAATTCCATGGAGAATCAACTCCTTCAAAATTATTATCACATGATTTTTTATATAAATCCATTCTTTTCCATTTGGTATTATTGAACTTTATTGAGCGGACATAGAAGACCTTATTTTGATAAAATAACATGTTTTCTAGACTTAAGAGGACACAGGATCCCTTATTTACATAAAAACCACTGAATAATGCCAATTTTTTATCAAATAAGGGATCTGTTGTCCGCTTAACCTATCAAAACTACACTTTTTGTGAAAATAACGGAACCTATGTCCGCATCACCAAATAATTGCAATCAAAATTTTTTATAAGCGATCGTCATTCCAATAAGTGGGTCCTTTGTTGGTTATTGTTAATATTTCTATTCTCTTCATTTCCATAAGGTGGGATATAATTAACTGGAAATAGAGAGGGGTTTTGAATTTGACAAGAAGCTTCTGCATCTACATGTTAATTTTATTATTGCTCGTGACAGTCGGTTGTTCCGATAAAAAAGCAAGTGAGACTGAAAATAAGGATGTAAAACCGGAAAAGACAATTGTGGAAGTCGAAAGATTAAATCGTTTGGAAGAAAATCCGGTTGAATTTACGGAATCTCTGGATATAAAAATCTTTACTGAAGCAGTCAAAACTGCAGTTGAGCAGCCAGGAATCGCGAATATGTCAGATCCAATGTATAAGGTAACAGTCGGGGAAGAGTCGTATTACCTTTGGTTAATCAAAGGGGACGGTACCATCATGAATACAAAGGATACACATACGATATACAGTCTACTTGACCAATCAACAAATGCTATAGACCAATTATTCACGAAAATATTTCCTGCTAAAAAGAAAGATGGGACGCTTGATATGGCCTCCTATACCAATTTTCCATTGGATCCAAATAACGTAGGTTTTTTTATAGGAGCCCTAGACCCGACCCCAATTGAAGAGGTGGAAAACGGTGTGTATGTAAATGGGGTACATGCCCATGGAGACCGTCAATCGTTTCAAATTTTTTCTAAAGTATCGCAGGGGGACTATCAGAATGCCACGGCTCGCCTAGAAGGTGAAAACCTGATTATTGAAATAACAAGCCGCCAGGCAAAAAGCGGTGAGGTTGCCCATCCCTATGTGATTCATAGTTTGTCTATGAAAGAAAATCCCCGATATTATGTGGTTATTCGGAATGGAAAAACAGAGAAGCAGGGAGAAATTGCATACGGAATTGAATAGTGCATAGAAGAAAGTTTGTTATAAAGCTAATGGTGCAACGGATGAGGAATAGAGCTGTCATTGCGGCAGCTATTTCTTATTGTGCGAAGGGTCAGGTTTGTCGACGAAGGATATGATACCGCATCAATTTGTGAGTGTGTTCCATAGGCTTAATATTGCCATCGAAATATTTTTAAGAAAAATAGTTGACACTCCCACTACTCGGTGTTACGATATACTCGTAATAAGTAATACTGAATAGCTTTATTTCCCAAATGCTATTCAGTAAAAAATTACCTTAGTACTAAGTAATACTGAATATAAGTCAGACAAAATAGAGGAGGCTCTGAACGTGGAAAATTTAACTGAAATGCTGAAGGGTGCGCTGGAAGGATGCGTACTGGAAATCATCAGCCGCCATGAAACCTATGGCTACGAGATTACCCGCCGCCTGAACGATCTTGGGTTTACCGAAGTCGTGGAAGGGACGGTCTACACCATCCTCGTGAGATTAGAAAAGAAAAAACTGGTGAGCATAGAAAAGAAACCGTCAGATATGGGGCCGCCTCGCAAGTTTTACTCACTTAATGAGGCTGGCCGGCAGGAACTTGAGTTGTTTTGGAAAAAATGGGATTTTGTATCATCAAAAATCAATGTCTTAAAGTCAATCTAGCTTCATAAGTTATTCCGTCTGATATTTTTGGAGGGTCTTGTTCAGCTATATAAAAAAGGAGGAACAATAACATGTGGGAAATGTTCAAAAAAATGATTGGTGATAAAAAAGAGTATAAGATGATGATGGCACGGGTTGAAGCCCTGCCAGAAGACTACCAGTTTGTATTCAAGAAAATTCAAAATTACATGTGGAATTTCTCAGCGGGCAACGGGATGGATATGCTTCACATGCAGTATGAATTAATCGATTTGTTTGAAGCTGGTGCGGCGGAAGGCAGACAAGTGCTGGAAATCACTGGGGACGACGTGGCGTCATTTGCCGACGAACTAGTGGCAAATGCTAAAACCTATTTCGCGAAATATCGTGAAGATTTGAATCAGAGTATCAAGGATCGATTGGGAAAAAAATAAATACAATAGACAGTACCGACTGATTAGCTGGTTACAAATGTGAATTGCCGCCTTCGCTATTCAGTTATATTTTTACTTAAGTAATAAGTAATACAGATTATCAGTCAGACTAAGTAGAGGGGAGGCGACCTAGCTCCGCGTAAGCAAGAATCTTTTAATAAGGAGGAAAAAAGTATGGACAATGCAGCGATTTCTGTAAAAGGGTTAAAAAAATCATTTAAAGACAAGGAAGTCTTAAAGGGGGTGGATTTTGAGGTGCAGCGTGGCTCCATTTTCGCACTGCTGGGCTCAAATGGAGCGGGTAAGACGACGACGGTCAACATCCTCTCGACACTGATGAAGGCCGATGGCGGCGAAGTAGCTATTTGTGGTTTTGACGTTCAGCGTCAACCGGATCATGTTCGCCAGAGCATCAGCCTGACAGGGCAGTTCGCATCATTAGACGGGATGCTTACCGGGCGGGAAAACATGATAATGATCGCCAAGTTGCGGGGAGTTTCAAATCCCGCTCAAGTCGCCGACAATCTGCTTGAAAGATTCAGCCTGAACGATGCAGCTAACCGTCGGGCGGACAATTATTCCGGAGGGATGAAGCGCCGTCTTGACATCGCCATGAGCCTGATCGGGACGCCAGCAGTCATTTTTCTAGATGAACCGACGACAGGGCTTGATCCCGAAGCGCGAATTGAAGTCTGGGATACCGTCAAGCAGCTTGCTTGTGGTGGCACGACCATCTTGCTGACAACTCAGTACCTGGAGGAAGCTGAACAACTGGCGGACAGAATCGCCATTCTTCATGGCGGAAAAATCATCACGACCGGTACCCTTACCGAACTCAAAGAGATGTTCCCGCCAGCGAAAGTTGAGTACATCGAGAAGCAACCGACATTAGAGGAAATTTTCCTCGCGGTCATCGGCAAAAAGGAGGAGATGTAAATGAAAAGCAAAACAGGGGTATTACTAGGGCGTTTAATGCGTAACATCATGCGCAGCCCGGATACGATTATCACGGTGGCGATTACGCCGATTATGATGATGCTGTTGTTTGTCTACGTATTTGGTGGCGCCATAGAGACTGGCACGGACAACTACGTCAATTATTTATTGCCTGGAATATTGTTGATGGCTGTTCTCTCCGGCGTCGCTTACACTTCCGTGCGGCTGTTTACGGATGTAAAGAGCGGGCTGATGGCGCGTTTCATTACCATGCCCATCAAACGCTCGTCAATATTGTGGTCTCACGTGTTGACCTCGCTTGTTTCCAATGCGCTTACTGTCGTGGTGGTTATCCTCGTCGCGCTCTTGATGGGCTTCCGTTCTAACGCTGATATCCTGGATTGGCTCGCGGTAGTAGGTATACTAGGGTTGTTTACGCTGGCGCTGACATGGCTAGCGGTCATTCCCGGTTTAACAGCGAAGTCTATGGAAGGGGCGACAGCCTACTCGTACCCGCTAATTTTCCTGCCGTTTATCAGTTCGGCCTTTGTCCCCACCGAAACCATGCCTAAAATTGTCCGTGCGTTCGCTGAGAACCAGCCCGTGACTTCAATCGTGAATGCGATTCGTGCACTGTTGTATGAAGGATCTGTTGGCAACGATATCTGGATCGCGCTTGCCTGGTGCGTCGGTTTCACGGTCATCGCTTACTTCTTCGCCAGTAAACAATTTAAACGCCAGTTAGGGTAAGTATAACCATAATAGGATTAGCCATTTCAATAGTCAACCGCTGCGATGAGCGCATTTAGTTGTTTGTACAACAGAAAGGGTTGTTAAGGCAGCCCGTTTCCTTATTCGACTAACGGTCAGTTGTACAGGTTATAAATTTAATAGTTTTTAAGTTTAAAAAGCATTTCTTTGTATAAGGAATGCTTTTTAGTTTTGTCTTAAATCCTTCTATAACGACAAAAATATTATAATAAATAATAAATGTTTATTGAAAAACGATAAATAACGTGTTAAATTCAAATTGAAAATAATTATGTGAGGTGCTTTTTATGAAACGAGGAACAACATTGTTTTTAAAGATAGCTGTTTTTCTAATTGGAGCTCCAGTTCTTGCTTTAGGTATATTTGGGTTGACTTGGTTACCTAATAATCCAGCAAATCCGGACTATGCCCATATACTTTATCCCATTGTAATTGGTATTTATGCATCGGTGATCCCGTTTTTCATTGCATTGTATCAGGCTTTTAAACTTTTAGGCCATATTGACAAGAACCAAGCTTTCTCTGAATTGTCTGTTAAAGCACTAAAGAATATCAAATTCTGTGCCATAACAATCAGTGGTTTGTATATTGTGATTGAGCCATTTGTTTTTCTCGTAGCAGATCTAGATGATGCACCAGGTCTGGTCATAGTCGGAATGGTCCCTATCTTTGCTTCAATGGTGATCGCAGTTTTCGCTGCGGTTCTTCAAAGGCTTTTACAAGAAGCGATTGACATAAAATCTGAAAATGATCTTACGGTCTAGGGGTGAAAACAATGGCGATTATAATCAATATTGATGTGATGCTGGCGAAGAGAAAAATGAGCGTAACTGAACTTACGGAGAGGGTAGGAATCACAATGGCTAACCTTTCTATATTGAAAAATGGAAAGGCAAAAGCGATTCGATTTTCAACCTTAGAGGCAATCTGTAAGGCTTTAGAATGTCAACCTGGAGATATTTTAGAATACCGAAGTGATGAATAGAACCGTCCCCTTGCGTCCCTTTGGAGGAGCGATTGATGAGAGCAGTTAAGCAACTCTTTTGTTTTGGTTGGGAGCAGGCTTTATCATGCTTGTTTCCTGTCGTTATTTTTGCCTCTTTGGCTATTACTAAATTCATGACACTTCCTCTTCTGCCAAGGTATGACTGGCTGCTGATCATTTGCCTTCTGATGCAGTGGTGGATGATTCGTTCTGGGCTTGAAACCATGGATGAACTTAAGGTTATTACATTATTCCACCTTATTGGACTTGCGCTTGAACTATTTAAGGTACATATGGGCTCCTGGTCTTATCCGGAGGAAGGATATTTTAAAGTTTTGGGAGTGCCTTTGTATAGCGGATTCATGTACGCAAGTGTAGCGAGTTATCTTTGCCAGGCGTGGAGAAGGTTAAATGTTGTACTGGTTAAGTGGCCGCCGTTTTTGGTCGTTGTGCCACTTGCAGCCGCGATTTATTTGAATTTTTTCACCCACCATTATTGGATAGATGTTCGCTGGTGGTTATCTGGACTTGTCATGATAGTCTTTTGGCAATCATGGGTCATTTACGAGGTTAAAGGAACTCGTTACCGTATGCCACTCGCACTTTCTTTCGTGCTCATCGGATTTTTTATATGGATAGCCGAAAATATTGCAACGTTCTTTGGAGCTTGGGAATATCCAAACCAAACCGAGGCGTGGAGTCTCGTTCATTTAGGAAAGGTAAGTTCATGGCTCTTGTTAGTGATTGTTAGTTTTCTTATAGTAGCGACGTTAAAGCAAGTGAAGGGAAAAAACTCTACCGGGATCGTTGCCAGTCGATTTTTCTTACGAAGTTAAAGCTGACTACACAAGTGAAGAATTCTAAAAATCGCTTTTTGACATTGGCTTTAAGGAAGTTAATTAAAAAGAATTAACTAAAATAGGTTTGATCAGGGAATGATATAAAAAAATAGAAGGGGTTTATTTTAAATGAAGAAAAAGAAAGTATTTTCCTTAGCTATGATAATCATTCCCTGGCTTTCTGTTGTGTTTATGGATAAAAAGGCATTCTTTAGGTATTTACCAGTGGCAAGTTTTGTTAATTTATTTATTAGTGTCTTAAGTGTCATCAGCAATAAGAGAAGATGGTGGGTAAATAAAAATCCATTTTCACCAGGTAATGTAGATTTTTCATACATATTAGGACCGTATTTTGTAGCAACGCTATGGATTTTTAATCTAACTTACGGTAATTTTTTAAAATATTTGATTACCAATGTTGTCCTAAATATTTTTAATGCATTTCCAATGGCTTATGCGTGGGAAAAGGTTGGTGCATTTAAATTTAAAAAAATTAATCACATTGGTTGGTATTATATTTGTATAATCCTTTCGATTATCATCTACGGTTATCAATATATAGTTGAAAAGATGATTGTGAATCAAAATAAGATGAAATCAGAATTATAATATCCATAGTTAAAGAAACCTTTTATTCAACCACCGGGGCAGAATCCAATAAGGATCCAGTATTTTTTATAAAGGAAACTCGCCAATTCCGTGGCGAGTTCTTGCTTTTTTATGCCACTATTGATGTCAAATCTACTAACTTCTAAAATCAACCTTTTTAATAAGGATTTAGCGAGTAAAAGTAATTATAAACCAATATTAAAATTTCAATGATAATCAAGCCAATTACTGATGAAACGAGCAATTTTTTGTTTTTCTTTGTTATTCCATAAAATATACCAACGATTGCAATTAAATTAAGAACAATAACCAGAGCCATTCCTTATCCCCCCATTATTCAAGGTTCTTTTAAAATGACAAGATGAGTATCTGGTTGAAAATGAATTTTCAATACAGACCACCACCTTTCATTAACTGTTATTTCCTTCAACTTAATTTTATCATATTCTTAATTCCCAAGTATCCCGCTCGTTAATTTAAGATAAACGGTTCCGTCTACAGGAAAAATTACCTATGCACATTTTTAAAGTAAGAATATAACAATGTCTGTTTGTTATAGGTTAACTAAATAGAAATGAAAAGTTAATTATAGAATAAATATTAAAATAACATCACAAGGTAATAACAACTACAATCATTTAGGGTGTTCTATGCTAATTAAATTCTTTAGTTTTGTTGTATTTGCTATTCTTCTACTTATTTCAATGAGGTATATGCGTAAAAGATTTGATTTTTTAGAAAAGTTTATCCTATTAATGTTTTCGTCGGTGTTATGCCAACAGTTTTTCTATATGCTTTCCTCACCTTATGAGCGATTAAGGGTTGTGGAGGAACATCTTCCATTTTGGATGGCAAGACTGCAATATGGAATTAATTTTCCAGTTCTGTTAATGTGGGTTCTATACTTTTTGCGAGGAAGATATAAATTAGCTGCAAAAATTGGAATTTGTTTTAGTTGGGTAATTGGAGGAGTAGTATTAGAAAAAATAATGCTTATATTAGGGGTACTTACTTCTAAAAGCAAGTATTGGTATCCACAAATCGATATCGTACTGGCTATGATTGTCCTTATATCCGCAGTATATTTCATGGAGATTCTAACACCAATATTAAAAATAGAAAAGATGATTGATCATGAATGACATTTTTAGAAAAGCGATAAACCCAATTCTTCCAAAGAAATTCGATGAAAATGAATGGTTTGTAATAATAATTACAATCGTTATTTGCTTAGCGGTATACTACGTTTTTAAACAAAAAAAATTTCTTTTAACAGAGATTATTTGTATTTTATTGTTCAATTTACAGCTAACGACTATTGGTGATTACTATTTGGCGATGCCACCTTATGATTTTTATGACACCGTGGACAGACCTAGTGGTGAGCTTTCCGATATTGCTCTTCATTCAATCATATATCCGGGATCCCTTCTTTTTTTGATGCACTGTTTTAAATCATGGAAGACAAATGTAACTTTGTTTATTGTTTCATGTGCGATCCTCTTAACAGTCTTAGAAGTAATATCAGTCTACATTTTTCATTTAATTGTTTATAAAGGATGGAATATTTATTATTCCTCAGTATTCTATCTGTTTGTAATGGTAGTCAACGTCATTTTCTACAAGAAACTGTCTGTTTTTATCAAAAGAAAGTTACAAATGAAAACCAGTTAAATTTTTAAAAAATACAGCTAATAAAAGAATCGGATTTGAAGATGTTGGATTCTGGCTGATGTATATCTTTAATAAATTTTTCCACAAAGTATTGACAATCAAAATGAATATATGATAAATTTATCTTGAATTAGAGATAACTTAATTCGAAATATACCTCAGAACTATATTTTCGAATAAAAAATCTCTACTTGTTTACCTGGGAATTTTCGAATGACTAGGTAAACAATTTTTAGGATACATATCTCGAATTCGAGATAAAAAATAAAACTTATTGGAGGAATTTTAAAATGGCAAAATGGACAGTAGATCAAGCACACTCAAGCATTGGATTTGAAGTAAAACACATGATGGTATCAAAAGTAAAAGGGCAATTTGAAACGTATACAGCAGAAGTAGAAGCGGTAGAGTTAACAGATCTAACTTCAGCTTCAATTGGATTCGAATTTGACGTTGCAAGCATCAACACACGTAACGAAGATCGTGATAATCACTTAAGATCAGCAGATTTCTTTGATGTAGAAAATTACTCAGCGATTGAGTTTAAATCAACGAGCATTACGAAAGCTGGAGATGACTACAAAGTTACTGGTGACTTAACGATTAAGGATGTAACTAAATCAGTCACTTTTGATGTTGAATTTGGTGGTAAAGGTACAAACCCATGGGGCGTTGAAGTATACGGTTTTGAAGCAGAAGCAAAAATTAACCGTGAAGAATTCGGTCTAACTTGGAACGCAGCACTAGAAACAGGTGGCGTACTTGTAGGTAAAGATATCAAAATTAAAGTAGAATTAGAAGTTAACCCAGCAGCATAAAAATTAAAATCCCGATTCAGAGAGTAATAGTCTGAATCGGGATTTTTTTGTGAGAGTTGTGTGAAAAGATACTATGAACCCCCGAACGTTCGGTTTTTTTTTTTGATTACAGAATTAGATTTGAAGAATTGTATTTTAAGTAACGCGGGCGATTGCTAAAGATAGTGATCGTCTTTTTTAGTGTCGTAACGGGTCAGGTTAATTATATATATTGGAAATTATGCCCAATCAATTGGTTTTATCCATTATAATATAGATGGGAATTTTTAACTTAACAAATATAAATCTATTATAGTAAGCATTTTGATTTTGCATCCTATTGGGTATGACTTTCACAAGGAGGTTTAAAATGATCCTTAAAAAAATGTTGGCTGCAACTTTAGTATCATTAATTATTATTTTTATTCAAATTCTAATGAATCTTGTAATAATTTTTGTCTTCGAAGAAATTTTTTTTGATTTATTCGGATTGTTTTTCTTATTACCAACGTATATAGTGTTTATCTTTTTATATGGAGTACCGGCTTCAATTTTGATTGAATTTATATCAAGGAAATTAAATAATAAAAAAATATATTCATTTTGTCTTTATGTGATATTTAGTGCAGTGTTTTTACCAATTTTTTCTTTAATTAACCCATTTGGGTCAAATCTAACTTTTCTTGAATTGTTAAAGGGATCCATAAGTTTACTTTGTGTATCAATCTTTTTTTCAATAGCGTTTTGGTACATAGACCTTAAGATAGATGTAATTCGTTGCTATTATCATAAAAGGATTGAATTATTAAAGAAAGAGAATGATTAAAAATTACTCTTTAAACCCTTTTTCTGTATTTACTACCATATTGGTTTTTATTCGATTAAAAGACAACAACCATTTTTTTAAAAAAAAATTTAATCCCTTGTTATATAAATTTGATTGATTTTCAATTAGATCAGTCTTCCATAATCGGGCCATTTAATGGAGTAATGCTCTCAAACGAAAACACCGACCTGCTATAGTCGGTGTTTTGTTTACAGCGCCTAGGAGAATCTATCTCCTAAACTCATCGCTGCCTGCAAGGTGCCCTCCCGCCTTTTGGGAGTTTCAATGCTCTGAATGAATCGTCTGCAAAGGTTTCAACGTTCTTTGCAGATGGTTCTTTTTTCAGTAAGAAAGTAAAGTAAGGCTAAAAGAGGCATTACAACTCCAATTAGAGATGTGAAACTCCAGCCGCCATGGGCATAAGACCAACCGCCCAAAGAAGAGCTAATTGCTCCGCCAATGAAGAATATAGACATGAAAAGCCCGTTCAGTCGGCCTCTTACTTCACTCCCCAATGAATAAATCGCCTTCTGACCAAGTACAAGATTTCCCGATACGGCCGCATCCAGCATAATAGCGGCAAGAATGAGCAATATGAGAGCCGTCGTAGAATGGCCTTGAAAAAAATATGCCAGCAAAAAAGACAAGGTGGCAATAAGCATTGAAAGTCCAGTCAAAAATCCAGTCCAGCCTTTATCCGCAAGTCTTCCAGCTATAGGTGCTGCTATTGCGCCTCCCATACCTACCAATGCAAACAAAGCGATGCCTTGCTGGGACATTCCGAAATCATTCACCAATCGTAAAGGAGCCACAGTCCAAAACAGACTAAAGGCTCCAAATAAACAAGCTTGATAAATGCCCCGGCGGCGCAATATAGGCGTTTGTTTTAAGAGGCCGGCTAAAGAGAAAATCAATTTATCGTAGTTTATTGTAGGTGAAGGTCTACGCTCAGGGAGAATACGTGACAACAGAACCGTCAATAGAGTGATAACAATCGCCGACAAAGCAAATACTGTTTGCCATCCCCAAATGCTGGTTATAAAGCTTGCCAGCGGCCTGGCAAACATAATCCCAAGTAAGAGGCCACTCATCACGTTTCCTACCACGCGGCCGCGCTGCTCCTCAGACGCTAAATGGGCAGCATAGGGAACTAGTATTTGGGCTACCACAGATCCCAGTCCAATAAACAGGGACGCAGTCAGGAAAGATAGCGCATTACGGGCGAATGTTGCCGCAAGCAATGCACATACCACAACAATTAGTGATACTGCCACGAGGCGCCGATTTTCAAAAATGTCACTAAGCGGTACGATAAACAGCAGCCCTACAACATAACCGATTTGTGTTAAGGTGACAATTAATCCTGCTGCTTCGGAAGAAAGACCTATAGAGACACTGATAGGTTCTATCAGTGTTTGTGCATAATAAAGATTGGCAACGATAAGACCACATGCGGATGCTAAAAGAAACATCATCCAGCTTGAAATGCGTTTACTCTCGATAATTTGATTCGTTTTCATTGTAATCCTCCCCATTTTCATTTTTTAGTGTGCGGCAGGGCAAGTAGTATTCAGTACTGCTATCGCAAATTAAATAATGAACGTACAGTTTAGAAAATCATATTTAAATAATATACTGGACGTTTAGTTTTGTAAATAGTTATTTTTCCTTCCTGATGAATATTTAGTATAATGAACGTATAGTTTTTA
The DNA here is from genome assembly GCF_051233475.1 of Neobacillus terrisolis. Lineage (NCBI taxonomy): Bacteria > Bacillati > Bacillota > Bacilli > Caryophanales > Bacillaceae > Neobacillus > Neobacillus terrisolis. Next base: position 19,510 of record NZ_JBKFGH010000033.1, on the reverse strand, counting down.
TTGTAAAGGGGAGGATTCGTGTGAATGCCAAAAGAGGACGTCCACGTAATGTTGAAACGCAAAAGTCTATCCTTTCTGCTTCATATGATTTGCTGTTGGAAAATGGCCTTGGAGCAGTCACTGTAGAGAAAATTGCGGAGCGGGCAGGGGTTAGTAAAGCCACCATTTATAAATGGTGGACCAACAAAGCAGACGTTGTTATGGACGGCTTTCTGGATGCTGCTGCGGCAAGACTGCCGGTTCCCGACACAGGCTCTGTATATAATGACATACTTATCCATGCAACTAGTTTAGCTCGATTTTTGACCAGTCGAGAAGGTAAAATCATTAAGGAGCTGATTGGTGAAGGGCAATTTGATTCAAGACTGGCGGAGGCATATCGGACCAGATACTTCCATCCTCGACGGCTTGAGGCTAAGCAGCTTTTGGAAAAGGGGGTTCAGCGAGGGGAATTGAGGGAAAATCTCGACCGCGATTTAAGTATTGACCTTATATACGGACCAATTTTCTATAGACTGTTAGTGATAGGTGAAAATTTGGAAGATGTTTATGTTGAAAATTTAGTGAAATATTCATTTACAGGAATTAATTCAATTTGAATAGATACCCTAATCTTACCCTTTGCTTAATTGACAAGGCGAAGCTGAAAATGATTATTTTGAAAATTGGAATTCTCATTTCGAGAAGGAGAACCTACTGATTAGTTTGATACTAAACTAAACCAGCTAATAGGAGCTTTTGTAATCTTCCACAATCAGGTGCCTTTCTTTAGGATTGGCGTCATTTTGCTAATTGGGCCATTTAGTTGAATAAAGACAAAATCGAATTGACAAAAAAAGTCTAATTAGCTATACTCTTAATCTTATTTAATCTAATTAGACCTTTGTAAACAAAGAAAGAAGGTTTTTTTATGAAATCTATATTATTAATCGGACAATCAAATATGGCAGGCAGAGGATTTATTGAGGATGTATCTCCGATTTATAATGAGCACATAAATATGTTGCGAAACGGTAGATGGCAAATGATGGCAGAGCCACTTAATTTTGATCGTCACGTATCTGGTGTTGGGCCGGCAGCCTCTTTTGCTCAGGCTTGGACAGAGGATCATCCGGGTGAGTTCATTGGGGTAATACCATGTGCCGAGGGAGGAAGCTCTATTGATGATTGGGCAATTGATGGACTATTAACAAGGCATGCGATTTCTGAAGCAAAATTTGCTATGGAAACAAGTGAAATAGTGGGAATTCTGTGGCATCAAGGAGAAAGCGACAGTTACGGAGAATGTTATAAGACGTATGAAGATAAATTACTTTCATTATTAAAACACTTGAGAGAAGAATTGAATGCACCGGATATCCCGATTATTATCGGTGAGTTGGGACATTACCTTGGAGAGGTTGGATTCGGAAAAAGTGCTGTAGAATATAAACAAATAAACCAGATATTATCTAAAGTTGCTCATACCGAAAAAAATTGCTATTTTGTAACATCAAAAGGCTTAACTGCAAATCCAGATGGCATACATATTGATGCTATGTCCCAAAGGAAATTTGGATTAAGATACTATGAAGCTTTTTCAAAACAAAAGCATGTTTTAGATATTTTAGACATAGAGCAAGAATGGATTGAAAAGGTAGCAAAACGTGAACTAACTAAAAATGAACGTATATTTGTTCAAAGTACGAAGTTTGCTTTAGGACAATTGAGTTTTGGGGAGTTTTCTATTAATATCTCTAATATTAATGAAAGTAAGTAAAGCAAAATTGTTAAACAATCGGGCGCAATTCCATAAGAATTGTGCTCTTTCTTTTTAGGGCCAGATTGTTTAGTAGTGTTTAGTAAAAAAAAGGATATTGTGAAGAAATGCAATTAAAATAAAGGTGCTGATGATTTGAAATAGTTATAATAGATTTAGCTAATATTTGAAAAAGAGAACGTGATAAATAAGGAGGAAAAAATGAGACACCTATATTTATTTGGGATTCTATTTCTATTTTCTGGACCACTATTTGGGTGTTCGTCTAATTTTCATACAGTTGACTCTAACGAGGTTAATGAGCAAAAGAATGAAGAGTCAATTAATGAAAAACCCTCAAAATCTGTTGGACTTTCAGAAAAAGAAAACGTAGAAGAAAGCGATGAAGTTACACTTGAAGAAAAACAAAAAAAGATTATTGGTAGTAACTCCTTCCCATCAACTCAAAAAGATAGTGTTTCCCAAGAAGAAATGGAACGATTAAAGGAAACGTTGAGGACATACATATTTGTTGAGTATATGGGTAGCTCTGATTATGTTTATGCAAAGGGAGTTAATTGGACTGAGAATTTTTATGATAATCTAACTGCTGAAGATATTTGGAATGTTATTGAAGAATATAAGGTAATGAATAAGAGTGAGGAAGGGACATTGTTTGATCTAGCTAGTTACCTTTCTGTGAATGCTCCCATAAAAGATAATTGGAAAGAACTATTTTTAGAAAATTGGAATAAAAGCCCTTACGCTGTTGATAACAAAATAGAAACTATGATTGATAAAGGTGATTCAGTGTGGATTTATACTGATACTTTGCCGTATACAGGTGAAAAAGATAATTATCCCTTCATAACTTTATTTAAGAGAACTGGTTATTGGCACGGATAAAAATACTTATTTTTAAAAAATACGTATTATATCAATTAATAAATATAATAAAAGTAGCTGTTGAACAAATAGTAAGAAGGTGATATATAAATTGAAAAATATGTATCACCCTTAGTATTCTCATTAGGGAGAAAGATTGTTCAATAATCGGGCACGTTTGTAGAAGATTATAAGCCCAATTCCTCACACCATAAATATGGAGAGATTGGGTTTTTGCTGGATCAATTTGTCCGTGAAGACGGAACTAATCAAGTGAAATATTCAGAAAATATTAAGGTTATCTAAAAACGATAAAACTTAATAATACTGCCCCATTTTTTGAATAATTAAAGATTGAAGAGTTTAACAGAATCGGAGGCTTTAATATGGTCATACAATCTAATATGTCCTCTAAAGCAGTAGTTGAAGTGTGGGAGAATACTGAACCTATTTTTGTGAAATATAATGTACCACTAACTGATAATAAATTAGAAATCATTATTGATCCTGCGCTACTTCCTAATCTTCTTATTGAATTAAATGCTGCTGTTGGAAGTTCAGCTGACACCTGTATAGAAGGTGGGTGACAAGTCCCTAATAAAAAGGAGTAGGCTACTCCTAATAAGAGTTCTTCTGAAAGTATAGAGGTGCAAAAGTTGACGATCAGCGTTGTCGTTACTGGCACCTTTAAATTTTGTGCTAACGAGAAGGTGAGTTTAAGTACATTCCCCGACAAAGTTATTGAAATGCCAATCTTCCTAAAAAGAAAAATGCACCGAACCAAATGATTCGATGCATGTGTTTTACAATTTATTATACCATTCATCATCGACAGGTTCGAACCATTCCGTTTGTCCTTTGGTAATGGCTAAGTGAACAAACCAACTGTCATTTGTGGCACCATGCCAATGTTTCACATTCGGTGGAATATTTACTACATCGCCTGTATTGAGTAATTGTGCTGGTTTTCCTTTCTCTTGATACCAACCCTCACCACCTGTAACTAACAGAACTTGCCCAATTTTATGAGAGTGCCAGTTATTGCGGCTTTCAGGTGCAAAGGTTACATTCCCGATGGGTGCATTTAACGGAGTTGAGTCGGTAAACACCATTTTTAAGTATGCATCACCGATAAAATTCGATTCTAGTTTTTGTCCTAATGGAAAGATTGTACTATTACTTAATTGTTCATTTTTCATATTTTAGTTCCTACTTTCTTTACGTTGTACAATTCTTCTTATCAATTGTTTTTATCTAATTTTTCCATTGTCACAGTAAAATCTTCACGAATACTTGCGAGCTCTTCTATACCTGATTCAATCTTGCCTAATAAGACAAGACCGCTAGAATACCCAAAGTCGTTGTAAAATATAGCTAAATTTCCCCAAGGAGCATAATAAGTAAAATCTCCTACTGCAGGATCAATACCTGAAGGTGCTTTTTCTGTAGATAATTTGTGGGGTAAATAGGTGATTTTTTCGGTTCTTGTATAATCCTCTAATGTTAATGTTAAAGGAAGTTGTGTTAAAAAATCCCTGCTTGTTGGATTATCATACATTTTTACAATAACTTCTTGATTATTAAACGTTAATTTTATTCTTTCTTCCACACTGTCCAAACCTCCATTATCACTTTTGGAAATCTGATTAATTTCTTCATTGGAATTATGAGAAGAATCTGCTTGTTTATTTTCTGAAATAGTACCTAAAGTATCATTTGCAGATTTGTCATCATGTTGTTTTCCGCTGCATGCTCCCAATGTAATGCTCATTATTAAAACACAAATTAGAGAAAATTTTATCATGTAATGTAGCTCCTATTAGTGCAAGCTTTTTTGAAGTAGTTAAATCTGTTGCCACTAAAAAATGATCTTTGATTGATTAATCATCATCTGTCTATAATTATAAAAAGTTATAAGCTTTATTCAATGATTAAATTAATGTAATTCGTTGATTACTCAACAAATGAATCAAAATTGTTGATTATCTTTAAGAACATTTAGACAAACTCAGAGACATATGACGATATTAGCAAGTTAAGGAGCTCCTTATTTTCGAAGGTGGTTCCTTGGCTAGTGGGCCGTTTTTATTAAACAGGAACCATTTTTTACTATCGGGACAGGTTAGTTCAATGGATTGGGCAAAAAAAGGTAAATTTTTACAATAATTATGATATAATAATTATAATCTTCTAGAAGAGATGAGTTTAGTTGAGAGGGGATAGCTAGATGAGAGAGTTTAAAAACATACAAGAAGTAAGAGAGAGTATTGATTATCTTGATAATCAAATTGTAAAGTTAATTAGCGAAAGAAGTAGATGCGTTGAACAAGCTACAAAATTCAAAAAAGATACTAATGATGTTAAAGCACCGAAAAGAGTTGAAGCTGTAATTCAAAAAGTTAGAACTATCGCTGATGAAAATAATGTAAATCCTGATATTATTGAACAAGTATATAGAACAATGATTTCCTGCTTTATAGATCATGAATTAACCCATCATTCAAAAATGAATAATAAACAAAGGTAAATTACAAGAGGAAATGCTGAAAAAGTGCATTGCCTTATATGCTATTTAAACAACAAAAGGAGGCAGTATTTTGTCTAACGAGGTCATGCGAAGAAGAATAATATTAGATTTGGCAGTTACTTTGGATGGTTTTATTGAAGGGAAAAATGGAGAAATTGATTGGTGCATTATGGATCCGGACATGGGCTTTAGTAATTTCTTAAATCAAATTGATGCCATTTTATATGGAAGAAAGAGCTATGATTTATGGGGGCAATTTACTCCAAAAACAAATGATAGTGAAACTGACAAAGAAATATGGGAAATAGTTCACAGTAAACAAAAATATGTGTTTTCCAGAACACAAAAAGGGACTAATAATAAAGCAATATATATTAATGATCAGATACGTGAAGAAGTCAATAAATTAAAGAGTATGCCTGGTAAAGATATCTGGCTATATGGTGGAGCCAGTCTTATTACAAGTTTTATTAATTTAGGACTTGTAGATGAATTTAGATTATCTGTACACCCTGTTATTTTAGGAGAAGGAAAACCTTTGTTTATTGATATCCAACAAAAAGTAAATTTGAAATTGGTCGAAACAAGATCCTTCTCCTCCGGTGTTGTCCAGCTAATCTATCATTTAAATAGAGATTAATTTATATTGAATGGTTTTTATCTGTATCATAACTTGGTGATGTTTTAGATTGGTTAAAAAGTCGGTCTAATACTTTTTCTGTAAATGGCATAAAGTAATTAAGTATTATCCCACCTAAACATACGGTTAATAAAGTACCAACGCCAATGGGGCCATTGAAAATCATTGCCAATATCAAGAATACAAGGTAAATGAATGTTCTCGAAAACATTAAATTTGTTCTAGTTAATTCTTTTATGAATAACGTTAATCGGTCAATCGGAGTCGGTGCAAAATTTGTGTGTAAATAAAGTGCTGTTCCCAATCCAATAACAACTAAGCCGATTCCAAAACAGACAACTTTGCTGTACCATAATTCAGGCGTGATTAAATTTTTCAATAAAAAAAGCCACATATCAATCCCAATACCCGTTATAAATGCTGTCAGCAACCCTAAAACTTCTTGTCTTTGCCTTTCTAAAAATGAATTACACCCTATCAGTATTAAAGCTATTATGAATTCCCAGCTTCCCACGGTAAGTCCCACATTTATCGAAAGTCCTACCAAAAGAGCATCAAAAGGTGAGGTTCCAAGGTCCGATTGTATCGTGAAAGTAATACCAAGCGTTAATAGGAAAATTCCTAAAACATAAACAACAAATTTGGCTTTACTCGACCTCGTTATCATTTTTTAGCTGATAATTCTTTAAGCATGAGAATATGTGGGATTCCATCTTCCATAAAGACATCAGATGAAATTCTAAATCCTAGTTTTTTATAAAACCCTTCTGCATGCGTTTGACCATGTAATTTAACCTGCGAGGCTCCCCGTTCTTTCGCTATTTCTTCTAATGCTTTGATAATGATTTTTCCAAGTCCAAATTTACGGTATGGTTCCAGGATACAGATTCGTTCCAATTTGCCTACTCCATCAACAAACCGAATCCTTCCCGTACCGACAGGTTGTTCATTGTAATGGACTAATATGTGTTCGCAAATGCCATTCAATGTATCATATTGATCAAATTCATCTTCTAGCGGTACGCCTTGTTCTTTCACAAATACTTCTATTCTAATTTGAAATGCTGTCTGTAAATCTTCATCAATCGTTATTCTTTTTGTATTCATTTTTATCAGTCCTTTTAAATTGTCCTTCATTATTTTGTTGCAAATGCAATAAAATTGAGCTAAATTTAATTTATATCAATTTTATAGTAAATGCAACAAAAAACAGGTTAAGGAGTAAATTATGAAGGAAATTCTCCGCGAAATTGGAATGATTGCCAGGGCACTTGATTCAATAAGCAATATCGAATTTAAAGAATTTGACCTTACAAAAGGGCAGTATTTGTACTTAGTACGAATCTGTGAAAATCCAGGAATCATCCAAGAGAAGCTGGCTGAAATGATTAAAGTAGACCGAACAACAGCAGCTCGTGCGATAAAAAAACTTGAAATGAATGGTTTTATTGAAAAAAAGGATGATGAACATAACCAAAAAATTAAAAAACTTTTTCCCACAGAGAAAGGGAAACGTGTTTATCCTTTTATAAAAAGAGAACATGATTATTCGGATAGCGTTGCGTTAGAGGGATTTTCAGAAGCAGAAGTAGAAACCATTTTCCATCTTCTTCAAAGAGTAAGAAAAAATATCGAAAAAGACTGGGAATATGTTAAAAAAGGAAACAAGAGGAATTATTGATTAGATAAAGGAGCGACTATTTAAATGACAATCAAGATAAAAAAATGCACCCTTGAAGATTCAGGCATCCTCCAAGAAATTAGCTATGAAACTTTTATTGAGACATTTAAAGATCAGAATTCACCTGAAAATATGAATGCCTATTTGGAAAGGGCATTTAACATAAAACAATTAGAAAAAGAATTAACCAATATTTCTTCGCATTTCTTTTTTGTTTATGTTAATAACGACGTCGCTGGTTATTTAAAGGTCAATATCAATGACGCTCAGTCTGAAGAAATGGGCGATGAATCACTCGAAATCGAAAGGATTTATATAAAGAACAAGTTTCAAAAACTGGGGATTGGTAAAGTTCTGCTAAATAAAGCGTTGGAAAATGCGATAGATTTTAATAAAAAGAAAATCTGGCTGGGCGTATGGGAAAAGAATGAAAATGCTCTTGCATTTTATAAGAAAATGGGATTTGTCCAAACCGGAGCCCACTCTTTTTATATGGGGGACGAAGAACAAATAGACTTTATCATGACCAAAGAACTCAAATAACGTTTTTTGAAAGGTGGATTATTCTCCATGTATATTCCTTCTCATTTTAAAATCATAGAAGAGACTGTGGCTTATGACATAATGAAACAACATAGTTTTGCGACTCTTTTTTCTCAACACAATGGGATGCCATTTGCAACTCATTTACCGTTAGTTTTGAACAAGGAGAATACTTACTTATATGGACACTTTGCTCGTTCAAATCCGCAGTGGAAAGATATTAAAAATCAAACTGTTCTAGCTATTTTCCACGGTCCACATTGTTATATCTCCCCATCTTGGTATGAGACGAATAAGGCAGTTCCAACATGGAATTATGTGACCGTTCATGTTTATGGAGAGGTTGAATTATTAGAGGACGAAAATGAGTTAATGGGATCCTTACATGATATGGTGATGAAATATGAAACTGCTGACAGTCCATACAGATTAGAGGATGTAGATGCTGAATTTCTCGCTGGTTTGAACAAAGGGGTTCAGGGGTTCAAAATTAAAATCAGTAAGATTGAAGGAAAAGCTAAGTTAAGTCAAAACCATTCTATACAACGACAAGAACTAGTAATAAATCAACTAGAACAAATTGCAAAAACCGATGAACAACAGATTTCCGCATTAATGAAGGCGAATCTGAAAAAGTAGTTGCTAGCAATTCTGTTTGAAATGGAGTCCTAAATCCGTTGATGTTTGAACTCTTCCTAATTTAATTATAACACCTTAAAAATGGTTAATATAGACTTATAATTCTCATTTACTACTGCTAAAATCAATAGAACATTGATGGTGAGGAGAGATGTTGAATGAGTTCTTTGGTTCTCGGTTTTCAGGAAATGGAAAAAGCTCAAGCTTCGCTCGTTGGCGGAAAAGGGTTAAATTTAGGGGCATTATCAAAAATTGAAGGAATACACGTGCCAGAAGGATTTTGTGTTACAACATTGGGATATAAAAAAGCCATCGAACAAAACGAAGCGTATCATGCTTTGGTGGAACGGCTAAAAACGCTAAAAGTAGAAGATCGAGAACAAATTGGTGAAATTAGCAGGAAGATCCGACAAATCATAATGGAAGTAGAAATTCCTTCCGATGTTGTAAATGCCGTTACTCACTATCTCTCCCAGTTCGTTGATGAGCATGCCTATGCAGTGCGTTCTAGTGCGACTGCTGAAGATTTGCCACATGCATCTTTTGCTGGTCAACAAGACACCTATCTAAATATCGTCGGCGTCGATGCAATCTTACAGCACATCAGCAAATGCTGGGCTTCGCTTTTTACGGACCGCGCAGTAATCTACCGAATGCAAAACGGATTTGACCACAGCCAAGTTTATATATCCGTAATCGTCCAAAGGATGGTTTTTCCACAGACTTCAGGGATTTTATTTACAGCTGATCCGATTACCTCCAATCGAAAGCTGCTATCAATCAATGCCAGTTTTGGACTTGGAGAAGCTATGGTCTCTGGCTTGGTCTCTGCCGATTGTTATAAGGTACGGGAAGAGGAAATCGTCGATAAGATGATCGCAACCAAAAAGTTGGCTATCTATGGACGAAGAGAAGGCGGAACAGAGACCCAGCAGATCGACCCCGCACAGCAAAACTCTCAAACACTTGCTGACCAACAAATTTTACAACTGGCACGGATCGGTAGACATATCGAAGCTCATTTTGGTGGCCCGCAAGATATCGAATGGTGTTTGGTTGATGATACATTTTATATTGTCCAGAGTCGTCCGATCACGACTCTTTTCCCGATCCCTAAAGCGAATGATCAAGAAAATCACGTCTATGTATCTGTCGGTCATCAACAAATGATGACAGACCCCTTGAAACCATTGGGAATGTCGATATACCAGTTAACAGCTTTTGGACAAAGGTTCAAAGCTGGTGGATGGTTGTTTGTTGATGTTACGCAAATGCTCGCTTCACCCGACAGCAGAAAAGCGTTATTAGATGGCATGGGACAACACGATCCGCTTATGAAGGACGCACTTGTTACCATAATAGAGCGCGGAAATATCATAAAATCTATACCAAATGATAAGAAAGAACAGAGTTCCTCTAAAAGCAAGTCGTTTGCGAATTCAGGGGCACAAATCGAAAACGACCCGACCATCGTTTCTGATTTGATAAAGAAAAATCAAACATCGATAGCAGAACTAAAACAAAACATCCAAACGAAATCAGGATTGGATTTATTTGATTTTATACTCGAAGATTTCCAAGAGTTAAAGAGAATATTATTTGACCCACAAAGTACAGCTGTATTCATGGCTGCTATCAACGCTACATCATGGATTAATGAAAAAATGAACGAGTGGTTAGGTGAGAAAAACGCTGCAGACATCATGTCCCAATCTGTTCCAAACAATATTACTTCGGAAATGGGTCTGGCGCTATTGGATGTCGCCGATGTGATTCGTCCTTTTCCAGAAGTAATTGAATATCTACAACATGTAAAAGATGATAATTTTTTGGATGAACTGGTTAAGTTTGAGGGTGGACAGAATACCCACGACGCAATAATTACTTATCTTAACAAATACGGAATGCGTTGTGTCGGAGAAATTGATATTACGAAAACCCGTTGGAGCGAAAAGCCAGCTACTCTTGTTCCTATGATTCTAAGTAACATCAAAAACTTTGAGCCAAATGAAAGCATTCGGAAATTCGAGCAAGGACTGCGTGTTGCTTTGAAAAAAGAACAAGAGTTATTAGGTCGATTGAAACAATTACCGGATGGTGAACAAAAGGCCAAAGAATCAAAACGAATGATCGATCTAATCCGCAATTTCATCGGATATCGTGAATATCCAAAATACGGCATGATTAATCGCTATTTTGTTTATAAGCAGGCTTTACAGAAAGAAGCTGAAAAACTTGTACAATCGGGCGTTATTCATGAAAAGGAAGATATATACTATCTTACTTTTGAAGAACTTCGCGAAGTGGTACGTACAAATAAACTGGATTACGAGCTTATCAACAAACGAAAAGACGAGTACAAATTATATGAGAAACTAACTCCACCGCGTGTTATTACTTCTGATGGTGAAACATTCTCCGGTGAATACAAACGGGAAAATCTCCCGGCTGAAGCTATTGCAGGTCTATCGGTTTCATCCGGAGGAATAGAAGGCAGAGCACGCGTCATCTTAAATATGGAAAATGCTAATTTAGAAGATGGTGATATTTTAGTCACAGCCTATACTGATCCTAGCTGGACACCATTGTTTGTATCCATCAAAGGTCTCGTCACCGAAGTTGGTGGACTGATGACCCATGGAGCCGTTATCGCACGTGAATATGGCTTACCAGCCGTTGTCGGAGTAGAAAATGCTACCAAACTGATAAAAGATGGCCAACGAATTCTTGTCAACGGAACAGAAGGATATATCGAAATATTGTAATTGTCGAATACGTCTAAATTATTTTTGAGTCTTTTCTATAAAAAAAATTCAAAACTAGAAGTGCCACGTTTTTGTATTTAACCATTCAGAAATTGGGCGCGGTTATTGAAAAAGCATGACTTATAATTTTCTAGTCATGCTTTTTTTTATAAAAAAGACTGATGAGCATGCTATGAACGATAAGGTGATAAAAAGCAAGTAAGGAGGGGAAACTACTATCTGACAAAAGACTATATTTGGAGTGAGACGAGGCTAATAGCTGCTCCTCTTGGAGTTAATGTCAGAAAAAAATAAACACCAAAATCCCTCAATGGATTTTGGCATTATTATTATTAGCCAAATCAATAAAAATTTGGTCAGATTCTATGTTAAGAAACTTTACGGCTTTCAATATACGTTTCGAGTGCCGGATGAAATTCTTTTTTAAAATGATTATCTGGACATGCTTTTATGATAATACCATAAAGAGGATTAGAATTGTTTGTTTCCAATGTTTTCTGGCATTTGGGACATTTTTCACCAAAAAGACGGTTAAATATTCTCACAACAACGTCACTCCTTTATACCTCGAATCCCTATATATTTAATAGGAATTATAATACAGGATAATTAAATTATCAATGGTTTTACTTATTCTATGATTCGGGAGGATAAAAGGTCATGAACATTAAATTTTTGTTTCCACCAACTACAATAAAAGTAAATGAGAATACTGATCAGGGGAATGCTATCTGGAATTGCTAGTGTTTTTATGATCCAACATTCTATACTAGGTTGGTGTCCTCCATTACCAATTATAAGGAAACTAGGTGTGAGAACGGCAACCGAAATTCATAATGAAAACATTGCTCTAAAGCACATCTTAGAAAACAAAAAGGAGCTGTAGTTTAATGTTTGATTATACTGTCAGTACGAATAAAAATATTGAAGAAGCAATAAAGAGTTTGGAAGATAAATTAAAGGAAGAAAAATTCGGGGTATTATGGATGTTTGACATTAAAGAAAAGCTGCAAGAAAAAGGCCTAGAGTTTACAAAGGAATTCAAAGTGCTGGAAGTATGTAATCCAGTTGAAGCACAAAGGGTTTTAAATGAAAATATGATGGCGGGGTACTTCCTGCCATGTAAAATTGTTGTTTATGAAAATAATGGGCAAACGAAAATTGGCATGCCTAGACCAACGTCGCTTATTAACATACTTAATAATGAAAAAATGAAACAATTTGCAAAAGACATAGAAGACCGGTTAATTGGTTGTATAAAGAGTTGTATATAAATTATTTTTAATATTAATCGGAATATATATTTTAAAATAACAAATAATAAACGTTGAATTTTAAATATATAAGTTTTAAATAGTCCATCTTAAAGGGGCCACACCATGGAAAAGTTTATACACAACTTAGATTTGTCATCAAAAGGTTTATGGTTTCCAATTGCTTTAGGCACTATCTTATTAATTTACTTATTTTTTATGCCAAAACGATTAAGTTGGAGAGAAATGTATTTTATCTTTGGTACAACTGGCTATGTAGCAATTACAATAGATGTTTTCCTAATGTTAAACTACTTGGATGTATTTGATTTAGGTCGTAATCCAAAAATAGAAGGAATTGGTGATTTTATAAGTTACGGTATCATTCCTTCTTGTTTTGCTGTAATATTTCTTAACTATTTTCAGCAGGAAAAGAAATGGATATATATTACCATCTTTACCATCTTGTCCAGCTTGTCTGAATGGCTGCTTGTTCAAGTTGGATATATGAAGTTAAAAGGATGGCATACCTGGTGGTCTATTCCTGTCTTTATAATCGTTTTTGGGTTTTGGTTACCTTGGCAATTAAGGTTAATACGAAAAGAGACATAATAAAATTAAGATTGTATACTTATTCCATAAAAGCAACTTTAAAAAAGACGGCCCTGACTCTTGTCAAACTTTACAAAAAATAGATATAGAAAAACGCTTTTAAAAAATGGGGGAGAATATGGAGATTAGACTTTTAAAGCCTTTAGATGCCGAAATTTATCTTCGGATTAGATTAGAAGCTTTGAAAAATAGTCCGGAAGCATTCGCTGCAAGTTATCAAGAAGAAAAAAACCTATCAGTTGAAGTATATAAAAACAGATTTCAAGCAAAAGACTCTTTTACTTTTGGTGCTTTTGATAAGGGAAAGCTTGTTGGAATTATCACTTTGGTTAAAGAAAAGCGGTATAAATTAAGACATAGAGCAAATATCGTAGGAATGTATGTTTCTCCCGAAATACGAGGTAATAGGATTGGAAAGGCTTTAGTGACGGAAGCAATAAAGCTGGCAAAAGATTTGGAAGGTGTAGAACAAATAAAGTTATCAGTCGTTTCAACAAACCAGCATGCAAAAAGGCTTTATTCCTCAATGGGTTTTAAGGTCTATGCAACAGAGGAAAGTGCATTAAATTAGAAAATACTTATCTTGATGAAGATCATATGGTTTTGTTTACAGGGGTTCAATGAGTGGTATCCCCCTCCATTTTAATCTACATTTTGATTGCAATTATGAGGTGGCGGACATCAGTTCCGTTATTTTCACAAAAAGGGCTGTTTTGATAGGCTAAGCGGACACCAGATCCCTTATTAGCTTATAAATTGGCATATTTCAGTGGTTTTTATCTAAATAAGGTCTCCTGTGTCCGCTTAAGTCTAGAAACATGGTAATTTTGTTAAAATAAGTGCCTCTATGTCCGCTCAAAACCTATGTTTGGTGATAGAAACAGAAGTGGTTCATTTTATTATTTTTTCTCATATATAACGAAAAAAACACCAGTGAGAATAAGAATGGAGCCTATCCAAAACGTTACACCGATGCTCTCACCCAAAATAAGCCATCCGAGTAATGCCCCAACGACGGGTTGAAAGAAGAAAAATATCCCTCCACTTGAGGCGTTAAGCATTTGTAATCCACGATTCCAAAGTAGAAATCCACATGCTGTCGAGATAATCCCCAGATACAAGACTCCTCCCCAGATGGTCGGGTGAGTCAGTTCAGAAATATTAATTGCGTGTAACCGAGGAAAAACAAAAGGTGTTAACACGAGTAGTGCAACTAAGATGGAATAGGTAGTTACCACAATTTGTGAATAATTACTCGGCAAAAGCTTTACAAGTACAGACATGAGTGCCCATGTTAGAGCAGCAACAAGTAGTGAAATAGCACCAAGTTTACTGGACAAATTCACATTACCGACTCCAACAATAAGCAAAACCCCAATTGTTGCTAAAGAAACGGAGAGTGCTTTTTTAAGCGTCAACCGTTCTTTAAGGAGTATGCGAGCAAAAATTACCATAAATGCTGGTGTTGAAGAAGTTATAATGGCTCCCATTTGTGCTGAGGATAGCATTGTACCAGTTTCCTGTGTAACAATGGAAATGGTGTTACCAATTATTCCAATGGCTATGATGATAAAGAAATGACGTTTATCGATTCGCCATTTTTGGCGTGTTATCAAGCCGATTACGAGAAGTGCCACAATAGCCACTATATATCGCATCCACACAAGTTCTAGTGGAGGTATGACCGATACTACAATTTTAACAACAACGTACATTCCACCCCAAATACTAGAAGCTAATGCCAAATATATTGATCCTAAGATAATGTTTTTCATTTTTATACCCTCCGCCTTTTGTTTAGGTCGAAAATCCCCCTAACGGAGAGATGTAGTCACCTTCCCTCCATTAAGAATAGAAGAGTGCTACAGGTACATCATTTTCAAATAATGTAGTCCAAAACATCTTGATTCACCTCAAGTTAGATATAACTACAATAACCTGTGTTCTATTATAGCAAAATATTAAGTTTTTTAACGTATCACGAACTTTCGGAGAGATCGCATATATGAATGAAGAATGTATTAGCGAATTTCAATGATTTTTTTAAAATGAGAGTTAGTTTATGAAAAATGTGTGATTATTTTGGCTATTTTATAAATTATTAGTAATAGCTTAGTAGAATGTAAATAGAATAATTATTGACAACCAGTTGCATGTTTCTTACCACTAGAAGAATAATTATTTATTAAAATTTACATAGAAAGGGGAAACTTTATGGACGTTAAAAACAATGCCAATTCTGGAGGATGCCCGTTTAGTCACGGAGGGGCTACTAGTAACAAATCGAGCGGTACGTCAAATCGAGACTGGTGGCCAAACCAGTTGAACTTGAATATTCTCCGTCAGCATGACAGAAAATCTAACCCTCTGGGAGAAGACTTTGATTATGCAGAGGAATTTAGCAAGTTAGATTACTATGCTCTTAAGCAGGATCTTCGGGATCTAATGACAAACAGTCAAGATTGGTGGCCTGCTGATTATGGGCATTATGGTCCTTTATTTATCCGGATGTCTTGGCACGCTGCAGGTACTTATCGTACAGGCGACGGCCGAGGTGGCGGTGGAACGGGTGCACAGCGTTTTGCTCCGCTTAACAGCTGGCCTGACAACGGCAACCTTGATAAAGCCCGCAGGCTTCTATGGCCGATTAAGCAAAAGTATGGCAACAAGATCTCTTGGGCTGACTTGCTCCTTTTAGCAGGTAATGTAGCCATTGAATCAATGGGTGGCAAGACGTTTGGTTTTGGCGCAGGACGCCCAGATATTTGGCATCCGGAAGAGGATATCTACTGGGGTACTGAAGCTGAATGGCTAGGTGATAATCGTTACACAGGTGATCGCGAGCTTGAAAATCCACTTGCTGCAGTACAAATGGGTCTTATCTATGTTAACCCAGAAGGTCCAAACGGGAAGCCAGATCCTGTTGCAAGTGCTCGTGACATTCGCGAAACCTTTGCGCGGATGGGAATGAACGATGAAGAAACAGTAGCACTAGTTGCTGGCGGCCATACTTTCGGTAAGGCACACGGTGCAGGAGATGCTGCTCATGTGGGACCAGAACCAGAAGCTGCTCCACTTGAAGCACAAGGTTTAGGTTGGTTTAGCGCATTCGGCAGCGGTAAAGGTCGTGACACCATCACGAGCGGTATTGAAGGTGCATGGACTGCTAATCCGACACAGTGGGATAATGGTTACTTTGATCTATTGTTTGGATATCAATGGTGGCTTACAAAGAGTCCTGCAGGTGCATATCAGTGGCATGCTGTAAATCCTGATGAGAAGGATCTTGCCCCTGATGCAGAAGATCCAGCTGTTCGTGTTCCGACGATGATGACCACCGCGGATATGGCATTGCGTTATGATCCGGAATACGAAAAGATAGCTCGCCGTTTCCATCAAAATCCAGATGAGTTTGCGGAAGCATTTGCTCGGGCATGGTTTAAACTATTGCATCGTGACATGGGTCCTAAAACAAGATATCTAGGTCCAGAAGTTCCAGAGGAAGATCTGATTTGGCAAGATCCCGTACCTACTGTTGATTATGAATTAACAGATGCTGAAGTAGAAAAGATTAAAACAATGATCCTTGACTCTGGCCTTACAATCAGCGAGTTAGTTACAACTGCATGGGCTTCAGCAAGTACATTCCGGGGCTCAGATAATCGTGGTGGCGCAAATGGTGCTCGCATCCGTCTTGCTCCACAAAAAGGTTGGGAAGTGAATCAACCGGAACAACTTTCAAAAGTGCTTAATGTACTAGAAGACATTCAAAGTCATTTAGAAAAGAAAGTCAGCATGGCGGACTTGATTGTACTAGGGGGGAGTGCAGCAGTCGAAAAAGCTGCACAAAATGCAGGATTTGCGGTAACGGTTCCGTTTACTCCTGGACGTGGTGATGCAACTGAGGAGCAAACGGATGCAGAAAGCTTTGAAGTACTGGAGCCAATTACTGATGGTTTCCGCAACTATCAGAAGAAGGAGTATAGTGTAAGTTCAGAAGAACTTCTAGTAAACAAGGCACAGCTGCTAAACCTTACTGCACCAGAAATGACTGCACTAATTGGCGGCATGCGTGTTCTAGGTACAAATTATGGTGGAACAAAACATGGCGTATTCACTGATCGCATAGGCACATTAACGAACGACTTCTTTGTTAACTTGCTCGACATGGGGGTAGAGTGGAAGCCTGTTAATGGAGGCGTATTTGAAGGACGTGATCGCAAAACGGGTGAGCTAGTGCGAACAGCAACTAGAGTCGACCTAGTGTTTGGATCAAACTCCGTTCTGCGTGCCCTTGCAGAAGTGTATGCGCAAGACGATAACAAAGAGAAGTTTGTACGTGACTTTATTGCTGCCTGGGTCAAGGTAATGAATGCAGACCGATTCGATCTTAAGTTGAAGAATGCTCAATTAAAGTAATAAAGCTCGCCTGCTAGCCTAGAGGTGAAAGAAGAAAAATGTATTTGATTCTGATTTTTTTGCTTTGCGCATAGGAGCGTTGACCCGAAAAGGTTTAACGCTTTTTTTATTTTTAAGGGCATTTATACGATACTGGTGATTATTTTCAAATCACTAGTTTCCGAAATTCCTGTGGTGTTGAAAATTGGTGCACCAATTTTCATTCATAAATTACCGTAATTTCTTTCGTATTACAAATTGAGGCACCAACAGCCCTTTAAGCCAAAATCTTATATTACTTATTTTAAAACAGTGACATCAATGGAGGTTTTTTTTCATACTATATTTTTGGGGTGAAAAAATGCCAAGAGTAAATTACCGGAGTTCGGACATCGACTTAATGGCAAGGATGATGAGAGCAGAAGCCGAAGGTGAAGGCAAACAAGGTATGTTATATGTTGGAAATGTAATTGTTAATCGTCTTAAAGCAAATTGTTCAGACTTTAAAGGATTGAGAACAATTCCACAAGTCATTTATCAAGTACAAGGTGGAAATTATTCTTTTGAAGCTGTTCAAAAAGGGAATGTATTTTATCAAAGAGCGAGAGCTGCTGAAAAAAGATTAGCAAAACAGAACTTGGATTATTGGAGACAACACCCATCCAAATATTCCCTTTGGTATTTTAATCCATATGCTCCATGTCCTCCAACATGGTACGGTCAACCTATAGCTGGTCAATTTAAGAACCATTGTTATTATGAACCAAAATCTGGAACATGTGATAGTGTTTATATCGGTAGGTAGCTTACTCTTTGGAGTAAGCTTTTTTGTGTAATAACGCCTCAGGTTGTATAGTAATAACTCTTTTGAAAATGTGGAAACCTACCTTTAATTCATAAAAATAAAGGTGGTCTTGATGAAGAGAATCTATATATTAATTTTTACTCTGAGTTTTGGATTCACAAGTTTGGGATCTGTAAATGCAAATGGTCAGGATGAACGCCACCAGTTTGAGAAAGGTCTTTTTGAACTGGGTTACAAGACGGTTGAGGAAGCAGTAAATCAATGTGAAAAGGTTTTTACCGAGAAAATTGTTTTACCGTATAAAATACCCCCAGTTCAATTTACACATTATTTTGGAAGGTGCAATAAAGATTTCGGTATTAATAATACATTTGAAATAATTTTTCTTAATAAAAATACTCCCGAGAACCACTATACACTCACATTGAGACCGAAAAAACACGCGATTAAGTTTAAGCCAGAACATATTGATAAAATTGTTAAGCTAGACAATGGAAAAGAGTTATTTGTCGTTAAGCGTGCTGCTAATATTTTTGTTTTTGAGGGGGAAGATTGGCAGTATTTTTTAGGGATTGATAAAAGAATCTCTAAAAGTGTACCTTTAGATGTATTAGTTGATATTGCAAATTCTATTTAAGTAAAATTTCAATAACGGGGTGCGACTGCTAAATATGGTGGTCGCATATTTTGTTGAAGTAACGTTTAGTGAACAAGAAGTATGTTATACTATGTTTACAAAAAATTGGCAATTTTCTAAGGGGGATCGTTGATGGCAGACATTTCTATTTTTCTTGCATTTGGTGCAGGTGCATTAACTTTTATATCACCTTGTGTATTTCCTCTTTATCCTGCATTTTTATCGTATATTACGGGGATGAGTGTAGCAGAAATACAAAGTGGTGAATTAAAAGGAAAACACAAAGCAATTTTTCATACTTTATTCTTTTTGTTTGGATTTTCAATAATTTACTTAGTGCTTGGATTCGGTACGGCAGGAAGTGCGACTTTATTAGAGACTTGGTAT
>NZ_JBKFGH010000032.1:0-44545 GCF_051233475.1 Neobacillus terrisolis | reverse complement strand
ATTCTTTTTGTTTGGATTTTCAATAATTTACTTAGTGCTTGGATTCGGTACGGCAGGAAGTGCGACTTTATTAGAGACTTGGTATTTTCGATATGGAGATTTAATTAGACAAATTGGTGCTATTTTAATGGTTGTCTTTGGATTGATTACTATTGGGCTACTCCAACCAAAATTTTTGATGAAGGAGCATAAACTACATATTCAAAATAAACCAGCTGGTTATTTAGGTTCCGTTATAATTGGATTAGCTTTTGCAGTAGGTTGGACACCTTGTACCGGTCCAATTTTAGCAGCTACATTAGCACTTGTAGGTACAAATCCATCACAGGGTCTATGGTATATGGCAGCTTATATATTAGGGTTTAGTATTCCGTTTCTTTTAATGGCATTGTTCATTACTAAATTTACTTGGTTAAAAAAATACAGTGGCACTGTAATGAAAATTGGTGGGGTGATAATGATAGTGATGGGAATTATTTTGTTTTTTGATAAATTTACACTTATCAATTCATTACTTCAACCGATTTTCGGAGATTTCCAAGGATTCTAGTCTTTAAATTAAATTAAAGAGTGAAGAGTTGATGATAGTACATATAGAAAAAACGCCAAATACTGGCGTCGTAATAATTTCAATTTCTTCTGCTGAATTATCGTTTTTTGTTATTCGTTAAATTGTTAACTGCGTTTGCAGTTGCGTCAACAGCATTCATTGCAGCATTTTCAGTGGCTTCTAACCCTTTATGAATAGAATGAAATGCCGCCCCAGCGCCATCTTTTATGTTCTCAGAAACAGTTTGGTTATTTTGTTTGTTGTTTTTCCCAGCTTGATTAGACAATTCGCTTCACCTCCTAACGTCTTTATGTTATGTAAAAAACAATAAGATATTCTGACAAAATATAACTAGTTAAACACTAATAGGATGCACATTTTGATCCTTCAAATGGTTTAAATAGACAAAAACTCGCCAATTGGCGAGTTTAAAAATTTATCTTTTTACGAATTTTTTAAAATCATTTTCCAAGTCAATACCGTCTAGTTTTAGCAGGTCCGTGGCAAGATAATATCCGCTAGCCATTACACCAGCAACACCAAATCCCGGAAATACCCATTGGCCAACTAAATATAGGTTTGGAACATCTGTTTTCTGCTTCATAAATTTCCCGTAATGTTTAGCATCAATCGCCCACCCCATAAACGAGCCATTTTTGCTGTACGTGTATCGCTCAAATGTAATCGGCGTTGACAGCTCTGCTAACTCCAAGCTATCTTTGAATCCATTGCCCAACAATGAATCAATTCTTGATACGATCGCATCTGTTACTTGTTTTTTCAAATTGTAATATGCTTCACCGCGTTTTCGTATTAAACCAGTTTCCCAATTGTTATGGTATTCATATGGAATGGGCAGTAGTGCAACGACGGATCTATTGGTTTCAGTTGCTTTTTGTTTGTAAACAACCATCTCGATTGGGCAATTGTCCGGAGTATAGGTTTGGTAATCATCTTTGTAATTGGTACTGCTTAAGAAAGAAAAACAACTCGTCTTTCCAAAATCATAGTTGTTTTTTACGGAAAGAAACAAAGCACAGATGCTTGGAAATATTGCTTTTTGGTTAATCTTTTGCATCATCTTGTTTTTTTGTGAGAGACTGTCGGGAAGTAAATCATATGTAAAGTGCGGGGATGCATTGCTAATAATATTATTTGCATAAAAACAGTTTCCATCTTCTGTTTTTACGCCGATAGCTTGACCGTTTTCGGTAAGGATTTCTGTGACTTCTTTATTTAGTTTAATCATTCCGCCATTTTCAACAAAACTTTTGACTGAAGCATTAGGAATAGCCTGCATTCCATCTGTTGGATAATAATCTTTGCCTATAATACTCCAACGGTAAGCGTAGGCCATATACACCATTGGCGTAATACCTTTGGAGAATATAGCTGAACGCAACACCGGGTTTTGCGTCAACTTATCTAATACAGCATTAGCGTTCTTCATTCCATATTTCATAAAAGTAGGCTTTTTCCGAAAATTATTCATAATAAACTTTATCAAATCGAGTAGATTCATTTCATAGGGTGGTTTAGGTGCTTCGGTTCCTGAATACATTTCTGAAAAGATTTTTTCGTTTATATCAAAAATGCGGTTTACATCGTCTTTGTTATCAGGAAAAGCGTCTATAAAATCCTCTCTCAACCGATCATTTCGAAAGATAAACTTTTTTCCATCAATAAAACAACAAATATCTCCAACATTCTTTTGAGATTGGACAGATGTTCCCCAAAATTTCAGGAATTGGGGAATTGTCTCACCTTCTTTTAATTCATTCAAACCTTCAATGCCGAGGTCGAACTGTACTCCTTTTCGTTTGAAAGAGATAACGAGTCCTCCAGGGATATTGTTTTTTTCTAGAATGAGTACTTTTTTCTTGTATTTAGCAAGAAAGTTTCCCGTGCTTAAACCGCCCATTCCTGCTCCGATTATAATGTAATCGAACTTGTTCATTTCTCACACCTCCTTTTTACCAAAAAACACTTTCCATTGTTGGCGCCAATGTATCTTCAAGTCTACTTTTAGAGTATTCTTTTATGAAAACAAAGGCAAACGATAATATTGGAATATATTATTTTCTGTTCGTGCAAAAAAAGGATGCGTTGATCTAAAAGGATTAACGAAGCTTTAAATTGAATCTAAAAAAAACAATTTAGCAAAATACTGTTATAATTTGGATAAATCAAAACATAAAGGGATGATGTTATATGAAAAGATTCACCTTAATTCTTATGCTTTTGATTAATGTTATTTATATAGCGAGTTACCTTATCCATTTTGATTCTTCTACATTAAACACACTATGGATTGTCTTTTTCTTAATTAGTTTAGGTTTATCCATTCTTTTTTTATTTCATTCGAAACATCAATCGGGTCAATATGCTTTGCTACCTATTGCAGTTCTAGTGGCAAGTATCAGTTCTCTGGGAGCTTTTGTTTTTCAATATTTTTTAGCAAACCTTTTGGGCTAAAATAAGGAGAACGGAGTGAAAGGGTTAACGCTCATGGCAATGATTAGAGGTAGATCAATATTAAGCCCTTATAGTGAATAAAAGAACTAATGATCATTCTTGACTGTTTACTGATTGAAAAATTAAAGCAGGGGGGTTCCTTATTGACTAACCGTAGCCTGAATCCAAAGGTTGAAGAATTTTTAAGGAAAGCTAACAAGTAGCAGGAAGAATTTGAGAAGTTGAGAAATATCGTTCTAGACTGTGAGCTGACGGAAGAATTTAAGTGGATGCATCCTTGTTACACGTTTGAGGGAAAAAACATCGTTTTAATACATGGATTTAAAGAATATTGTGCGTTTCTTTTTCATAAAGGTGCCTTGTTAAAGGATCCCCATAGAATTCTAATCCAACAAACTGAGAATGTACAGGCTGCGCGCCAGATTCGCTTTACCAATGTTCAAGAAATAGTTGAATTGGAACCCATCTTGAAAGCTTATATTGATGAAGCCATTGAAGTTGAAAAAGTCGGTTTGGAAGTGAATTTAAAAAAGCATACAGAGTACATAATTCCTGAAGAACTTCAAAATAAATTCGAAGAAATCCCGGGTTTGAAAACTGCTTTTGATGCATTGACTCCTGGGCGACAAAGAGCATACATTCTTTATTTTTCGGGGCCAAAACAAACCAAAACTCGAGAGGCAAGAATTGAAAAATGTATCCAACAAATTTTCAATGGAAGGGGATTAAATGATAAGTAAAAAATATTGAGAAAGAATTGCCATTTAAATAGTACCCTAAAACGCATGGTTAAAAATGAGTCCATGCGTTTTTTTGTGTACTGTCTGAACGATTTCTTATGTAAAAACTTTTTAGAGGACATACAGTCCCTTATTTTCATAAAAATGCCCTTTCGGGACCATTATGCGGACACCAAGTACGCTATTTGCTAAAAAACCAGCAAAATGGCAACTTTTAAGCTATATAACGGAACGTATGTCCGCTAAAAAGTAAAATCACTAATTTTTGGCTCGAATAGCGGAACGTATGTCCGCGAGTTCCGTATGAAAAAATGAATCAGGAGAACCGTCCCTGTGAATCCACATGAACCCCACAAAAAATGAATCAGGAGAACCGTCCCCATGAATCCTTATGCCGAGCGAGCATCATCAAATGAAGATGGTGCTTTTTTAATGGTTTATTCTCTTGAATCATCTTCCTCGCCTTGGTAAATAATACTTCTGAACTAGAGGGAACTAAGGAGAGGAATTACGTGTCGTTCAATGGGTTGAATCAATCATATATTAAAGTAGATAATATCAACTTATACTGTGAGTACGTATTGAATGGTAAGCCACCGCTTTTTCTCATCCACGGCTTCGCATCTTCTACTTATACTTTCCGCAGGATTATTCCTTTTTTACAAAAGCAGTTTTCCATCATAGCAGTGGACCTGCCCGGCTTTGGCAAAAGTGAGAAATCTACTTCGTTTGTATATAGTTATCAAAACTACGCGGAGTTATTGATTAAATGTTTGCATCAGTTAGATGTTACGAATGTAGCAATTGTGGCTCACTCGATGGGGGGCCAAATCGCTTTAAATATGGCACGAATGACTCCTGAGAAAATAAACAAGTTAATTTTGTTATGTAGTTCCGGGTATTTAAAGAAGGCTAGAAAACTTCAAGTGTACAGTTCATATTTACCATTTTTTGAAAAATTTGTTCGCTATTATGTTGGGAGAAAAGAGGTTAAAGACCACCTAAAAAACGTTTTTTACAATCAAGCATTGATAAACGATGAAATAATAAATGAATTTGCTCGACCTCTATCCGAAAAAGGGTTTTATCAGGCATTAATCCGCTTGCTGCGTCATCGTGAGGGGGATTTATTGCCTCATCAGTTACAGGAAATTCAAATTCCAACCTTATTGATCTGGGGGCAAGAGGACCGAGTCGTGCCTTTGGAAGTCGGCCAGCGCTTAGTCCGTGATTTACCAAATGCACAATTAATTTCGTATGAAAAAACAGGACATTTAATCACGGAAGAAAGGCCTATTGATGTGTTTAAGCAAATCTTAATCCATACAAGTGAAGCGCTTTAAGCTACTAATCACTAA
Source organism: Neobacillus terrisolis (assembly GCF_051233475.1). Taxonomy (NCBI): domain Bacteria; kingdom Bacillati; phylum Bacillota; class Bacilli; order Caryophanales; family Bacillaceae; genus Neobacillus; species Neobacillus terrisolis. The sequence goes on along the minus strand of NZ_JBKFGH010000032.1, from coordinate 39,422 downwards.
ATAATCAATAATATTTTAATACATGTTTTTAAACGATTGTATCCAATCAGTTAGAATCTGTTGAAAATTTTACTTCCCCTTAATATAACCTCAAAATTTGTCTGATAAGATTTAATTAGAAGAAAAAATACTTTTTTTACCAAAACAGGATATCGAAAAAAACACAAAGGGGTTTGTTCAATCATGAGGAAGCCAAAAGTGTTAATCTTAACGACAAATTATGGTAACGGACATCTCCAAGTAGCGCGAGCCCTGGAAGAACAATTTAAAATCACCAACGCTGCTGATGTTGTATCGAGAGATATCTATCAAGAAACCAATCCGCGCTTACACGAATGGACTAAAAAATTGTATTTAAAAAGCTATACAAAGAGTGGCAGACAGATTTATCGCTTTTTTTATTATGGCAGTCAAGAAATAACGAAACGAAAATATTTGAGCATCTTTCCATATGGATCTTCTAAATTAGGTCAAATAATTGCTGTAGAGCAACCCGACGCGATCATAAATACCTTTCCAACACTAGCTGTTCCACATTTTCTAAAAAAAACAAATACAAACATCCCAACTTATAATGTTGTCACCGATTATTGCCTTCATCATTCATGGATCCATCCTGCAATAAGTAAATATTATGTAGCAACACAAAGGCTAAAAAAACAGTTAGCCCAAAATGGGATCCATCAAAATAAAATTTCGATTACAGGTATACCTGTGCAAAGTCAGTTTGAACAATCTCTTTGCCGACCAACACTATTTAACAAATATCAACTTAACCCAAATCGAAAAACTGTATTAATTGTTGCGGGCGCCTATGGCGTTTCCAAAGAAATAAAAACTATTAGTGAGGGATTAAAGAACGACGACCGTCTACAAATTTTAATCGTTTGTGGGAGGAATCATCAGCTCTATGATCAGTTGAGAATGAAATTTCAGAGGGAAAATAATATTAAGGTGTTTGGTTATGTAACGAATATGGCAGAATTGTTCGAGTTGGCCACATGTGTGATTACAAAGCCCGGTGGAATTATTTTATCGGAGGCATTAAACAAAACCGTTCCGATTGTTCTTCCAAGAGCCACACCTGGTCAAGAAACTGAAAACGCTCTGTTTTTTCATCGTCACAGAGCTGCAATCCTTCAGGAAAACTCAGACCATCTTGTTAAAGAAACACTGAAACTCGTATATGATGAAGTGAAATTAGTACAAATGAAGGCATCATTAAAGAAAATCCACGTACCAAATGCTGCAGATACAATAATGAACGATGTACTTCAAACGTATTATTGGGAAACGTCACAAAACCAATTAACTAGAGTATAGAAAAGAGTCGAACCACTATTGAAGAATGTATTAACTTGAATAGGGATTGGTATTTGATAGAACAAAGAGTCGGAATTCTCCTAATCTCCGACTCTAAAAATTTTTATTAAGAATATTTTATCGTTGACTCTGCTGCATCTACGGTATGTTTTAATAACATGGAAATCGTCACTGGACCTACACCGCCAGGAACAGGGGTGATGGCACCAGCTTTTTCGAAGCACCCCTCGTAATCGACATCACCGATGTTTCCTTTGTTGTATCCCGCATCGAGGACAACTGCCCCTTTTTTAATCCATTCACCTTTAATAAAATTCGGCTTTCCGACTGCAGCTACGACAATATCAGCTTGCATTAACATTTCAGGTAAATTTGTTGTGTACGAATGACAAGTGGTTACCGTTGCGTTCTCATTTAAAAGTAAAGCAGATACCGGTTTACCTAAGATCGGACTTCTGCCTACGACCACTGCATGTTTTCCTTTAACTGGGAGTTTGTAAAAATTAATGATTTCCATAATGGCTGCAGGGGTACAGGAAGGGAATTTCCCAAAACCGAATGCAGTTTGTCCAAAGCCCGTACTTGTCACTCCATCTACATCCTTTTCTATGTCAATAGATTCGAATGCTTTCCGCTCATCAATATGTGAAGGTACTGGGTGTTGAAGGAGGATTCCATGCACTGAGTTATCCTGATTTAATTCTTCAATTACCTTTAAAAGGTCTTCTGTTTGAGTTTCCTTTGGAAGATGAATCCGTAATGAGTTTATGCCAATTCTTTCACAGGCATTTCCTTTCATTTTTACATATGTTTCTGATGAAGGATCATCACCAACGAGAATCGTGGCAAGACATGGGGTCACCCCATTCGATTTTAAATCTTTGACGCGGTCAATTAATCTTTCTGTGATATTTTTTGCAACAAGTCTACCATCTAAAATTACCTTTTCCATTTTTAAAACCTCCTATAAATATAAAAAGAGATAAGGATTTATATCCCTATCTCTGCCCAGACGACCCGACGTAATAAAAATGCGATTCCCTTGTGGTTTATTCCACAACTGCCGTCAGTTACCGCATTATGATATTCTTATTGCTTTGAGCATATCATACAGTAAATGACTGTTCAATTATTGAATACTCTCCTAAATTAATTAGTTCAAACGATTATAAGAGATTATTCCTCTGAAAAAGAAGATGGACTTTGAAGCTGAGATTGTACTTGACTTATTAATGTTTGTATTTGTGCTACTTCATTGGATGCTTGCTTTAATGCTTCGGAAGCAAGCGTTGAGTTAGCGGAAGACTGTTCAATTGCCGAAGTAATCATATCTTTTGCGATTGAAGCTGCTGCCTCTGCTTGTTTTAATTTGTTAGTGTCTATTTGATTTGCCATGTCTTAATTCCTCCTAATGAGAGTTTATTTTACAAAATATAGATTGCTTCTAAATGAAAGAATTATCCAATTTTCTTTATGAAAATAATTTCTAATCATAAAATACTATTTTGGGGAATCTCACTTATTTTTACAATAGGAAGTGTGATGTCATCCGAACCTTATAGAGGAAGTGCGGATGCGAGTTAAACGAATTGAAATTGAAAGAATTTTAGGCTTTCGACAGTTACATTGTCGCTAAGAGGGAAGGACTTATCCCATCCTGAGGTTTCTGTCTTGGATTGAGTGATGTGAGAATGTTTTTCCATTTTTTAATCTCTTTTTAATGTTAGTATGAGTAAAAAAGTCAGCGTTGATTGTTTAAGCAACATCTGTCTATAATTATAAAAAGAAGCAGAATACTTTCAATGGTTAAATGAATGCATTTTGTAGTTTACGCAACAATGTAATCTTTATTGTTGATTATCTATAGGAAAGTCTGGTGATGGAACAATGCCAAAAGTAGATAGAAGAGTAGTAAAAACACAGCAGGCAATAAAAACAGCATTTCTTGAATTAATGGGTGAAAAAAATTTTGATCATATTACCATTCAGGATATTTCAGACAGGGCAAATGTAAATCGAAGTACTGTCTATCTTCATTACTTGGATAAATATGATTTACTAGATAAAATGATAGAAGGGCATGTAAACGAACTCAAGGAAACAAGTGAATGGGCATGTCAAGAGGAATGGGTAGATGCAATTCAGATTTTTGCTGAATACTTTCAGACTCATTATTTGTTTTTTTCGACGATGTTAGCGAGCAAAGAAGCAACCCCTTCGTTTCGTAGTAAGTTCCTAGAGTATGTAACGGAGGGATTCAAAGAGGAATTACATAAAACAAATGGAAAAAATGACGGGTTAAGTGAAGATATGATTGTTAAATTCGCCGCAAATGCTTATGTAGGAGTTTTGGAATCATGGATAAAGGATGGGATGCCTACACCACCTAAGGTTATTGCGAAGGAATTGGGGATTTTAATGGAGAGGATTCTATAAAGTTTTCTATTAGCGGACACCAGTTCCTTTATTTGAGCCAAAAACGTATGATTTTAAAGATTAGCGGACACAGGTTCCTTTATTTACTGGAAAAACGCCATTTTAATGCGATTTTGGAGTAAATAGAGGACTGTATGTCCGCTTAATTCTTCAAATGGGTGTTTAAAGGACAAATAGCGGATTCAATGTCCGCGAACGTCACAATGCTGGGGTAACCCAGCATCGGATTCCGACTTGTCAAAATCACCTTAAAACCACTCAAAGCCAATTGATTGTCAGAGTCTTAATTCCTCTTGAAGGAACAGAAAAAGATGTCCCAAAAATTAGACTTTGGGACACCCTCTATAAGATTATTTACGCAGCAAATCACATAGTACTAGTGTCAATCACGAATCGATACTTAACATCTGAAGCCAATACGCGTTCGTAGGCTTCGTCAATTTGGTCAGCTGAAATAACTTCAATCATAGGAACGATATTGTGTTTTGCACAGAAATCTAACATTTCCTGAGTCTCACGGATGCCTCCGATCATTGAGCCTGCAAATGAACGGCGATGGCCGATGAGAGAGAATACGTTTACTGGTAATGGCTCTGCAGGGGCACCAACATTTACTAGAGTACCATCTAGCGTTAATAGTGAGAGGTATGCACTAATATCGATTTTTGCACTTACCGTGTTAATAATTAAATCAAAGTTCCCCGTAAGTATCTTGAATGTCTCCGGGTCGCTAGTGGCATAGTAGTTATCTGCGCCCAATTGAAAGCCATCTTCCTTTTTCTTCAATGATTGTGACAGAACGGTAACCTCCGCACCCATGGCATGTGCAATTTGGACAGCCATATGACCAAGACCGCCCATCCCAACAACCGCGACTTTCTTACCCGGACGAGCTTCCCAATGGTTTAGTGGCGAATAGGTCGTAATCCCTGCACAAAGTAATGGAGCAGCGACATCAAGTTCAATACTATCAGGAATTCTGACTACGAAATTCTCTGTTACAACTATATGGGTAGAATAGCCGCCTTGTGTAGGCTCACCGTATTTGTCAACACCTGCATAGGTAGGGATATTTCCTTTAAGGCAATATTGTTCTTCACCTTTGCGGCAGTTCTCACAATCACCGCAGGAGTCAACCATACATCCGACACCGACGCGATCTCCAACCTTGTATTTTGTAACATTAGGACCAACAGCCGTAACAATCCCCGCAATCTCATGGCCAGGTACGAGTGGATAATTCACAGGACCCCATTCACCGTGTGCAGTATGTATGTCAGAATGGCAAATACCTGCATATTTAATTTCAATTAAAACATCATGTGAATCAAGGTCCCGTCTTTTAATTTCAGCCGCTCGAAACGGTTTGTCTGGACCGTCGACAGCTCGTGCTTTTACAGTGATCATCAATAAAACCTCCTAGATTCATTTTCAATTTTATTTTGCTTTGGAAAAATCTTTTCCAGTTAGGGATTGATCATCGTTTCTAAGTTGACGAAAAAAATCCCTATAAAAGTTGACATTGAAAGGTAAATCAACATCTGTTTATAATTTTAAATAGAAACGAATTGCTTTCAATGGTTAAATGAATGCAATTTGTTGTTTATACAACAAATCGTTAATAATTGTTGAATAAGCAACGAATCACGTTTAAATAATGATTGAAAGCAGTGTGTATCCTATTTATATAATAGAAGTGATTGTTCGGAAAATCACACCAAGAAATAGGAAAGGAATCATGAAAAAAATAATGATGTATTTATTTGTTATTTTAGTTGTATTATGTGTTGTCATAACGTTGTTTTTGAATTTACATCCAGTTTTCGGCGGAACCATAAGTAAAGAACAACAAGAGGTATATAAAAAGTTTGATCATTATGCCAAGGGGAAGTTTGTCAATCAGGTGCCAACAAGTATGGATATGAGTTTATCTGATTACTTATCTATGCTGAAGGAATCTTTTTCAGGTGGTGAAAACAGGACTCCAGGTGCAAAAATTCCTGTTTCCGAGATTAATTGGAATAAAATTAACAGTGAGGAAGATAGTTTAACTTGGTTGGGGCATTCTGCTTTTTTGCTAAGTATTGATAATAAAAAGATTCTCGTCGACCCCATGCTAGGTCCAACTGCTTCACCCGTTTCATTTGCAGGAAGCAAACGCTACACCGGAGATCTGTTGCATGTTATTGACGAAATGCCATCTATTGATGCTGTCTTTATTACACATGATCATTATGATCACTTGGATTATCCATCGATACGAAAGTTGAAGGACAAGGTCGCTCATTTCTTTGTCCCTCTCGGCGTTAGTACCCACTTAATACGATGGGGAGTGCCGAAAGAAAAAATTACAGTACTTAATTGGTGGGATGAAACGGAGTTCAAAGGACTAACCGTAGCATTGACTCCATCCAAACACTTCTCTGGTAGAGGGCTTTTTAATAGGGATTCGACTCTTTGGGGCGGTTGGGTCATTCTTGGAAAGAAAACCCGCTTCTATACGAGTGGAGATGGAGGTTATGATCAACATTTCAGGGAAATTGGAAAAAAATACGGACCTTTTGATATTACTTTAATTGAGGGCGGACAATACGATCGACGATGGTCTTGGGTCCACATGACCCCCGAAGAAGCTGTACAGGCACACTTAGATGTAAATGGGAAGAATATGATGTTAATTCATTGGGGAGCTTTTACCCTTGCCTATCATGGCTGGACAGAACCGATAGAGCGAGCCTTAAAAGCGGCAAAAGAAAAAGAAGTTAACCTAATTGCACCTGAAATTGGCGAAACCGCACGATTAGATTCAGGCAAACAAATTCCTATATCTTCATGGTGGGATTTTTAACTTGAAAAATTAATAGTCGATGATTAACGGATATTGCTGATACCTGGTACAATAACTTCTGGTAGGTTAAAGGTTTGTTTTTTTTCTTATTTCTTAAAGTTAACAAGGAGTCCTTCTTTTGAAAAATATTATCCAAGTGCTTTCTTTTATGATGTTGGTTGGCTTAATCATTGGAATTTACTTTTATCAAAATCAAGACCCGATTACACCTCCGCACTTGAATCAGCCAAATGAACTAGAACAACCTCAGCCTGAGTCTTTGCAACCAGTAGATAATCATGCGATTAGTTATACTCTGCAAAACAATGAGCTAAACATTACCTACAATAAAGGAAAAGATTGGTTAAGGGTTCCGATTGAAAAAGATTTATTGTTTGAAGGGGAGTACAGTGGCAACAAACAAGAGTTAATTGATGGGAGTTATATTCTTACGGAAAACCGAGCCGCATTCTTATATTCGGAGGGTTTCAACTGGGAATCAAAAAGGATTCTATTAAAATATTCTCTCGACCAAGGAAAAACTTGGCTAGATGGTGTTGTTACGGAATCTTTCCCAGACATGCGTTTTAGAAAAGTAGATTTCATAAATGATCAGTTCGGTTATGTAATTATTTCTGGTGGTCGAACCATGTCTTCAGAGTATTCACTCGCCTTTTTAACTCATGATGGGGGAAAGAGCTGGAAGGCAACAGCTGATTTTGGGACAATGAGATTAATTTCGGATGGTGGCTTTATAGATAAAACCACAGGATTTTTGTCCTTTGGAACGATTAATCCAGAAGAACCAGATTTTTATGTTACACAGGATGGCGGAAATACTTGGGGTAAGGCCATCATAAATATTCCTGAGCAGTACGATAGAATCTTTGTTACGGCAGAAATTCCGGTAAAAGAGGGAGATCATTTAGCTGTTTTGGTTAATCAAGGTCCTAATGGTGATTATGAAGGTGGAAAGGTGAAAGGAAAATTTATTTCAAATGATAACGGTTTAACATGGGAATTTTCCATGGAGGTACAGCCAATTGAAACAGAATAAACTAGCCGGCTCGATTTTATTTCTTTTCGCAATTGGATTTTTCGGTTTACAACTGGGCTATTTGCTCATCCATGAGAGGTATCAAGTAGAGTATATTGACAATCGTCTATTTTACATCATAAATATTTTCTGCGTGATCAGTTTGTTCCTAGCATTATTATTTCTACTTAGGCTCAATAAAAGATCCAATTGGCTCGGTGCCGCCATCGTGGGCCTATTTATTATCGTGAATGTGGCATTACTTTTTGATTCTAACAAGGATGTTATTAATGTGACAAGCATATCACCTGATTTCAAACATGTATTATCCATTAAGAAAGATGTAAAGAGCGGCGAGTCCTTTTACTATAGATCGTATTATGGTCTTTTAGGGCGACCAAAAGATAAATTACCAGGTGAGGCAATAGGGAATTTTAAAGTGAAGTGGTTAGCAAATGATATAGCAGCCGTAACCTATAACACAACCAATCAAACCATTCAACAATTTATCGGTACATATGGGGATCGAAAAAATGGCATGACTTATTATTATGTCGGAGCAGAAATCCATGGAGAATGGCAAGGGAAAAACATCGAAGTGATTAGTAACCAACAGGGGATAACTGTTATAGTTGATAATAAAACGGAATTGTTTTCATGGGAGAATATTGAGCAGTTTGGTACACTCGCTGTTGTTTTAAAGAAAAATGATCAAGCTGCTTGGACCATATCATTAAATGAAAATTTTGTGGTTCACTCTGATACTTCTGAACCGACTGTCGGAAATATTCGTTTATATAAAGCTACAATGGAAAAGAATCAACCAATAACGTTGCATTATAAGACGGCAAACTAATATGTAATAGTAAAATGAATGGATTAATGAGAAAACCCGATCTTCCTGCTAAGGGAAATCGGGTTTTTCTTGTGTCTAGATAAAAGTGTATGTTATTAGTTCATTTGGATATTTTATAAAATAGATGAATTTAGTTTAAGGAGTGATTGCTAATGACTTCCAAAAGGCATTTCACATTTAATGTTGCTCTTATTTTGCTACCTTGGTTATCAGTGTTGTTTTTAGGAAAGCGTAATATAAGGCGTTATTCATTAACAGGGTCCGTTACTGTCATATTAGAAATGCTCAATCAGGTGATTGGACAACAGCGGAGCTGGTGGGTTTTCTATGATAAACCTAAATCGTTCATTAAAGATGTACTCCCCTTTAGTATTGGTCCGTATATGCCGATTGCTATGTGGATTCTTAAATTATCGTACGGGAATTTTATTAAGTTTCTATTCCTAAATGCAGTCGCAGATGGATTATTTGCGTTTCCAGGCATTAAAATGCTTAAAAAAATGAAAATAGCAAATTTAAAAAGATTAAGCGGGTCACAATTTTTTCTATACTTATTTTATAAAGCATTTATAATGTACGGTGTTCAATACTTTGTTGAGAAAAAACAGGTCAAAAATTAAATTCGAAAAAAGTCACTAAAATTTCTTTCCAAGAACTCTTACTTTAAAGAGTTTTTTTCTTGTTCAGCCCATTGTAATAATTTAGTGGCTATACAGATTCTAAGGTTAACTCTATGAATTTTTCATAATCTCAAAACGGTATGAAAATTGAACCGTAGCATATAATGGTAAAGTTGATATAATTTAAAGAAAGTGAACAAGGGAGTGAAATCAATGATTAGTAAAGTTGGCCAAATTATGTTGTATGTAAATAACCAAGATGAGGCAGTAAATTTTTGGACTGAAAAAGTAGGATTTCGTGTAATTGCCGAAGAAGACAATGGCCAAGGAATGAGATGGATTGAAATTGCTCCAACAAAGGATGCCGAAACGAGTATCATTCTGCATAATAAGGAATTTGTTGCTAAAATGTCGCCTGAATTAAATCTTGGGACTCCTTCTTTAATGTTTTTCTCGGAAAATCTCGATCAATTACATAGCGACTTAACAAATAAAAATATCACAGTTGGAGAAATAGTAAATATGCCTTTTGGTAAGGTATTTAACTTTGCAGATAGTGAAGAAAATTACTTTGCAGTTATGGAAAAAAAGTGAATGACAAATACTTGGAAAAACCAGCTTACTTAAGAAGGGAACCCTGCTCAGGCTAGGGCATATCTAGACTTTATAATACCAAATCCAAATTAACCCCTATTTCAACATGAATGCGGAAATAGGGGGTTATGTCATTTAGCTATTTAAATGTTTTGTTCTTTTGTCCTGTTTTCACTAAAAAAAATACAGTAATCCCAGCTGTAATTGGAATATTCAGCGCTACGCCAATTCCAGCAAATAGAATATTAATCATTTCAGCAGTAAATATTTTGGAATTGACGATTTCTCCAATAGAATAAGATAAATCTTTAAACCATATAAGCAATCCTAAATAACTTCCAAAGAAAGCAAAAAATAATGTATTCGTACTTGTTCCTAATATATCCTTCCCGATACTTATTCCAGAAGTAAATAATGCTTTTCTGCTAATCAATGGGTTATGATGATATATTTCGTGCATGGGCGATGCAATGGAAATAGCCACATCAATAATGGCTCCAATCGTACTAATAATAATGATGGAAGCTCCAATTTTAACAAAATCTACGCCAATATAAAGGGAAAATATACTCAGTTCCTCTATTTCTTCTTCACCAAATCCCTGAATCATCGAATTTTCTGTCACGATGACAATAAACAGAAATAAAATAACAGTTGTAAGGACAGTTGAAATAAATGCGATTATTGTTTTACTGTTCCATTCATTTATATAAAATAGATTAATGCAGCTAATCAATATGCATGCTATTAAAGTCAAGATAATGGGATTAACTATTTGAATTGTCATTATCAGTACCGAAAGGAAGAGTACCCCGAAGTTAAAGAATATAGCAATAAACGACCGTGCTCCTTTTTTTCCACCAACAAGGATCATCAAGATCAATAAAATGGTTGCCAACAACACTAGTACATTCATACTTTTGCCCTCATTCGATTAACGAAAAAAATAGAAATATATAGACCTATCGGAATCGTTAACACGATTCCAATCCCACCAGCAAGGGCACGAGCCAATTCCAATGACAGGTTCATCGAAAGGGTAAACCCCAATGGAGATGCATTCTTCAAATATAAAATAAGCATTGGAATGGAACCACTAATATAAACAAAAAACAAAATATTGGTCATGGTCCCCATTATATCTTTTCCAATATCAATACCGGATGTTTTAAGTGCTTTTACAGGAATGTTGTTATTTTCTTCATACAAACCAAAAATTGATGATGATATTGTAATGGCAACATCCATTACCGCTCCTAATGATCCGACAAATACCCCTGCCATAAACACCATTTGAACCGGACGGGTTACAAATTGCATTTCTTCATAGCGGAGCCCCTTTCCTGAAGTAAACCACATAACAAGATAGGTAATCAACAGAGTAATAAAGGTTCCGAGCAGGGTCGAAATAATAGCTGCATATGTTTTTTCATTAAAACCGCTAACGAGTAATAATGAAATGACAGTAAATAAAATACCACTTATACTGCATATCAATAATAAACTAATATCGGATGTTTTTAGATAAACATCTAAAGCGTATGATAACAAAACGGCATTAATGGCTAAACTTAGTATAGAAAACAGCCCCTGCTTTTTTCCGACGAACAGTAAAGTAAAGATAAACATCCAGGCTACAATCAAAACGTATTGATCACGTTTTACATCTTTTATGGTTCCAGTTAAATTTGCATTTTCCTCTGTACTTTGCTTAATCTCAACAAATAATTCATTTCCAACGTGATATTCTTGATCATAAGCTCCGGAAGATGAATAGTCATTTGTCAAATGGATAAGTTGTCCTTTCTCTTTTCCATTTTTTAGTTCGGCTATTATACTCTGAGTGTATAGATGATCTTTATTATGGTGTATATCAATCATTTCAGTTTTATCTTCCAGAGTCGTTTTGGTGACTTTGGCAATTGGGCGTTCATAGAATGAATAATTGTAATGAACAAAAAAAACAGAAGCTCCAAAACAAACTGCTATGAACGTGTACAAATAAATATGTTTGTAAGCCATTTTTTTTAATTTGGATACTAAAGGATTCAAAAAAATACCTCCAACTTTTAATGATGGTATTCAACAAAACAATGGACTTAGAATAACAGGAATGAATTTAAACCGTCAAGAGAGCCTCTTTTAAGCGCCTATGTTTTTTATTAGAAATGCGGCAGTAAGTTTCCGAGTTTTAATGAGGAATTAGGACAAAAACATAAGAATATATATACAAAGGAAGTGAATATGGGGGAGGAGTTTTAATGGCGAACCCAATTGTGGCAAGGTCTTTAGATGAAATTAAGTTTTGGTCTAGAATTATGAAAGAACATGCTTTATTTTTAAGCTTGGGATTTACTTATGAGCAGAAACAATTGATCGATGAAGCAAGGCAGTTTATATCTTTGTTTGAAAGAATCGAGGGAAAGTTAGCTACCTTTACTGTTAATTCCGATTTACGTCAAGTTCAAGCTTTCAATATCGAGGTTTACCAAGCGGCAGTGGCAATATGGAACTATAAACGGAAGGTATTAGGATTAACTCTACGTTGTGAAATCCGTACAAACAATTACCCTTTGCTCGTTGATCATATTAGCAGAGAAGCAGCATACTTTGCTAATCGATTAAAAGAACTTAATGAAGGGAAATTAGCTCCAACCCCCGATGCAGTGATTGAAGAAAATGTATTCTTCTTAAAAATTATGGCAGACCATGCTAAGTTTATCGGTCATCTTTTGGATCCCTCTGAAAGAAAATTAGTAGAACAGGCTAGAGAGTTTAGTCATGATTTTGACCAATTGGTGTTTCAAGCAGTTGATTTGGATTCTATGCGACCACAATCAGAAACTAGACCTATATTAAGTCAATTTTTAAATCAAAATAAAGTATCAGTAGCTTCGTTAAGGGATTTTAAGAGAACAGCAAGAGAGTTAATAGAAGCATGCCGTATTAAGAGTAACATCCATCCACTTTTAGCTGATCACACATTTAGAGAAGCTGAAAGGTTTTTGGAAATCATCGATCTTTTTGAAGCAAGCCTGGCGAGGACTTAATATATGCCTTAAAGGTGCGATTCTTCTATACCGAAGAATCGCTTTTTCTTTATTGTGTAAAGGTTCAATAAGAGTTTACAGTATTACCTAGTTTAAACAGTCTTTGACAAAAAAGATAATACTCGATCATTAAATTCATCCTTCTTTTCAATATTTGAAAGATGACCGCATTCTTTGAAGATATGTAATTCCGATTTTGGTAATAAGGAATAGGTTTGCAGAGCGGAAAAAACAGGTGTGATCTTATCCTTGTTGCTTCCCAGTACTAATACGGGAGTTTTAATAAAAGGGAGGAAGGGGAGATAATTTCTTGATAAAGAAGAGAGTGAAGCTTGTATATAGGACATTTTATTGATTGAAAAGGAGGCTTCAGCAGATTCTAATAACGCCGTATCCACATTGTTATAAATACATTGTGATACAAAAAATTTTTTCAATTCCGCTTGCGATTTTTCGATTATTTGCTTGAATCCCCAAAATAAAACGAAATTTCTAACCATGTATGGTGTATAGGACACCGTATTACAAAGGATTAATGATTGTACGATTGATGGTTTTCTAATAATTAATTCCTGTGCGATGATCCCCCCTAAAGATAAACCACAAACATTTACTTTTTTCAGGCCAAGATAGTTTAAAAGTGAAAGGATATCGGAAACAAACGTAGAAACATTCATCCCTGTTGAAAGTTTAGATTCTCCATGTCCCCTTAATTCAGGAATGATTAAACGATATTGGTCCGACAGAATAGCTTGAGAGTCCCATAGTTGAACATTATTACATAAGCCATGAATGAACAGAAGCGGTTCACCGGAGCCCTTTTCGATAAAATTAATAATGAAAATTCCTCCTTAACACATTTTATAGCCTTATTTTGATCAAGAAATTTCGTGTTTAAACAGGAGGCAATCGTAAACGGGGTTTTAACTTTATTGATTTTGCTAAAATTTACATATTCTTTACGCTCTATCAAAATTTGCTTCTTATTCCTCTAATAAAATAAAGCTAACAAGTTTTTTAAAAAGGGAGGAATTGGATGAAAATCGCAGTTGCTGGAACGGGATATGTTGGGCTTGTCACCGGAGTTTGTTTGGCCGAAATGGGCCATGATGTGACCTGTCTTGATATTGAAGAAGAGAAAATCGCGTTGCTTGAAGAGGGGAGGTCACCGATTTATGAACCGGGACTAGAGCCTTTATTAAAACGCAATTTGCACAATGGGCGACTGCATTTTTCAACAAACCTTAAACTCGGCTACCGTAACGCACAGATTGTATTTATAACGGTTGGAACCCCTGAAAAACCAGATGGTTCCGCCGATCTTGAATACATTTACGGTGCAGCATCTGACATTGCCAACTCAATCGAAAATGATGTAATTGTTTGTACGAAGAGCACAGTACCGGTTGGGACGAACGATCAAATTAAGCACATTATGAATAGTACAAAGCCGCCCAATCTTAAGGTCGAAGTCGTTGCGAATCCGGAATTTTTGCGTGAAGGTTCAGCGATCATTGATTTTTTATATGGCGATCGTATCGTAATTGGCAGTGACAGCGAATGGGCAAGTGGTGTTGTCGAACAACTGTTTATTCCATTTAAAATCCCGATCATGAAGACTGACATAAGAAGTGCAGAAATGATTAAATACGCATCCAATGCGTTTTTGGCAACAAAGATTAGTTTTATAAATGAAATCGCGTCCATTTGTGAGAAGGTTGAGGCGAATATCGAAGAGGTGGCCAATGGAATTGGCGGAGATCATCGCATCGGCCGAAGCTTTCTTAAAGCGGGAATTGGCTACGGTGGGTCATGCTTTCCGAAGGATGCGAACGCACTTGTTCAGCTCGCAGGTAATGTTGAACACCCCTTTGAATTGCTAGAGGCCGTTATTAAAGTGAACAATCATCAGCATTCACTACCGGTAAAAAAAGCGAAGGAACTAATCGGGTCGTTGCGTGGAAAAAAAGTTGCTGTGCTTGGTCTTTCATTTAAACCCGATACAGATGATGTTCGGGAGGCCGCTTCATTAACGATTGTGAACGATTTGCTTGAAGAGGGGGCGGTTATTACGGCATATGACCCGGTTGCGGTACGAAATGCACAAAATATTTTAGGAGATAGAATTGAATACACCACTGAGATTCAAACCGCTCTTCTTGAAGCAGAACTCGCGATTATTGCAACCGAATGGGATCAAATCAAACATACGCCGCTCGATTTCTTTCTTTTATACATGAAGGAGCCCATTATCATTGATGGACGTAATTGTTATCCACTTGAAAAAATAGAACAGTATCCGCTAACCTATATTTCCATTGGGCGCCCGGCTATCATTCACGAATATCGAAAAAGTTCTTTATAATTACTTAAAAAGAGAGGAGGGGAGATGACCGTGAATAAAATTATGTATTCATTTTACGATTATGAATGCCGTTTATTTAAGGAAGTAAACCGACATTTTGATAAAAGGTTGTTAAATTTCTTTTTCCGGTGGATTACTCATGTTGGTGGGGCCAGCTTTATGGTTGCAACGACACTCGTGGTTATTTTTCTAAGTTCTAATCAAACGAGGATAGCTGCTATGTCGAGTGCGCTTGCTTTAGCTGTAAGCCATATTCCGGTTCAACTAGCCAAAAAGCTTTATCCGAGGAAAAGACCTTATTTGATTTTGGAAAAAACGAGGTTTCCTGCCAATCCGCTTAAAGATCACTCGTTTCCTTCTGGACATACAACGGCTATATTTTCTGTAATCATGCCTTTGGGGTTATTAGCTCCACACCTGTTTGTATTCCTGATTCCTTTAGGACTAAGTGTCGGTCTTTCTAGAATTTATTTAGGGCTTCATTATCCATCAGACGTTTTAGCAGGAGCCGTTTTAGGTATTGGCACAGGGACAATTTGCTACTATTTAGTGATGTAACTGTGCCAGGTTCATCCTTATTTTTAATAGAAAAAGAATACTATTGGGTTTCTGTGGAGGGGATAACATGAAGATTGCGTTATTTACTGATACCTTTTATCCGGACATCAATGGTGTGGCAGGGACTCTTAAACGATTTACCGATTATTTGGCTTCACAAAATATTTCAGTTAAGATTTTTGCACCTGATACGCATTCTGAGGAATATGTTTCAAGCCAACTTTATCGTTTTAAAAGTCTGCCGTTTTTCTTATATCCCGAATGTCGGTTGGCGTTCCCGAATCTCCTCGATATTAAGTCAGAACTGCAAAGCTTTGGACCGGATTTGATCCATGTAGCGACTCCTTTTAATATGGGTCTTTGTGGTGTCTATTATGCCAAGAAGCTTAACATTCCCCTTGTCGGCTCCTACCACACTGACTTTCATTATTATCTGCAATATTATGATCTCCTTTTTCTCGCAAAATACCTCTGGAAGTACATGAATTGGTTTCATCGTCCGTTTAAAAAAGTATTTGTTCCCTCTTATGAAACAATGATCCAGCTTAAGCGCCATGGGTTTACGAAGCTTGAATTATGGCCGAGAGGGGTGGATTGTCAGCTTTTTCACCCTTTCTACAATAAGCATGAAGTCCGAAGAAAGTTAGGGGTGACAGGAAAGCACCTGCTTACCTATGTTGGACGATTAGCCCCTGAAAAAGATGTTAGCCTTCTTCTAGAGCTTGCAAGGCTGATTCCAGCGGATATGAACGTACAATGGTTGCTCGTCGGCGATGGCCCTCTCCGTGAAACATTGGAGAAAGAAGCCCCATCAAATATGCTCTTTACCGGTTATTTAAAAGGCGAGGTTTTGGCAGAGGTTTATGCTGCTTCAGACGTTTTTGTCTTTCCATCTTCATCTGAAACATTTGGGAATGTTGTCCTTGAAGCGTTAGCAAGCGGGACTCCTGTAGTTGGCGCAAAAGCCGGTGGGGTTAAAAACATCATCCAATCTGGTTTAACAGGAAAACTTGTTGAGCCGGGAAATGTTCAAGAGTTCCTAGATGCTATCCAGATGCTGCTGAATCATGATAGTCTCCGATTTCAAATGGGCATGGAAGGCAGGAAGTATGCTTTAACACAAAAGTGGGAGCATATATTTGAAAATTTACTATCGTCTTATGAAGATGTCATTGGTAGTGAAAGACATGCAAAATTTGCTTAGTGAGTAAGGGCTGTTTTGTTGAAGTTTAATGTCGGAAACCTTTAAAGCAGTTGCTGTGGCGGCTGCTTTAGTCATGTTTAAATTATTAAAATCCTGAATGTTTTGTTGTTAATGTAAAAAAATATCATAGAAGGGAAAACGAAATATAAAGGGTGATCACATTGAACGAAACGATTCATGATTTTAGCGCAGACGATTTTCGCGAAGTATTTCTTTATTCGATTTTTGATTATTTGCATGAAAACGGGATGAAGCTTACTAAGATTGAAGATGTTTTCGCACGGTATCAAGAGGATAAAATTGCCCAATCGATTAATATTGCTTTATCGGTTGTAGTTGAACGGATTGTGGACCTATTTTTGCTAAGTCAAAGTGTATTAAAAGAAGAACAGTTGGGAACGAAACTTGAAAGTGAATTTTCAATCCAAGGGAGCTCTTCGACCGGGAAACCTTCGATAAGCTCAAAATTCAAACTTTTTTATAAACAGAAAAATCTCCACTTTATTTTACATTGCCAAATGGTACTGAATGATCTTTTTGACAATGAAAAGTTGGATAAATGGATGGGGAGAATAAGAAAAGATGTGGAAGAACAGCTTTCTAGATAGGATATAAATCAAAGCCTTGGCCCTCTGAAGTCTGGCTGTAATTCGTGCATGTTTCGTGTCTGCTGAACAGATAATAGGAAAGGTAGAAAGGAGAGTTAAGAATGCAAAAAAACGGAAATTCTTATGATTTTGTAGGAGAACCTTTAATATCAACTGGAGATACTGAAGCGGAGAATAAAATTGAAACAAAGGACTCCAAGCTTGCAAGTAAGCCGAAAATTGGTGAGACGATTATTGGTGATAACGGGATTAAGGGGCGAATTAGATAATAGGTAATGGTTGTTGGTCAATAAAATATAGGAGATGATCAGAATGAAAACCAAGGATAACTTTTTAGAGGGAGCCAAAATAACAAAAGATAATCAAATATTTGGTACACCAAATAGCAAAAACAAAAACGGAACAGGTAATTCGCCAAATGATGATGTAAAGAAAAAGTGAAACATGGGGACGGTTCTCCTGCTTCTTTTTGAAGCAGGAGAACCGTCCCTCTGTTTTTACGGTCACAAAAGGACTAGATCCTATGAATAATATAGGTATGAACATCAACGGATTAGAAGGTAGGAACAAAAACGTGGGAAGAATGGAAAGAAGGAAACAACGAAAATCACAAAAAGAGATATGGAGTAAGTTGAATTCTAAAAGTATGAAGTTGAAGATATTAACGATTGGTACGGCGGTTGCATTAATTGGTTTTCTTTTACTCAATATTTTAATATGGACGAGTGATGTCAGTAAATTGGATGCTCCTGCTCCACAGCCAACAATTATTTATGATCAGAATGGCGGTGTAGCAAGTAAGATTGCCGCTTCAAATATTGAAGGAGTTCGATTTACACAGATTCCTCAAGATGTTATAAATGCCGTTATTGCTACAGAAGATCAGCGGTTTTATAAACATAACGGAATAAATTACTTTGGAATTATTCGGGCATTAACCCAAAACATATTAAGTGGTGAAGTTGTAGCGGGAGGAAGTACCATTTCACAGCAATTAGCCAAAAATGCATTTTTAACGCATGAACGAACTTACACTCGAAAGTTTAAAGAACTGATTTTGACAAAAAAAATTGAACGAACTTATTCAAAAAGCGAAATTATCGAGCGGTACCTGAATCAGATTTATTTTGGAGAAGGTGCATGGGGGATTCAGCGGGCTGCACAAACTTATTTTGGTAAAGATGTTAGTGAATTGACACTTGGTGAGTCGGCAATGCTTGCTGGGATTATAAAAGCGCCTTCCTATCTCTCCCCATTAAAAGATTTGGAAAAATCGGTGGAGCGGAGAAATATTGTATTATCGTTAATGGAACAGGAAGGCTATATCAGTAAAAACGAAATAGTTAAAGCAAAAGAACAGCCTATTGTCTTAGCGGGTAAAAAGATCGATGAATATAAAGGGAAATACCCATATTATGTAGATAACATTATTGAAGAGGCAATAAAAAAATATGGGCTTACAGAAAATGAAATACTTTCAGGTGGCCTTCATATCTATACGGAATTAAATCCTACTATACAGAATGCAGTTGAACAGGTGTATAAGGATGAAGCGTTGTTTCCAGTAAGTGAACAGGACCAATTGTTACAAAGTGGAGCCATTTTCATTAACCCTTCAACTGGTGGAATAAATGCACTTGTAGGGGGAAGAGGAGAACATACATTTCGAGGCTTTAATCGTGCCACTCAGTTAAAACGCCAACCAGGGTCAACGATGAAACCACTGGCTGCGTATACTCCTGCTTTAGAACAAGGTTATGATATTTTTGATAAATTGAAGGATGTGCCTCTTGAAATAGATGGATATAAGCCTATGAATTATGATCGGAAATTCCGTGGGGAGGTTACAATGTATGATGCACTTGTTCATTCTTACAACGTACCACCGGTATGGTTATTGCAGAGAATGGGCCTCAATTACAGTACGAACGCAGTGGAGCGCTTTGGAATTAAATTAACTGAAGCGGATTATAATCCTAGTTTAGCTCTTGGTGGCATGAATGAAGGGGTTTCACCGTTATTGATGGCTCAAGCGTATTCCACATTCCCCAATAATGGAGTAAGGGTGGAAGCACATTCTATCCAAAAAATTGAAGACGCCGATGGAGTTGTTATTGCAAAGTGGAATCATAATGCTACTAAAGTGACGGATTCTGCTGTAGCCCAGAAAATCACCTATATGCTTAAGGGGGTTGTGGAAGAAGGTACAGGAGTAAAGGCTCAAATAGATGGTTTGGAGATAGCCGGAAAAACTGGTACAACAGAACTTCCTTTTGCCAACGCAAGTGGTTCAAAGGATCATTGGTTTGTCGGCTACGCTCCAGAACTTGTAGGAGCAGTTTGGCTGGGATACGATAAGACGGATGAAAATCATTATTTAGTCGACTCAAGTGGATCTACTGTAACTAAAATTTTTAAAGAAGTACTTTCAGGGTCTTTATCGGAACTTTCGCAGACTGAATTCAAATTATCCTCCATTGAAAAACAGCTTAGTGACCTCTTAAAGGAAGAGGAAAAACGGAGAAAAAGAGAAGAAGAGAAAGAGAAAGAGAAAGAGAAAGAGAAAGAGAAAGAGAAAGAGAAAAATCATAAGGACGAGGACAAAAAAGGAAAGAAGAAAGAGGGCAAGAAGAGAGATTAAAGCGAGGGTAAAGTGAGAGGACGGTTCTCCTGCTTCTTTTTGAAGCAGGAGAACCGTCCCTCTGTTTACACCTCTGTTTACATTTCTCGCATGGATTCTGCTACTTTGACCATCATTGAGCATTCGATTCGCTTTTTGAAGATGTCGCAGCTAAAGTCGTAGGTTCCATTTAGAGAGCCTGTTGCGTGCAGGGCGTTGGCAGGGCAGCCGCCACTGCAGTAAAGTTTGGCCCAGCAGTCCTGACATTCTGGCTTCGAATAGCAATTGTTTTCTTTAAATTGGCATTGAATCTCTGGTTTCGTGATTCCGTCCCAGATGTTACCCATGCTGTATTCTTTATCCCCGACAAACTGGTGGCAAGGGAAGAGCTCACCCCATGGTGTCACTGCGAGATATTCGGTTCCGGAGCCGCATCCAGTCAGTCTTTTTTGGATACATGGTCCTTCTGACAGGTCAAGCATGTAATGGTAGAAGGTAAAACCATTACCGTTTTCATCGCGCTTGATCATTTCGTTTGCGAGAATTTCATATTGGTTGTAAATTTCCGGGAGATCCTTCTCGGTGAGTGCATAAGGTTCCCGTGGGTCACAGATAACTGGCTCCATCGAGAGCTTGTCGAAACCAAGATCAGCAATGTGAAAGATGTCATTGGTGAAATCAACATTGTTGTGGGTATAGGTCCCACGGACATAGTACTCTTTGTCGCCACGTTTTTCGATGAATTCTCGGAACTTCGGCACGATATAATCGTAGCTGCCTTTACCATTTACCGTTCTACGAAGACGGTCATGGACTTCTTTTCTACCATCAAGGCTCAATACGACATTGTACATTTCTTGATTCAAAAATTCGGTTACCTCATCGTTTAGCAGCATGCCATTTGTGGTAAACGTGAAACGGAAGTTCTTTTTGTATTCTTTTTCCTTGTTTCTCGCATAAGCCACTACCTGTTTGACAACATCCCAGGCCATCAGCGGCTCGCCCCCGAAGAAGTCGATATCGAGGTTGCGATGATGTCCGGAGTTTTCAAGGAGGTAATCGATTGCTCTTTTTCCAACCTCAAAGGTCATGATCGCTCTGTCGCCGTTGTATTTTCCCTGGCTGGCAAAGCAGTAGTCACAGGAAAGGTTACAGGTGTGGGCAACATTAAAGCAGAGCGCTTTTAGATAAGTCTTTCGGGATTTTAAATCTACGGATAGATTCTTATATTCATCTTCTGTAAAGAGTTGTCCATCCTGTTTAAGCTCTTCAACAGCGGCGATCGTTTCACGAATTTCACTTTCTGAGATTGCAGAATCTTGTGCGTACTTTTCTACCATCATGTTTACAATTTCTTCTGTTGGAGTGTGCTCGAAAAGTGCGATAATATCATAGGCGAGGTCGTCCACGACATGGACCGATCCACTGTAGGTGTCAAGCACAATGTTGTATCCGTTTAATTTATATTGATGAATCATACTAAATAATCAGGCTCCTTCTGAACATAAAAAGGGCCGCCCAGCTGTCTGGCAGTTGGGCGGTAATTTTTATGCTTCTTAATGGTTCATTGTGTTTTCACACTTTTGATTAGCAACTCCGCAAGAAGTTTTGCAAGCTGATTGACAAGATGTTTGGCATGCTCCACATCCACCATGCTTCACAGTATCGATCAGTTTTCGAGTGCTAAGTGTTACGATTCTTTTCATTATGTATTACTCCTTTGATTAATATGTTTTTATAGATTTAGATTCAAATCTCTGAATCTATAAAAGTTATGTCAGGATAATTCTAGCAATACCAAGAGTTTCCGTCAATGGAAACAGAGGGAAACAGAGGGACGGTTCTCATGCGTCCTTTTGGACGCACGAGAACCGTCCCCGTGTCACTTTTTCAAAACCGGTATCCAAATTTCACTTTTGAAGGTTGGTGAGGTAGTATCCTTGCTCTCGTTCCAGAGGATTTCTGGACCTTCTTTTTGTTCGTAGTTGGAGGAAGGGAACCATTCGGAATAGATTCGTCCCCAAATATTTTGGAGCGTTTCGGGAAATGGCCCGATTGCTTCGAATACAGCCCAAGTTGATGCTGGAACTTCCAACTGTGCCATGTTCTCGGGACATTCCTTTGTTGTTGCTACACCAATATAGTGATCCAGCTCTCCTTTTTCTTCCATTCTACCCTCAGAAAAATTGGTAGATGCACTAATAAGTCCGATTGGTTCGACATTGGATAGACCTTTAAGCTTATTTATTTTTTCCATAGTTAAGCTTTGCCACATCGAGGCAATTTCAGGGTTCACTCCGTTAAAAATAATTGGAACTCTTTTCATAATCCCGATAATCCGAAATGCTTCTTTCTCAACGATTCGATAATTCATTTCAGTTCCTCCTTTAATTGAAAGCTGGAAGGTCATTGGAGGAAAAGCTTTAAGTGAATAGGCTGTCTGTCTGGCCTCTGACGGAGTCACGCCATGTAAATTTTGAAAAGCCCGTGTAAATGAGTCAGCAGAGTTATACCCATATTTGATTGCAATATCTATGACTTTTACGTTTGTGTCTTTAAGATCAAATGCTGCAAGAGTAAGGCGTCTGCGTCTGATGTATTCTGATAGAGAAATGCCGGCAAGAAAAGAAAACATCCTTTTAAAATGATACTCGGAGCAAAACGCCTGCCTGGCCACTTCTTTAAAATCTATTTCTCCAGTCAGATGATCTTCAATATACTTTAGTGCTCCATTCATGTTTTTAAGCAAATCCATTTATTTGACCTCCTTTATCAAAAGAATAGCAGGAACAGAAAGTATCCATCCGACAATCCGTGCCCGATTATGTAGGGTGTATGAACTTATCATATAGTAGTGTCCAAGCAATCCTATAATTTAATTCATATTATAGGTACGGAGGTGAAAATACAATATGGTGAAAATTTTTATTGATCCAGGTCATGGGGGCTCAGACCCTGGTGCAGTGGGGAACGGTTTGCAAGAAAAAAATCTAACGTTACAAATAGCCTTATCACTTAGAGATATCCTCGTAAATGAATATGAAGGTGTTTCGTTGCTTTTAAGTAGGACAAGTGATCAGACAGTGAGTCTAAGTCAAAGAACAGATGCTGCTAACCAATGGGGCGCAGACTATTACCTATCCATTCATATAAATGCAGGTGGCGGGACAGGCTTCGAAAGTTATATTTATCCAGGAGTTGGAGCACCAACGACCACATATCAATCTATCATCCATGAAGAGGTCATTAAGCAAACAAATTTTACAAATCGTGGTCAAAAAACAGCCAATTTTCATGTGTTAAGAGAAAGCAATATGCCAGCATTATTAACTGAAAATGGGTTTATTGATAATGCGAATGATGCCAGCAAATTGAAGTCCGCAAGCTTTTTAGCCAGTATTGCGAGAGGACACGCTAATGGCTTAGCAAGAGCTTTTAATTTAATTAAAAAACCTACGACTTTATATAAAGTTCAAATCGGGGCATTTAGTAATAAATCCAATGCAGATAGTCTTGCAAACGAGGCAAAAGCCAAAGGGTTTGACGCGATTGTATTACTGAGAGACAACCTGTATAAAGTTCAGATCGGGGCCTTCACAGTAAAAGAAAATGCGATTGAATTGGCAAACAGAGCAAAGAATGCTGGATTTGACGCTTTTGTGTACCAGGAATAGGTATACGTGTTTGTTGGGAAAATACCTGATATATTAATAGTTAAAGGGCCTAACATCTTGATACAGTGTTCCTTAACCTTTTAGCAAACATTAAAAATGTAATAAAAAATGACTAACAAATTGCACGGTAATTTGTTAGTCATTTTTCATGAATATATCTATTTGTTGAGGTTCAATGAATGGTGTACTCCTGTATAATTTCCTGCATTTTAATTGGCAATTATTTTTTGGCGGACATCAGTGCCCTTATTTTCACGAAAAAGGTTGTTTTGATAGGCTAAGCGGACAACAGATTCGCTATTTGATCAAAAATCGGCATTAAACAGTGGTTTTTCTGTAAATAACGGATTCTGTGTCCTCTAAAGTCTAGAAAAAGGTTTATTTTGTTAAAATAAGGGCCTCTATGTCCGCTCAATATCTTAGCTATTGTAATTAAAGTGATAGATAGTAGGATTTAACCGGATTGGCTGCGAATCTCATCCTTCTTTTTCTAAGCCGTTCAGTTTACCAACGAGATTATAGGTTAATCTGAAAGTAACCGGCAGGAAAACACCCCAAATAACCAATCCAGTTAGGGCACTTATATTATAAAATGTACTTAATCCAAGCAGGCTTAATGAGAAAAAGTAAAAAGCAATCATTCCCCAATACGTAAATCTGAAATATTTAGAAATAAAACTATTTTCTTTTTTAAATGGTTTTCCGAATAATAACTGGATCATTTTCTTCAACAAGAATCACCTCATGTATAATTGTCTTATTATTTAGAATAATACAACAATTATACAGAAAGTTACATCATTATTTCGGAAGGATTCTAAACTATTATCTCAATAAAATGTGTTTATGTGCAATAATGGTCAATAGTTATTCATTTTTACTGGTATGACTTCCAAAAGTAAATAGATTATATTTTTCTGCTTGCAGCAACTCCTCGGCATATTGGATGATTTCATTTCTTCGCACCTGAAACATTCTTCTCCCGTGCATTTTTCCGCTAAACCAGCCTTTTTTGGCACCGTTCAATATTTTAATATAATAGAATTTTTCATCCGTCACGATGCCTAGTTTTTGTCTGACTATCTTACTAGCGCTAGGAATTGTTATATACCCAGGATCCAAGTGATAGTTTCTTGTCAATCTAATCCATCCTTTCCAGCCTCATTACTATTTATTATGGTGCAGGATTAGATTTCATTACTAAAAATGGGTAGAAAATGACCATCTATTATTTTATTGAATCAAGAGAACCGTCCCTCTGCGCCCCCTTCTGCGCCCCCCTCTGTGCCTTTCTTCTGCGCTTTTGAAATTAGTTTTAATAGTTGAAGCATTGTGATGGGGAGTGATGTTCTTTTTCTGAAAGCTAGGTACTTCGGTTCCCAACGGCTTGCGAATTTTTCTTTATATTTTCTGACTCCCTCGAATTGATAAAAATAGTTGCCATGTTCATAGATTTTTGATGCGACCTTTTCATCAAAAAAGGCATGTTTATTTTTACCAACATTGGAGAGAGGGGCCATGCCTAGATTGAACCATTTATAGCCTTGTTCTTTACCATACTGCATAAGGGAGATCATAATCATATCCATTGCACCGTTTGGAACTTTGTTTAGGTGCCTCATCAAATCAATGGATATAGTGTTATTTTTGTCATAGCTCGGCATAATCGTTACAAATGCTAAGATCGATCCATTGGGGGCTGTAAGGATCGCCACAGGAGCTTTTTGAATATAATTCGGATCAAAAAAGCCGAGCGAAAATCCTTTTTCCATCCTCTTTCCAAGCCATTCGTCGGAAATAATCTTCAAATTTGTTATAAATTCCTCTGAGAAGGGAGGTTCTATAATTTGGAACATATATTCTTCACGGATAAACTTGTTTTTGATTGCCCGCAATGTGGCTTTTTTCTTTCCGGTAAGATTAAATTCATCTAGGTCCACATACGCTTCTTCACCCAGCTTGAAAAATTGGTAGCCATATTCATGATAGAGAGGAAGCCACTCTTTTTTCACCTGATAAAAGACCGGCGTCAAACCCTTAATGTCAGCATATTGCTGAAGTTCGTCGATTGCTTTTGGAAAGGAAGCGGGATTTCCAATGGGATCACCTAGGACAACTAATTTATCGGATACTTTACTAAAAAGCATAACCACATCAAAATTCTCCGACCAAAAAAATTGCTTGTCCCCAAGAAAACCAAGATGAGTAAGTTCATTCCCTTTGTGGTTTTTAAGAAACTCATTCAAGTCTCCTACCTTTAGTTGAAGGGGTTCTGTTTTCCCTGCCAAGAACCTGAACCCGAGCAAATTGAAAATAATCGCAAATACAAATCCAATTACAGCGGAAAACAGAAGGTCTGTCGGTTGCTTAACAAGGAGATCTTTGATTTGCATTGGAACCCTGATTTTCGCGTAGGGCTGGTCCAAATAGCCAATTGAAATGTAGGTCAACATTGAGCCAATCATAAGGGCACTCATAATCAAAAAAGCACGAAAGGATAGGGGATGCCCCTCCCGGTAAAAACGCTTTTTACTCCCTTTCAACAGGAGGGCAATTCCAATTAGAAAGAATGCTTCTTCAAAGTCAAATCCTTTTGAAAAAGTGAAAATGGCGCCAACAATCAAAATGAAATACGTTAACTGATAGGCATTCTTTACCTTGAGCTGTATACTTCGTGAAAGCAACAAAAGGGATATCCCTGCTGTAACAGACAGCTGGTGTGAGAGGTGCAATATCGGAACCGAAAGAAGTTTTTCTGCAAATTTCATTCTTACGAGTACTCCTGGTGTAGCAGCAGATACCAACAAGATAATCCCGCTGAAAAAAACCAGTATTGCGAGAGCCCAATGGCTTAAGTTGGAAAGGTATTTCTCTGGAATATAGTTATATCGAGTGAGAAAAGGGCCAAATTTTGAGTTTAATAGTAATGATTTTGTGTAGATCGCTGCTTCAGTTGAAGCAAAAATAAGACCAATTATAAATGGTACCAAATAATAAAATACACGATAAAATAACAAAATCATTAAAATCAAATGTTCATCTACTCCGTAATAGTGCATTCCAATTAACATCATTAAATCAAAAGAACCAAGACCACCAGGTACAAGACTAATTGTTCCTGTAGCAGCCGCAGCCAAAAAGACTCCAAGGATGAAACGGAAGGGGACACTGCTGCCAAGAACATGACTGATTCCCCAAAGTAAAATGGCGGCAAAAAGCCATTCAACCAAAGAAGCAAGGATTGCATAGTTATTCCATTTGCTCCATGAAGAACCGTGACCTTTTTTTCTAGTAAAATAAAGCACAACCAAATACCCTGGTAGATACAGGGCCATTCCACAAATCAGATAGAAAATCCATGGATGATTACTATAGATTCTCGCCAGGCTTACTATGTCAAAAATCGGAAGCCATGCCAAGATGGAAAGTCCAGTGAGTAAGAAAGGGGTTACCCAAACAATAGAGGAGACAAGGCTACGAGTATCATTTGTGTATTTTTTATAGAATGAACCCCTGAGACCGGCTCCAGTGAAACCGCCAAACCCGAAAATATTGTTAAAGGTGTTGGCTATCCATGAGTATTTAAACAACTTAAGCAGCGGGATGTGGATATTAAGTTTTTTTACCAGAATCAGGTCATAAAGGGACATCGTTGCAACTGCTATGAATCCAAGGAAAAACATTGTTGCCAATTTCGTAAAGGTAATGCTTTTCATTTCCAGTAATAATCGTGATGGATCAATGTTTTGGAGTTCCTGTTTACCTTCAAAGCCTATTAAGATTATGAACAATATCGGTATCAAAATTTTAAGCAGGCGGAGTAGATTATTCCGTTTTAGCATGTGATTAACCCCTTTGGCGATGGCGGTACTCATGTTTTTATAAGCATAGTCCGGTCCCATTGCTATTATTCTCTAGATTTCTGGAAAAATTAAATTTCTTTAGTTAAGCCTAACCTCGAACTATTTTTAATTGTATCAAAAGGTTGGAATTTTTTGGCTACTATCAAGAAATTAGCTTCGAGAAAGTTGATGTCCCCTTTGCTACCCGTGTTTCAAAGGAAGAACGGCCTCTGAAACTTTTGTGAATATTCAGAAGTGGTTGGGCTTTTGTAGTATAATGTGAAAAAAATGGATTCTAGTGCGAGTTAGCCATTACATAAAAAGGGAAGCGGTTAAATGATTAATTTAGTTCCGTTTATGCTTGAAAAGGTTGGAATCATTGTTATCGTAGCTTTTTTACTTTTACAAATGAAGTCCTTTCAACAACTTGTTCAAAGAGATCACAAAGTATATGAGAAAATTGCCCTTATTCTCCTGTTTGGGATGTTTGGGGTGATCAGCAATTATACGGGAATCGAAATCTATCAAAATACTATTAGCCAGACGGAGTGGCTATCTGATATCCATTCGGAGGGGGCACTGGCCAATACAAGAGTTATGGGTGTTGTTATTGGCGGTTTACTAGGAGGGCCGATGGTTGGAATCGGTGCAGGGCTGATTGCGGGGATCCACCGCTTTACCATGGGAGGATTTACGGCTTTTTCATGTGCGATTTCCACCATCATTGCCGGAATCGTAGCGGGTTTCTTAGGAATGAAAAGGAAGCAAAATGGCAAAAAGATTACCTCTGCTTTCGCGGTCACGACCGGGATAGCCTTGGAATCAATCCAAATGCTGATTATCCTCACCACAGCTAAACCATTTGACCAGGCCTGGAACCTAGTTGAGCTAATAGCTTTTCCAATGATTGCGGTTAATGGGTTTGGAACGTTGATGTTTATGTTCATTATTCAATGGGTCATGCGTGATGATGAACGGACTCGTGCAAATCAAACGAATCTTGCCTTTAAAATCGCTGATCAAACCTTACCATTCTTTCGTCAAGGGTTAAACATTCATTCCTGTAATGCGATCGCAAAAATTATGTTAAAGCTGACGGATGCCGACGCCGTGGCGATTACCGATAATCATCAGGTTTTGGCCCATGTCGGAGCCGCATCCGATCACCATATTCCAAAGGGAAAACCTGTGACGGGGTTGACGATTAGTGCACTGAAAAGCGGGAATATCTCCGTTGCAACATCGAAACAAGAGATCTTTTGTATGCATGAAGATTGCCCGCTCAAGGAAGCGATTGTTTTACCGTTAAAGGTGAAAAACAAGGTCGTTGGTACTTTGAAAATGTACTTTACGGAGGCAGGAAAACTAGATAAGGTCCAGCGCGAATTAGCAGAGGGGCTGGCTAATCTTTTTTCTGCTCAATTAGAGCTAGCTGAGGCAGAACGGCAAACGAAGCTCTTAAAGGAAGCAGAGATTATGGCTTTGCAAGCACAGATTCATCCGCACTTTTTATTTAATAGCATTAACACCATTTCGGCACTGTGCAGAACCGATCCGGATAAAGCACGTACGCTGCTCATCCAATTGAGTTCCTTTATACGTGGCAATCTTCAGGGAGCAAGGCAGACGGTCATTTCGTTAGAAAAAGAATTAGAAAATGTGAAGGCATATTTATCTTTGGAACAAACTCGTTTTCCAGATAAATACTGCGTCGATTTATTAATCGAGCCAGGGCTTGAAAACGTCCTAATCCCACCGTTTACTTTGCAGCCATTAGTGGAAAATGCGATTCATTATGGCTTTCCGGGAAGTAAAACAAAAGGGAAGATTACGATCAGGATTTTTTCTGAAAACAGTCAAATCCATATCATCATTGCGGATAATGGTACGGGAATTTCGGAGGAAAAGGTTCAATTGCTGGGTAAACAAGTTGTGGATTCTAACAAGGGAAATGGCATGGCAGTCTTTAATATTAATGAACGACTGAAAGGAATTTATAACGGTCAAGCCCATTTTTCTGTTAAAAGTAAAGCGAATTTCGGAACAAATATTACCATTACGATTCCATTTGATAGGAAAGGAGATATAGAAAACCATGCTGAGAGCTTATATTGTGGATGATGAACCTTTGGCGAGAGATGAATTAAAATATCTCCTTATTCAAACGAAGCAAGTTGAGATTATTGGGGAAAGTGATTGCATAGAGGATGCGGTTTCAGGGATATTTGAGCTTAATCCTGATCTTGTGTTTTTGGATATTGAGCTTGCCGATGATAACGGGTTAAGTTTAGCAAGACGATTGAATTCGATTGAGCCTGCACCAGCGATTGTCTTTGCGACGGCTTATGACGAATATGCGCTTCAGGCTTTTCAGTTAAATGCTGTCGATTATATCCAAAAACCATTTGATGAAGCTCGAGTTCAAAAAACTTTAAGTAAAATCAGGAAAATCCAGCATATGGGGAATAAGGAGATTCCCATGCATATACCGAACAAAAACGAACACAACGGTAAAATAGCCATTCTCGTCGATGATAGAATTATTTTATTAACTCATCCTGACATTATTTATGTAGAAACAAATGACGGTAAGTGTACGATTAAAACAATGGAGCAAGAATTTAAAGTCAACGAAGCGCTCGTTGTGTTGGAGAAAAAGTTGAACATGGATCAATTTCTTCGCGTCCATCGAAGCTATGTTGTGAATTTGGACCATATCGCAGAAATTGAGCCTTGGTTTAACTCTACCTATAATCTTCTAATGAAGGATGGGTCCAAAGTGCCGGTCAGCAGGACTTATGTTAAAGAATTGAAGCAAAATATCGGGTTATAGTGTCGATCGACTGGTTGCATTTCAACTCCTTTATTTTGCAACTTACCTCTCCATTTTTGCATTTCATAGCAAAAAAGGAAAAAATCCGTTTTCATTTTGTAAGATAAAGGTGTTCTTAACAAAATGATGGAGGAGGTATGAAAGAATGCATGCAGCTACGATCGTAATAGGTGCCATATGTATTCTGTTAATTGCTTATCGTTTGTATGGTACGTTTTTAGCAGCTAAAGTTTTAAAGCTTGATGATTCAAAGCAGACTCCGGCCTATAAACTTGAAGACGGGCAAAACTACGTACCAACGAATAAATGGGTGGCGTTTGGTCACCATTTTGCAGCGATTGCAGCAGCTGGTCCGTTAGTTGGTCCGATCCTGGCCGCTCAATTCGGCTATTTGCCAGGTTTACTTTGGCTTTTAATCGGTGCTGTTATCGGAGGCGCAGTCCATGATATGGTTGTTTTATTTGCATCGATGCGCCGTAACGGAAAATCGTTGTCCGAGGTAGCAAAAGAAGAGCTTGGTCCCGTGGCTGGCTTTTGTACAGGTTTAGCGATGTTATTTATTATCACGATTACAATGGCTGGACTTTCATTAGTTGTCTTGGGTGCACTTGAGCGAAACCCATGGGGAACATTTGCGGTAGGAAGTACGATTCCGATTGCGATGGGTGTTGGCTTGTACCATAAGAAGACAGGGAACTTAAAGTGGGCGACCATTGTTGGATTTGTCCTTATTATGGCTGCCATCTTCTTTGGACATGATTTGAACGGAACATGGTTGGGTGATTTATTAACACTTGAAAAAACGACATTAGCACTTATTCTTCCTATTTATGCATTTTTCGCTGCAGCGTTGCCGGTTTGGTTATTGCTTGCACCGCGCGATTACTTAAGTACATTTATGAAAATTGGTGTATTTATTGCCTTAATTATTGGAGTTTTCTACGTCAACCCAGAAATTCAATTCCCTACTGTCGTTAAAGATTTTATTAATGGCGGAGGACCTATCGTGGCTGGTCCAGTTTGGCCATTTATCTCGATTACAATCGCATGTGGCGCCATTTCAGGCTTCCACGCATTTGTTGGCTCCGGAACGACGCCTAAGATGATCAATCGCTGGGGAGACATTAAAGGAGTGGCGTTTGGTTCGATGCTCGTTGAATGCTTGGTAGGGGTTATGGCCTTAGTCGCCGCTGTATCCTTGCAGCCCGCTGATTACTTTGCGATCAATTCTGCACCGGAGAAATTTGCTACATTGGGAATGGAAACCGTTCATCTCGATGAGCTTAGTTCAGAGGTGGGCATGGACCTTGCCGGCAGAACAGGTGGTGCGGTTACATTAGCAGTTGGTATGACTTATATTTTCACTGAAATTCCATTCTTCAGAAATCTGGCATCGTTCTTTTACCAATTTGTAATTCTTTTTGAAGCGGTGTTTATATTAACAGCTATAGATGCGGGGACGCGGGTTTCAAGGTATCTGATTCAAGACTTCTTAGGCGATTTTATTAAGCCTCTAAAACGGACAGATTCACTGCCT
Source organism: Neobacillus terrisolis (assembly GCF_051233475.1). Classification (NCBI taxonomy): domain Bacteria; kingdom Bacillati; phylum Bacillota; class Bacilli; order Caryophanales; family Bacillaceae; genus Neobacillus; species Neobacillus terrisolis. Next base: position 7,439 of record NZ_JBKFGH010000032.1, on the reverse strand, counting down.
GCTAACATTATTGCCAGTATGATTGCTTGTTTCTTCTGGGGATACCTGCTATTCTCCGGTGACATCAGTTCGGTCTGGGCATTATTTGGAGTATCAAACCAGTTAATGGCTTCGATCGGATTAATTATCGGTGCTACTGTCATTCTCAAAGTGGCAGATAAACGATGGTATATGCTGACCTGTTTAGTACCGCTTGCCTACCTTTATGTGACAGTAAATGTAGCTGGATATTGGATGATTAAAAATGTTTATTTAAATTCAGCTAGCCCAGGCTACAACGTTATAAACGGAGTTATTTCCATCATCATGCTGACACTTGGAGTTGTCATTATGATTGCATCCATCAATAAATGGATTCAGTTGATGAAAATTCCACAACATGAACTAGTCGAAAAATCTAATGCTGAAGTCGCATAGGGGACGGTTCTTCTGCTTCTTTTGGAAGCAGAAGAACCGCCCCTATGTTTGTTTCTGTTAAAAAGTGAAATACTATTATAAATAATTAAAGTAAAGGAGTGAGCATTTATTAGTTCTAATTCATATTGGTATATCGGATTAACTGTTTTAAGCTTCATCCTTTTACTTTATGTTTATTTTAAAACACGTAGTAGCCGAATCTTTTTAACATTATTGGCAACGATTGGTACAGGTTACCTAATTGAAGCGGTTATATATATTTTCCTTCATTGCTATCAGTATTACCCTCATATTATTAAACATGATCCGGTATATGATAGTAATCTAGGCGCAATTGCCTCCAATGCCTTGGCGTTGCCAGTTGCGGCCACCTTTCTTGCGGTATTACGAAAGAATTGGGTGTGGAGTGTTGCTTTTATAGGCTTCTTTAGCGGAGTTGAATGGCTTTTCTTAAAGGTACAAATTTATACGCATAACTGGTGGAGAATAGAGTACACAGCGTTAGGACTACTAATTTTTTACTTTCCGTTTGCGAAATGGTTGAACCGGATGATCATGAAGCCTCAAAAAGGGGTATTGCATACGTTACTTTTATTATTGGTCATTGGACCATTATTAGCTTCCTTTCACATTTTCCCAATCATGTTTTTTTCTGCTCGCTATTATGATTTTGGTTTTTTTGACAATATTTCCCAGGATACAAATGCCTTTTCGACTATTTATTATTTAGGCTCTTGTCTCCTTTTAACCATTCTTGCTAAGCTCGATTGGAAAAATGGTTGGATGAAATATATCATCATTTCGATTAGTATTTTTGCTGTGACAATCTTTCTAAGAATGATCGGGATTTTACACAGTTTAGTTTGGTGGGACACATATTATTACATTCTTTATCCTAACCTGCTTTTAATCATTACCGTCTACATCAGTAAACGATTATATTTAGGTCCACAATCAAGGTGAAGTCAGTACCGTTTAAACTATTAATATCAGAAGCCTGTCTGGAAAAATCGAGCAGACAGGCTTTGCTTTTGACATGAACAGAAAATATTTCTTAGAAATGGAAATTTTTTTATTCAAGTTATACTATTAAGATAGTCGGAAGAGGATTTTTTCTATATGATAGGGTTTAGTAAATGGATTTAAAGTAAGGATGAGTATACGATGCCAAAACAAACAAAAGAGTCAAGAAAAATTGCAAGAATTTCATTAATCATTATGGGGATTGGTTTTCTCTCAACCCTCCCATTTCAAGGTTCATTATGGGTTGATTTAATTCAAGGGGGCTTTGAAGCAGGGCTGGTAGGTGGCTTAGCTGACTGGTTCGCTGTTACGGCGCTTTTCCGCCATCCGCTTGGGTTGAGAATCCCTCATACGGCTTTGTTGCCCAATAATCGCCAAAGAATGACCCATGCACTCGTTTCTACATTAAAAAATGATTGGCTTTCTAAGGAAAGCATCCATGAAAAAGTGAAACATATTCATTTTACAGATAAGTTAATTGTTATGTTAGAAAAAGAAATACAGACGGAGCGTTTTAGGAAAAATCTTATTGTCTTCATCAAGAAGATGATTGGTTCCCTAGATGCTGAAAAGATGACCCCGTTTGTGAAAAAACAAATTGAGTCAGCACTGACAAATATAGAATTGAGCAAATTTATTCCATTGGTTAGTTCGCATTTACTTAGTGAACAGGTTGATAAGAAAGCTTTGGATTATGGATTAAAGAAGGCAGAAATATGGTTAAGTAAGGGGAGTACGATTCAGCAATTAGGTACAATATCAATGAATGTGCTCAACAAGATCGAGGTAGATGGCTTTCTTCAGTTTGCCCTTAAATCCGTTCAGAATCTAATGACTGAAGAGAAAATGGGGAAATTAGTCCGGAACCTTTTATTATCTGGTGTTAATAGTTTAAAACATGAGCACGAACCGAATCGACAAGCATTACTCTTATATATTCAGAAAGAAATAACCGGTTTGAACGATAATCAGGAGCTCATTGACGGGATTGAAAAATGGAAAACCTCATTAATAGCAACATGGGAGCCTGATCAAGCCATTACGGAAAGTCTGCAAAAAGTTCAACACAGTGTGTTACAACTTATTGAGGAGGATACCTTTACCGATACTTATTTTATGCCAATGATGAATCATCTTGTAGAGATCGTAAAAGAAAACAGTCCTAAGATTGATAATTGGATCCAGGAACAAATCACTGTTCTCGTTGAAAATAATCATTCGAAAATTGGGGATCTCGTGCAGGAGAATTTAGATAAGCTAGATAATGAAACCTTAATTGACATGATGGAAAACAAAATCGGAAAAGACCTTCAATGGATTCGTGTTAACGGAGCTGTCTGTGGCTTTATCATTGGGCTGTTCTTGACTGGAATTCAAATTCTTTTCTAATCAGGGGTAATCAGGGGGACGGTTTTTCTGCTTCAAAAAGAAGCAGAAGAACCGTCCCTATGTTTACATTGGTAGAGCTTCGTTTGTTGATTTGATCTTTCTTTGTTTTTTTGATTTTTTAAAGTAGAGCAATTCGTAGATGCATGGGATGACGATTAAAGTTAAGAGTGTTGCTAATGCAAGTCCGCCGATGACGACGATGGCCAGGCTTTGTGAAACTAAGCTTCCGGTCTGTGATTCTTTAAATAAAAGCGGGAGCATCGCGCAGATTGTCGCAACGGCCGTCATCAAAATCGGTCTCATTCTTGTTGCAGATGCTTCAACAATCGCCTCTCGAATCGTCATTTTTTCTTCATTTTGGCGAACACGATCAATCAGAACGATCGCATTAGTGACGACAATTCCGATCAACATCAGGGCCCCAAGCAACGCGGTAATATCCACTGAAATTCGGCTGATGAGGATTCCTAAAATCGCACCGATAGCTGCAAGTGGCAGGGAGGCTAAGATCGCAATTGGCGCTTTAATCGATTTGAATGTAATCACCATAATTAAGAATACGATTCCGATCGATACAAGCATCGTTAAGAACAAATCGGTAAAATCATCTGCTTGTTGAGCGCTTGCCCCTCCTACCAATACTTCGACATCGTCAGGAAGTTCCATCCCTTTATTGTCTTTTTTATCACCGAATATTTCTTCGTTAATCTTAGTAGAAATTTCAGAGAGCTTAGCAGGATCTACGGTCGCAGAGATACGAAGGTAGGTTTCGCCATCCTTATGAAATTGACTAGTTGAGCTTTCATTCTTTTCAAGTGATGCTACTTGAGAGACTGGTACCATTCCGCTATCGGTCATTATAGGAATGTTTTTCAAGTCCTCAGGTGTCTTTGTGTTTAGTAAAGGTTCTAGAACTACTTTTGTTTGTTTGTCATTTATTTTGACTGTTCCGAGCGGTGTTTGATTTAACATCACCCCAAGCTGCTGAGCAATTTGTTCTGTGTTGCTTTTTGCAGGATCAACCGTTAAAGAGTAGATTGTTTTCTTTTCATCTTGATTAGTCGTTACTTCTTCTACACCTTTAATGTCTTGAACCTTGTCTTTAATATCGTTTGCTATGTTTTCGAGTTGGTCGGGCTCTTCGCCAATGACATCAATGGTGATATTTGTACGTGAACCACCCATCATGAAGGAAGCGGTGGCTACTTCTAAGACGGCATTCGAATATTGGTCTTTCTTGTTTTCAATTTGTTTGAGGATCTTATCCGTATCATCTTTATCTTTTAATAAAATACTGAAGACGGCTTCTGTTGGAGAACCGACTTGGCCAAATTGAGCTAAATCAGCGGAAGATCCTACTTGGGTGAAAACATACTTTACTTCATCCATTTTACGTACTGATTCTTCTAGTTTAATTGATTCTTCTTTTACGAGCTTGAAAGGTGTTTCGTTTGGAAAGCGTAGTGTCGCTGTCACGTAGTCTGCAGAAGAATTATCGACTGCACCCTTCGGAATTATGAAATAAGCACCGATCGATCCGATAAAAAGAAGGAAAGAAATCGAGAATACAATCCATTTATGGTTAAGAGACCAGGTGACAAGCTTTGGAAAGCGAACAGCAGGCTTATGCTCAGGAACCTTTGTATTTTTCAATAATCCCGCACTCATTAATGGAACCACCGTCAAGGCAACCAGCAAGGAAGTTAGCAAGGAATACGTTACGGTTAGCGCAAATGGTAATAGGAATTCTTGAAGTCCGCCATTTAATAAACTCATTGGTAAGAAAACTGCGACTGTTGTTAAGGTAGAGGCCGTAATCGCAACACCGACTTGCTTTGTTGCATCAATGACCATTTGAACGGAAAATTTCTCTGTTTGCATTTTGCGGTAAATATTTTCTATGACGACAATACTATCATCGACAAGGCGCCCAACTGCAACCGCAACCCCGCCCAGCGTTAAAATATTTAAGGTTACTCCAGAGCGTGACAATAGGAAAAGAGTAAAGCAAAGCGATAGCGGGATTGATACAATCGTAATAAAAGTAGTTCGGATATTACGCAAAAAAATCATAATGACAATCGTTGCAAATAAAGCACCAAGGAGAACTTCTTTTACCATCGTATGAACAGACGTTTGAACCATATCAGCGGATGCCACATAGATAGTAGATTCTTGTGCATCAAATTTTTTGTTGATTTCCTTCGTGACTTTCTCTATGTCTTTACTTATTGTTACAGCATTTGAATGACTGTCCTTTGTAACGCTAATGTTTAAGGCTTCGTTTCCGTTAAAGCGATTAATAAAATTGGACTGGTTTGTTTCTTCGATCGTTGCGATATCTTTAAGTGCTACATTTGGTGCAACCGGTAAGCTTTTTAATTTTTCTAAGCTTGATAAGTCACCGATCACCTTAATATTACTTGTTTTTCCATCGATGACCTTTTCACCGACAGCAATAGCGGTGTTTTGACCTTGTAGAAGGCCCATAACGGCTTGAAGGGATACTTGTTTTTCGGCAAACTTTTGATTATCGATTTTTACGGAAACAACTGAATCTTCAATCCCGTAAGTATCGACTCGTGCCACACCGTCAATGTCTTTGTATAACGGTTCAATTTTTTCTTTTACCAATTCTAGGTTTTCAGCTGTCAGGCCATCTTCAAATGTTATCGCGATATTTGAGATGGGAATCATGGAGGTATTTAGCTGTGAAATAATTGGCTTTGATATGTAAGATGGGAGCGGCAGATTGGCTAATGCCTCTTGGACATCCAGCTTTGCCTGTTTCATATCAGAACCTGCTTCAAAAAATAGATCAACCTTTGAAAAACCGTCTCCGGTTGTCGAATAGACCGATTTTTTACCTTTGATCCCGGTAACTGAGCGCTCAATCGGAGTGGTCACTTCCGTTTCCATTGTTTTAGAGTCCGTACCCTGCCCCATCGTAATGATGGTTACTTGCGGATTATCCGCAGAGGGCAAGAACTCCATTGGCAGTCGATAGTAGCTCACAACCCCAATGGCCAATATTAAAATCGTCATCAATGAGACCGCAGCTTTGTTCCGAAACGCCCATTTTGTAAAAATAGACACAGATAACACTCCTCCTTAAAAAATAAAATCGAGTAAAATCATATCATAATTTTGATGTAGCGTGGCAAATATTTCCAAAAAATATAAAATATTTACACTTCTGAAATATCGTGATCGTGATGTAGTTGTTTTCACCCCCCTGAACCTTTTTCCACTATCACCACTTTTATTTGTTCAACGTCTTAAATATTACATGTTTTACCTTTTTTGTAGAGTCCGAATTTTTTCTACGTCTTAAGTCTTAGATAAAGTTCTTGCTCCAGATTGATTTGAAAAAAGCGAGCTGGGAATATGTTGTATAATGGTAGCACCAAAGTGGTCACATAGAGGTTCAGTGACCAAAAATACAAAGTGGCCAGTGGCGCGGTCTCACTGGCCAAAATCAAGAAGAAAAACCAGCAAAGTGGCCAGTGGCGTGGTCTCACTGGCCAAAATGAAGAAGAAAAATCACAAAAGTGGTCAGTAGCGGGGGTTCACTGGCCAAAATGAAGAAGAAAAAACGCGAAAGTGGCCAGTGGCTTGGTCTCACTGGCCAAAACAAAGAAGAAAACCCGTCAAAGTGGCCAGTAGCAAGTTCTCACTGACCAAAACGAAGAAGAAAAATCACAAAAGTGGTCAGTAGCGGGCTCCCACTGACCAAAACGAAGAAGAAAATTCATGAAAGTGGCCACATGAGGGGTTCATGTGACCAAAACGAAGAAGAAAAATCACAAAAGTGGCTACATGAGCGGTTCATGTGACCAAAACGAAGAAGAAAAATCACCAAAGTGGCCACAAGGGAGATTCGTGATGCCACAACTAATAAGAAAATCCCAAAATTCGGTCACTACATAGAAAAAGAGGAGAATAGACATCATGCTGACGATTCGAAATGTAAAAAACACGGACCTACCAAGACTAGTCACGATTGAAAACCTTTGTTTCTCCAAAGAAGAAGCTGCATCCAAGGCAGCGTTTGAAAAGCGGATAGAACTAATTCCGGATAGTTTTTTTATAGCCGAAGAGAATGGAGAGATCGTTGGCTTAATCAATGGTCCAGTCATAGAAACAGAGTTTATTTCAGATGACTTATTTAATAATATTAAAGAAAATCCAGCGTCTGGGTGCCATCAAAGCATTTTAGGTTTAGCCGTACACCCGGATTTTCAGGGACGAGGAGTCGCTTCAATGTTACTTGCCAACCTTGAATATGAAGCCAAAACAAGTCAGCGTGAAACAATAACGCTAACCTGTAAGGAAAATCTCATTCGCTTTTATGAAAATCACGGTTACATCAATAAAGGAGTTTCGGACTCCGAACATGGTGGAGTGACCTGGTTTAACTTGACGAAAAGCTTAACCTAGCTCACGAAAAAAATCGATTCTAATCCAATAAGCAAAACAAAAAAGCGTCCCCGGACGCTTTTTTCGATAGTTGTGCGCCCGGCATGGGTGCAGTCTATAGGGTGTAAGTCCCGAGCCACGAAGGCAGTTGTAGTGGTTAGCTTAACGCAAGGGTGTCCATGGTGACGTGG